>CANNRR010000091.1 GCA_947508055.1 Burkholderiales bacterium
AGATAAGTTTTTGTAGGGCAGCGCAGTGCACGCAGTGATAAGCGTGGGGGTCATGTATCTAGACGCCCTGCTTTAGTGACGCTTCAATGAATACATCAAGGTCGCCGTCCAGCACCTTTTGCGTAGCAGACACCTCGACATTGGTGCGCAGGTCTTTAATGCGGCTGTTGTCCAGCACATAGCTTCGAATCTGGTGACCCCAGCCGACATCGGTCTTGGTGTCTTCCAGCTTCTGTTGCTCTTCTTGCTGTTTGCGCATTTCAAAGTCGTAGAGCTTGGAGCGCAGGCGCTTCCAGGCCACATCGCGGTTGCCGTGCTGGCTGCGCCCATCCTGACACTGGACCACGATTCCGGTGGGCAGGTGGGTCAACCGTACGGCAGAGTCGGTCTTGTTGATGTGCTGGCCGCCGGCGCCGCTGGCGCGAAAGGTGTCCACCCGCACGTCGCTGGGGTTGATGTTGATTTCGATCGAATCATCGATCTCAGGGTACACAAACACGCTGGCAAAGCTGGTGTGGCGCCCGCCGGATGAATCAAAGGGCGATTTGCGTACCAGACGGTGCACGCCGGTTTCAGTGCGCAACAGGCCAAAGGCGTATTCGCCCTCGATCTTGATGGTGGCACCCTTGATGCCTGCCGTGTCGCCCGCGGTCTCATCTTCAATGATGGTCTTGAAGCCTTTGCGCTCGGCATATTTGAGGTACTGGCGCAGCAGCATGCTGGCCCAGTCACAAGCCTCAGTGCCGCCCGCGCCAGACTGGATATCCAGAAAGCAATTCAGCGGGTCTGCGGGATTGTTGAACATGCGGCGGAACTCCAGCCCCTCAATGATGGCGGCCAGTTTGGCGGTCTCTCCCTCGATGGTGATCAGGCCGGCCTCGTCGCCGTCTGCTTTGGACATCTCGAACAGTTCGAGGTTGTCCGACAGTTCACTTTCCAGATCCGTGATAGTGACCACCACGCCGTCCAGAGCCTTCTTCTCTTTGCCCAGTTCCTGGGCGCGTTTGGGGTCGTTCCAGACGGTCGGGTCTTCTAGTGACGCGACAACGGTGCGCAGGCGTTCGGCTTTGGCATCGTAGTCAAAGATACCCCCGTAACTCTTGGGTCCGAGCAGTCAGGCCATTGAGTTGGGTGCCAATGAGGTTGATGCGTTCTGCTTCCATGGTGCTGTCCTATGCGGTTAATTCTTGAATAACCGACTATTTTCTCATGCTGCGTGGTCTGTCAACCCCTACGACTGAAGCCTGGGCGTGATTCAAGCTGATTTGGAGTGGTGCAGTGGCGGGTCCAAAACCAGATGGCGAGTTCAGTCAGCTATCGACCCAAGCGGCATCGTGATGTCGAGGAGGTTCAGTTGTGGGTGATGAAACTTGGTCAGTTACAGTGCCGCTGCACCGCTGTTGGCTGACTCATTTCGCTGCATGACTATATCCAGTCGAACGCCGTCGTCCTCCGGCATTTTGAGCTATTTCTCGTCTGCGCCGTATCCAGGTCATTGGCGTGATGGTCTGGTATTTGTAAAAAAGCGATTGAATCGTATGGTACTGAAGCCCGCTTTGCGCCATCAACTGTTGCCAACCGATCGATTCTTCCAGGTGGGAGTCGATCCACCGGCACAACTCATCGAAAAGTTGCTTATGAACGGGGGCCAGCCAGTGTTCCCAGTCTTGGGGACTTGTGGGTTTGAATAACATCATTTTTCAGACTGATTCAAGTGAGCGTCGCGCATCCTATTTTAAATTTCGGCGATTACCAATAGGTAAATACCAAGGCTCGGTTCGACGCGTTCTGGCAAAGCCGCTGAAAGTCGGCAGTCATGTATCCCGGTTTTACGGCAATTCCAACGTTCCAGGCAGCAGCGACCAAGGTCTGCCTCGGGCGCGATGCCGGTATCCATCCGAGAAATCTGACCGTCAGGTATGTGCCTGCGTACAGATTTCGGAGTTGTTGCCCTAAGTTGCTCCCCCAATGCGATCGTTTCCGCCCGAAAGCCACATCCGTTTGAATGTGGATTGGAGTTTCAGGCAATAAACCGTTCAATCATCTCTGCCAGCGCCTGCGGCTGGTCGTGGTGCATCATGTGACCTGCGTCGCCAATCAAGGCGATTTCGATGTTGGGTACGCTCTGGAGACGCTCGTGGTACTGCGCCAGCGTGAACTTGCCCTTCCACCACAGGTCCAGGCTGTTGTCGGATGCTTCCACCGCCAGCACCGGCATGCTCAGGCGGCGGTACAGGGCCAGTACTTCTTCGTGCTGGTATAGGTGCGCGCTGATGACCTTGTGGGCAGACTGGCCCTGGATGGACCACTTGCCTTGATCGTCCTGACTGGCCCATTGCTGGGCCAGCCAGTCGGCCTTGTCCTGGCCCAGTCGCGGGTTGGTTTTCATCAGCCGGCGGGCCACGCCGTCGATGCTGTCATAGGCGCGCATGTCCAGCTCGCCGCGGTGCAGCTTCTTCAGTTCGTCCATCCACTTGGCGTAGCGGGCAGGGGCCATGTCGGGCGTGGTGGCGGGCAGGCCAAAGCCTTCCAGGTTCACCAGGCGGCGGATGCGCTCGGGCCGCACGCCGCCATACAGCATGACCACATTGCCGCCCAGGCTGTGGCCGACAAGGTCGACCGGACGGTCTGGCGAGTAA
Source organism: Burkholderiales bacterium (assembly GCA_947508055.1). Taxonomy (GTDB): domain Bacteria; phylum Pseudomonadota; class Gammaproteobacteria; order Burkholderiales; family Burkholderiaceae_C; genus Allorhodoferax. Next base: position 2,640 of record CANNRR010000091.1, read on the forward strand.
TGGTCCAGCAGAAAGTCCAGATCGGCCAGGTAGTCGGGGAACCAGAAGTTGTCCACGCCCCCTGACCTTGTACGCCCATAGCCGCGCCAGTCGGGTGCAATGATGTAGTGGTCCTGCGCAAAGGCGTCCACCACAAACTGGTAGCTGGCGGCGACGTCCATCCAGCCATGAACCATCACCAACGGAGTCTTGTCGGCAGACGGTTCGCCCCAGACCTGCACGTGGTATTGCAGGTTGCGTATAGGGACAAACTCGCTATGGAAATGTTTTTTGACTTGGTACATTCGGGGCATCATACGAAAGACACAGCATGCCAGTCAGTCAAAGCAGTGACAACGCCACACCACCCTTGCGCGCCACGCCGCCCGCTTTGGGCGGGGTTCCTGATGCCTATTCGCGCCTGCACCGGAATTTCACCTGGGCTGTGCCCCGGCATTTCAACATTGCCCAGGTCTGCTGCGCACGCTGGGCGGCGCGACAAGATGCTGCAAAAAATATAGCTATTCACGCATATTCGGCAGGGGTTGGCGACGTTTTTTATACCTATGCGAAGTTGCAGGAGCACGCCAACCGGCTTTCCAACGCGCTGGTCGCCCAGGGCGTTGTACGGGGTGACCGGGTGGCCATCGTCATGCCGCAGTGCTTTGAGACGGCCGTGGCCTACATCGCGGTGCTGCAAATGGGGGCGATTGCCATGCCACTGTCGCTGCTGTTCGGACCCGATGCACTGGAGTTTCGCTTGCAGGACAGCGACGCGGTGCTGGCCATTGCCGATGCATCTTCCCTGGCCGACCTGCGCCTGGCCCGAAAGCATTGCCCGCAACTGCGCACGGTGGTGGGCGTGGGCGCGCCAGACGCAGTGTTAGGCCAGGCCGACTGCGAGTTTGGCGATACGCTGGCCCAGTTCAGCACCCATTTCACGTTGGTGCAGACGCTTGCCGACGACCCCGCCGTCCTGATCTACACCAGTGGCACGACCGGAAACCCCAAGGGCGCGCTGCTGGCGCACCGGGCATTGATCGGTAACCTGTCGGGCTTTGTCGCCAGCCAGAACTGGTTTGGCTTTGATCCGACTGTGGACACGGCGTTGCAGAGCACGCAGGCCATCTTCTGGAGCCCGGCTGACTGGGCCTGGACCGGTGGTCTGATGGACGCCTTGCTGCCAACCCTCTACTTCGGTCGCCCCATCGTTGCGCACAATGGGCGCTTCAGCCCGCAGACCGCGCTGGAGTTGATGGGGCAATGCGGCGTGACGCACACCTTTCTGTTCCCCACGGCGCTCAAGGCCATGATGAAGGCCTACCCCGGAACCGTGCAGAAGACGGTGCAGCAGCAGTTCAGGCTCCAGTTGCAAGCCATCATGAGTGCCGGCGAGGCGGTCGGCGACGCCGTTTTTTCGTATTGCGAAAGTCAGCTTGGCGTAAAACCCAACGAAATGTTCGGCCAGACCGAGATCAACTACATCGTCGGCAACTGCAACCGGCTGTGGCCATCCAAGCCCGGCAGCATGGGCATGGGTTACCCCGGCCATCAGGTAAAGGTCATTGAAGACGACGGCAACGAGTGCCTGGTGGGCGTGCCGGGGGACGTCGCGCTCAACCGGTTCGACATGCACGGCCACCCCGACCCGATCTTCTTTTTGGGCTACTGGAAGAATGAAGCGGCGACACAGTCCAAATTCACCGGTGACTGGTGCCGCACCGGTGACCAGGCCGTGCGCGATGCCGATGGCTACCTGTGGTATCAGGGCCGATCGGATGACGTCTTCAAGGCCGCGGGCTACCGCATTGGCCCCGGTGAAATTGAGAACTGCCTGGTCAAGCACCCGGCAGTGGCCAATGCGGCGGTGGTGCCAAAGCCCGACGTCGAGCGCGGGTCGGTGGTCAAGGCATACGTGGTTGTTGCTCCTGATTTTATAGCGGCATGCGCAAGTGATCCGGGGGCTACAGCCCAATTGCATACCAGGCTGACACTGGAGTTGCAGAACCACGTCAAGGCCCTTCTGGCGCCCTATGAGTACCCGAAAGAAATTGAATTCGTCGACGCACTGCCCATGACCACCACCGGCAAGGTGCAGCGCCGTGTGCTGCGCCAGCAAGAGGAAGAGCGGGCCCGCCAGCGCGGGATCATCGTGTGAAGCTGCGTATCCAATTGCCAACGTCTGGTCGACGCGGCATTCGGCTGCTGTTGGCACTCAAGTACCTGGCGTTTCCGTTGCTGCCGCTGGCAGGCTACTTTGTGGTGCACGGTGTGGGGCTGGTGATTTTTGCCATCGTCTGCCTGGCGCTATACAGTGCGCTGCGTGCGTGGGAGATCAGCCTGCGCCGCCAGTTCATTCGCGAATCCACTTTTCCGCGTTTTCTGGGTGCCAAGCTTCTGGCGCAATACCCGCAACTGGTGCCCAGAGACGTTGAACTGGTGCTGCACGGCTTGCGCCAGTTTTTCATGGCGCATTTGCGCAGCAACCGCCAGTTCGTTGCCATGCCATCCAAAGTGGTCGATGCCGCCTGGCACGAATTCATCCTGCACACCCGCGCCTACGAGGATTGGTGCGACGCCGCCTTTGGCAAACTCATGCACCACACGCCGGCCGAGGTGCTGGGGCGCGACCCCAAGCGCAACGACGGCCTGCGTCGCACCTGGTACTGGGCCTGCAAGGAAGAGAGCATTGACCCCCGCAAGCCCAGCCGCTTGCCGCTGCTGTTTGCACTGGACAAGAAGTTTGCGGTCGACGGTGGCTTCAACTATGTTCCAGATTGCGGCGACATTAACCGCCAAAGCGGCTCCGACGCCTATTGCGGGACCAGTTTTGGCGGTGGCGATGGCGGCGGTGCGGCAGGTGATGGCGACGGCTTTGGCGGTAGTGACTCGTCCAGCGACAGTGGTGGTGGCGGTGGGGGAGGTGAGGGCGGCGGTTGTGGCGGTGGGGATTGAGAAGCGCAGGCGACAACTACTTCCAACGCAGGGCCTGTTTTTCGATCAGATGCCAGGACACGGCCGCCAGCCCAAAGGTCACCAGAGTGCAGGCTAGCACATAGCCCGGGAAGCTTGCCTCATGCAGCTTGAAATGGGCCAGCACTTGTTGCACCGGAAAGCCGTACAGATAGGCGCCATACGACCAGTCGCCCATACGGGCAGACAAGCGCGGCAACCACCGCCCGTACAGGGCCACCCACAGGGTCAGAGTGCCCAGACCCATCAGGTACAACAGGAGTTGCACGGTGCCGTGCGGCAGGAACAGTGCTGTGGCAAGCAGCGGCAAGGCGTGCCACAGCGTGGGCCGCATGCGCGCGCGCCAGAGTGCGAAAAACGAGCCCAGCGCAAACAGCAGACCCAGTTTGCTGTGGTAATAGTCCATCCACAGGTATGGGTCGAACGGGCCCAGTACGGGCGAAGGCGGACGCACCAGCAGCACAGCTGCCACGCCGACCATGACCAGCGTGACCTTCATCCGTAATGGGCCCGGCGCCAGGCTCAAACCGGCCAGCACCAGATAGCAGGTGATTTCGTATGGCAGCGACCACAGCGAGCCATTGATCGCATACGGCATTGGGTTGTGGGCGAAAACCCCCGGCAGCGGGTATTGAACGAACCAGGCGCTGGCGTTCTCCAGGTAATGCAAGGTGAGGTAGTGGTGCCAGTACACCGTTTGGGGCAACGCGGTCATCAGCGGACCCAGAACCAGCACGCTGAGCAGGCAGATGGCGACCAGGCCCGGGTAGATGCGCAGCATGCGTCGACGGGTGAAATCCAGCAAGTCTGGACTGCGCTCCAGCGAAAGCGTCACCAGGTAGCCGCTGAGCACAAAAAAAATCGCAACCCCAACGCCGCCCAGCGTATCGATGCCCAGTGCGGCGAACAGCGGCTCGTCTTGCGATCTTCCACCCAGCGGAAAGCAGTGACTGAATAGCACCAGCCAGGCCGCCAGCAGACGCAGGATGTCAAAGCGGTTGTCGTCGCGGTTAAGGCTCATGGGTGGGGGCTTCAGAAGGGCGGCTGGATGCTAGCACGCCAAAATTTCCGCATCCCTTTGGTACGATGGCGCCCACAACCATCAGGAGCGCTCAGCATGACGATTCACCATCCCCTCAAACGCCGGGCCGCACGCTTTGCCGCCGCTGCCACTTTGTCCTTGCTGGCCGCATGGTCTGGCCAGGCAGTCGCACAGGCCTACCCGGCCAAGCCGCTCAAGTTTGTCATTCCTTTCTCGGCCGGTAGTGCGACTGATGCCGTGGGCCGCATCATTGCGCAGGCCATGGGCGAGGCGCTGGGCCAAACCGCCACGGTAGAGAACAAGGCCGGCGCCAACGGCATTCTGGGTGCCGAGGCAGTCAAGGGCGCGCCGGGTGACGGCTACACCTTCCTGGTGACTACCAGCACCACGCAGGCTGCCAACGTGAGCCTGTACAAAAAGCTCTCCTATGACCCGGTGAAAGACTTCACCCCGATTGGCAAGATTGGCGAGACCGGTTTTATCTTGATGGTGCAGGCCGACTTCCCGGCCAAGGACATGAAAGAGTTCATCGCCTACGGCAAGGCAAACCCGGGCAAGCTGGCGTATGGCCACGGCTCGTCGGGCTCGCTGGTCTCGGCCGCCTTGCTGGGCCAGATGGCCGGGCTGGATTTTCTGAGTGTGCCCTACAAGAGCATTCCGCCTGCCTTGACCGACCTGCTGGGTGGCAACCTGCAGTTTGCCTTTGCTGATGTGGGCAATGCCGTGTCGCAAATGAACGGTGGCCGACTGCGCGGCCTGGGCGTTACCACCGCCAAGCGGGCGGGTAAGGCAGCGCAAGTGCCCCCGATTGGAGACACCGTGAAAGATTACGCCATGGGTGCCTGGTTTGGCGTGATGGCGCCGGCCAATCTGCCGGCCGACGTGAAAGCCAAGGTCGGCACCGCGTTTGCCGCCGTCATGGCCAAGCCCGAGGTGCGCGAGAAAATTGCTGGCGTTGGCATTGACGTGGACTATCAGGATTCGGCGCAATTGGCCAGGACCATTGACGCCGAAATCAAGAAGTGGTCGGGCTGGGTCAAAGCAGCAAACATTACGCCGGAATAGGCCTGTAGACCCCGTTTGTAATTCTGCGCCGGCTCAGCCCGCTCAGCCCGGTCGCTGGGCGTGGGTTACTTGCCCGCCTCGGCCTTTTTCGCAGCACCCACAAAGTCGCCCGCATACACATTGTGCAATTTGCCCGGTTCGAGGTACTTGCGCAGGGCGGCATTGACCTCGGCAACGGTCAGCTTGTCAATCCGTTCGTCGGATTGCGCGCTAAAGAGCATGGTGCGGCCCAGGCGGCCGTGGTTCAATTGAGCCCATGCCAAAGCGGGGTCCTGGGCACGCGTGGTCTTGCGTTGCTGGTCCAGGCTCTTCTTGGCATCGACCAGTTCCGCTTCGGTGATGCCGTTGGCCACCAGTCGATCAAGTTCCTCCTTCACCGCAGCCTGCACCCGCTCGCGATTCTGCGGTGCAAAAATGGCGTACAACGTGAATTGACCGTTGGGCTCGAACCCGGAGACTTGCATCTGGCTACCGGCGCCATAGCTCATGCCGTCCTTCTGGCGCAGGCGTTCCATCAGGCGGGATTGGGTGCCGCCACCCATGACCTCGTTGACCACCAGCATTGCGTCATGGTCTGGCGAGTTGTCTTGCAGGACCAGTGGCAAACCGGCGAGCAATATCGCATTGGCCTTGTCCGGGGTTTCCAGCAAACGGCTGTCCGGTTTGGCGGCGCTGGCAGGCCGCGGTATCCGGCTGAAGGCTAGTCTGCTGTTCCAGTCACCCAGAATGGTGCGGGCAGCGGCTTCCATCTCCTTGGCATCGAAATCACCCACCATGGAGAAGTGACCGGCCTTGGCGCCTACCACGGTGCCGTAGAATTTTTTGACATCGGCGAGCTTGGTAGCCTTGTAGTCGTCGATGCGCTCGTCAAACGTGGTTGCATAACGGATGTCGCCACGCTTGTAGGGGTTCAGAGCACGCGACAACTCCTGCGAGGCTATGGCATTGGGCTCGCTGCGCTGGGCATTGGTGAAGGTAATGCCCTGTTCGCGCAACTGTTCAAACTCGGCGGCAGGGAAAGTTGGGGCTCGCAGCACGTCGCGGATAAGTGCCATTAGCGCTGGCAGGCTTGCGCGTACTGTCTCATATCGCAGGTTCAGCGTTTGTCCCTGGCTGGAAATGCTCAGTTTGGTTTTCAGCGCGTCGAGCTCGGTGGTGATGTCGGTGCGGCTGCGTTTGCCGGCGCCACGCAGCAGCATATTGGCCGCCATATCGAGCTTTGGGGCTTGTCCAAACAGACTTTTCTCATCACCAAACTCGAGCATGATCTCTCCCGCCACGGCTTCGGCCCGGGTCTTCTTGGGGATCAGCACGACCTTGGCGCCATTGGGCAGTGTCTGGCGCGTGGTGCGTTTCTCGATTTCAGCGGGGGCGATGTCGAAAACTTCGCCATCCGCCACTGCGGCCTTGCCTTTGTAGTTGGCGACCAGTTGCGCCACGTCGGGCGTCTTGGGAATTTCGGTGCGGTCGATGGTCTTGGTGGGGATAAACAGTCCCACGGTCCGGTTGGATTCCTTGAGGTAGTTTTCCGCCACCCGCTGCACGTCCGCCACGGTCATCGCCTCTACCCGGTCACGCGTCAGGAAGAACAGGCGCCAGTCACCCTTGGAAATCGATTCCGACAGCGCAATGGCCAGGCTTTGGGACTTGTTGATGGTGCTGTCAATGTCGCTCAGCATGGACGCCTTGGCGCGCTTGAGTTCATCGGCGGTGATGGGTTGCTTCTTCACATTTTCCAACTGCTCGAGCATCAGCTTGCGTGCCTCGGCCATCGACTGTGTCTTGGATAGCTCGGCCCAAAAAATCATATAGCCTGGCTCTGCAAAATCAAATGCCCAGACGGAAGTCTGCGATGCCTTTTTGCGCTCGACCAAAGTCTTGTGCAGTCTGCCTGCGGGTGGTGTTGCCAGGATTTCTCCCAAGGCTGCCAGGGCGACTGAGTCCGGGTGCGCGCCCGCTGCGGTGGGGTAGAGTGCCGCGACCAGATAGGTGTCGGCAACCCGGTTGACGGTTACTTCACGGGCGCCATCACGAGGCGGATCGAGCGTGTAGGTCGACTCAATCGCCCGGGTCGGTTTTGGGATCGTGCCAAACCCCTTCTCAATGAGTGAAAGTGTTTTCGTTGGGTCGAATTTTCCTGTAACGGTCAGCACCGCGTTGTCGGGCTGGTAGTACTTGCGGTAGAACGCCTGCAGGTTCTCGATCTTCACGTTTTCCACGTCGGAGCGTGCGCCAATGGTGCTCTTGCCGTAGTTGTGCCAGTCAAAACTGGTGGCGATCAGTCTGGTGTAAAGAACCATGTTCGGTCGGTTTTCGCCACGCTCCATCTCGTTGCGCACCACGCTGAATTCCTTGTCGAGGTCAGCGCGCGCGATAAAGCTGTTGACCATGCGGTCGGCTTCCATGGCCAGCACCCACTGCAGGTTTTCGTCGGATGCGGGAAAGGTTTCAAAGTAATTGGTGCGGTCGGTAAAGGTGGTGCCATTGAAGTCCATGCCGCGCTTGCCCAGCTCGGTCATGATATTGCCCTGGGTGGGCGTGCCCTTGAACACCAGGTGCTCCAGCAGGTGGGCCATGCCGGTCTCGCCATAGTTTTCATGCCGACTGCCCACCAGGTAGGTGATGTTGACCGTGGTGGTCGGTTTGGAGGTGTCCGGGGCCAACAGCACGCGCAGTCCATTGGGCAATCGGTATTCCGTGATGCCCTCAACGGACGTTATTTTTGTGGATGGCGGCGCAACGCTTGTCGTGCCGACGGTGGACGCCGCAGGCACGTTCGGGGCCTGTGCCACGGCATTGGAGACACTGCCGACAGCGGCAAGCAGCCAGAACAAGGAGGAGGAAATGGTTCTCATGAGTGACCCTGAAAAAGAGGGATGTGGAGGAAATGGCAGATGGTAGCGTTAAAGGGGCCTGAAATCCGAGATTCGTCAAACCGGGTGCTGTGTATCATTCCCCATGGCCGAGATAGAAATTCAGAACTGTGCGTCCCGGACGGTGCTGGAAGGCGTCAGTGATGCAACTCACGGGTCATGGCGTGGCTGAAGGGGCACTGGAGGGTTATCGCGTCATCGACATGACCGGCGTCGTGCTGGGCCCCTACGCTACGCAGATCCTGGGCGACTACGGGGCCGACGTCATCAAGATCGAGCCGCCGGGCGGCGACATCATGCGCCACGCCGGGCCTATGCAACACCCGGGCATGGGCCACATCTTCATCAACGCCAACCGCAACAAGCGCTCGGTGGTGCTGGACCTGAAACAAGCTGACGATCGTGCTGCGCTGCTCAAACTCTGCGCCACGGCCGACGTGCTGGCCTACAACATCCGTCCGGCCAGCATGGCGCGCCTGGGACTGTCGTGGGACGCAGTGCGGGCAGTGAACCCGCGCATCGTCTACTGCGGTGCCTACGGCTACAGCGAGGGCGGCCCCTACTCAGACTGGCCGGCCTATGACGACCTGATCCAGGGCGCCGCCTGCATCCCCTGGTTGATGGCGCAAAGCGGCAGCCCCGAGCCGCGCTACGTGCCCGCCACCTTTGCCGACCGCGTGACCGGGCTGAACATGGTGCACGCCATCATGGCTGCGCTGCTGGCGCGCGTGCGTACCGGGCGTGGGCAAAGCGTGGAGGTGCCCATGTTCGAATGCCTGTTGCAGTTTGTGCTGGGCGAGCACCTGGGTGGCGCCACCTGGGAGCCGCCCATAGCCCCCATGGGCCACAGCCGCATGCTGGCACCCAACCGCAAGCCCTACGCCACGGCGGACGGCTTTGTATGCGCCCTGATGTACAACGATGCGCACTGGAAAGCTTTTCTGGCGCTCATTGGAGAGCCCGGGCGCTTTGAGGCAGACCCCCGCTTCACCACGCAGAGTGCACGCATCACCCACAGCAACGCGATCTACGGCCTTGTTCAGGACCACCTGCGGGGCCACAGCACCGCGCATTGGCTCAGCGTGCTGGCGGAGCACGACATACCGGTTATGCCCATGATGAAACTCAACGACCTGCTGAGCGATCCGCATCTGGCAGCTACGGGCGCCTGGCTCGATGTGGCGCATCCGCATGAGGGCCGCCTGCGCCAATTGCGTCCGCCCGTGCGCATGAGCGACACGCCTGCCGCCGTGCGCCGCCCCGCACCGCTGCTGGGGGAGCACACGCAGGAAGTGCTGGCGGAGTTACGCTCGGCGCGTTAACTCCGGGTCCACCAGATTTCGCGTCGCCAGTTGGCCGCCCAGGCGGGTAACCGGTCGGCGGGCATGGGGCGAGAGATGCCGCAGCCCTGCGCCAGCGCGTAGCCCAGGTGCAGCAGCGCGGTGCCATGTGCCAGTGTCTCCTCGCCTTCGGCAATCACCTCGTGCTTGAAGGCGAACGCCAAGCCGATCACACCTTGCAAAATAGCCAGGTCATCGGGTCCTGCAACAGGTTAAGCCCAATCCATGCCTTCCCTTGTGCGGGTGTGTTCTGCTCTGCTCATTCACCTGCGGGCGCATTGGTTAGGCGGTCTTGCGCGCAAATGCTTCAAACGCCACCAGCGGCAGCGGTCGGCTGAACCAATAGCCCTGGTACGCGTGGCAGCCCAGGTGTGCCAGAAAGTCGGCTTGCGCCTGCAACTCAACGCCCTCGGCAATCACGGCCAGTCCCAGGCTCTCGGCCAGCACGACCACCATCTTGGCAATGGCTGCGTCATTGGGGTCGGTGACGATGTTACGCACAAAGCCCTGGTCGATTTTGAGCTGGTCCAGCGGCAGGCGCTTGAGGTAAGCCAGTGACGAATAGCCCGTGCCAAAGTCGTCCAGTGAGAATCCCACACCGTGTGCCTTGAGTACGCCCATCTTGGCGATGATGGTTTCCACATCGTTCACCAGCATGCTTTCCGTCAGTTCCAGTTTCAACAGCTTTGGGGCGGCACCCGTGCGTGCCAGCGTGGTCAACACGCTGTCCACAAAATCAGCCTGTTGGAACTGGCGTGCGCTCACATTCACCGCCATCGTGAGGCGGGCAAACGCCGGGTCGGCAGCCCACGCGGCCAACTGCCCGCAAGCGGTCTCCAGCACCCACTGGCCGATCGGCAGAATCAGCCCTGTCTCTTCGGCCAACGGAATAAATTGGGCGGGCGACACCGGCCCACGCTGCGGATGTTGCCAACGCAGCAGCGCTTCCACCCCGGTGACGTGCCCTTTGCCAATGACCTGTGCCTGGTAATGCAGCAAGAACTGCTGCGCCGGCAGGGCCTCTCGCAGGTCAGCCTCCAGCGTCGCGTGGGCCGACACCTGTGCCTGCATCTGCGCATCAAAAAAGCGCAGCGAATTGCGCCCGGCCGCCTTGGCCTGAAACATGGCTAACTCGGCGCGTTTGAGCGGCTCTTCATTTCGTTCTTGCAGCGCGCCACCAAACAGCGTGACGCCAATACTGGCCGTGCTGTGGTGTGCACCACTGGCAAGCGTGTAGTCCTGGGACAGAGCGGCCAGTACTTTTTCACCCACCGCCTCGGCCTGGTTGGCCGCATCGCGCAGGCTTTCGCTCAGGTCTTCGAGCATCACCACAAACTCATCGCTGCCCAGGTGCGCCACCGTGTCGCCGTCGCGAATGCAGTCCCTCAGGCGCTGCGCCACCTGCTGAAGCAGCAGGTCGCCCTGGTGATGGCCCAGGGTGTCGTTGAGGGTTTTGAAG
>CANNRR010000092.1 GCA_947508055.1 Burkholderiales bacterium
ATCCGTGCTCTACAGAACGAGCGCCCCAATTCGGTTCAAAGGAATTAAAAAGAAGTCGGTGGGTTCAACCGGGAAACTTGGATGACAGGCTATCGACACCGGAATTAAACGGAAACTGAAAGCCGTTCACATGGAGCATTGAATTGAGTGCACGTTGCTCAAAATAGGTTTCTTCGCCACGATTTTTCGTCCGACGTTGTTGTCTTGCTGGCAGCACAAATATTGAGCCGCATGCAAGGGTTTCAAGTTCTTTAAACCATTCCACTAAGGCAGGAGCAAGGGGTACTGTGTATTCTTTTCTGGTCTTGCTATTCGCCTCAGTGACATGCCACACCGCTTGCGAAAAATCTACATCTTGCCATTTAGCGCGGGCAAGCTCGCCGATACGAGTACAAGTCGCAAGCAAGATTTTGACTGCCAAGGCGTTGTCGGGTCCAATAAAAGGAAGCTCTGGCAGAACTGTTCGTAGCTCCGTTTCGGTAAGCATGAGCCGCTTTCGCGTCGGTTCTGGTCGGCCGCAAATGGCTTTGATGGATATTCCGAGGCAGGGATTATGGATTACTGCATGCTGTGCAATTCCATGCTTGAAAGTCTCAGAAATAGCCGTCAACACCATTTCAGCAACGTTGATGGAGTTTTTCCCCACCCGTTCAATCAGTGAAACGATTTCTGCCGTTTCGACTTCGTTCGCTGGCACTGCTCCGAGTTTGGGAAGTATTAACTTCTTGAATTGTTGCGTGCGCTGCTTGACAGTTGAATCTGCAAGGGTAGGGGACACCTTGGTCATGTAGTCGTTGACCAGTTCACGAAAAGTCATTTGTCGTGATAGCTTGATCCGATCCAGTTGCTTTTGGCGAGCTACATCAATCCCGCTCTGAATCTTGTCGCGTGCTTGTCTGGCTTCTTCGCGAGCGCGAGAAAGAGACTTGTCGGGATAGCGGCCAATCGTCAGTTCTTTGAGCCTTCCGGCGTAGCGGTACCTTAGTACCCAAGCGCTGGTCCCGCGAGTGGAATGTGTGAAGGTGAGTCCGCCACCATCGGAAACAGCCACAGGCTTGCCAGCCTTGATCCACTGGCGAATTTGAACATCGCTTAGCTTGTTGATAAGCTGAACCATAGCACCTCACTTTTCACCAACGTTAATTCTTTGGCAGAAATCTAACTACACAGCTAGCTACACAAATTATACGTGAAGCTGTGATACGTTGTGAGATGGGGTGATTCAGAAAATCCTTTAAAAACAAGTACTTACTGTGTTTCAAAAAGTCATTTGAAGTTGCAAGAAACCCCAATTAACGATTCAGGTGGCAAGCCGCATGGTCAAATATGCAGCGCGGCCATGACACCAACGGCCAGGCCCACCGCGCCGGCGCCAAACATGGCGTATTCCAGCCACTTCTTCTTGGTCAGCAGGGCAATGGCGGCCAGTGCGATGCAGACCTGCAGCACGGTGGTGGACTGCGCCCAGCGGTGGTGCTGGTGCATTTGTTCATCGCTTTTGTGGTCCCACTCGGTGGCCTCGGCCTCAAGCTTGTCGGCGCCCACCTTGATGTCGTTTTTTTCTTTTTCGTAGCGGTCTACCTTGGACTGGTATTTGGCCTTGTCGTCTTCCCTGGCAGATAGGTCGCGCGACATCTCGGCCAGTGACTGCTTGGTGCTCTTGGACTGGAAGTAGTTCCACTGGTTGGAGGCCTCGGTCTTCTTGATGGCCGCATTGTTTTTGTACAGCCCGGCATTGGCCTGGGTGGCACCGCCCATGTAGCCAAAAATGGCGCCAATGGTGGCAATGATGGCAGTGAACATGGCGATCTGATTGATCATGCCGCCGTTGTCGTGTGCGCCATGCCCGCTGCCGCCTTTTTGGGCGTGTTCGAGTTCATGGTCGTGCGGGCCGTGTACGTGAAAGCCGTGTCCTGACATGTAATTTTTCCTTAAGAGCGTGGTTGCGGTTGGGGGTTGCTATAGGTCACAAGGCTGAAGGGCAGCCCGTTGACCGAGGTATGGGCTTCACGAGCCGTTTCAAACCACTGCGGCCCGAATTGTGGGGCAAAAGCGTCGCCTTCGAAGGCTGCATCTATTTCGGTCACGGTGGCGGTGTTGGCAAAGGGCAGAGCCTGTGCGTAGAGTTCGGCACCGCCGATCACCCAGACGTTTTCAAACTGCTCACAAAATTGTAGCGCCTCACGCAGGCTGTACGAGGGCTGAGCCCCATTTTCTATCCAAGAGTGTTGCCGGGTAACCACCACATTGACGCGCCCTGGTAGAGGCCGAAAGCGCGGGGGAAGTGAGTCCCAGGTCTTGCGCCCCATGATGACCGGGCAACCCATGGTCACACGCTTGAAGTGCGCCATGTCTTCCGGCAGATGCCAGGGCAGGGCGTTGTCCTTGCCGATCACGCCATTGCGGGCTCTGGCAAAAATGAGGTGCAGTTGCATGGGCGGTAAAATCTTAATCGAGGTCAGTCGACCGGTTGATTGGGTTTGCTATTTCTGCCGGTGGGCAGCAGCACGGCGGCAATGGCGGCCATCACACACACCATGGCCACATAGTCTTCCCAGTGCGGCCATTCGCCCACAATGACGGTGGCCCCCAGAGTGCCAATTAGCGGGACCGCCATGATACTCATGGCGCTGGTGGCGGGCGGCAGGCTGCGCGCCATGCCAAACCAGATAATCTGCGAAAAGCCGTAGTTGATGAAAGCGCCGTACACCAGACTGCCCCACATCGGCCCTGAAAACTGCCAGCGGGGCCAGGGCTCCATCACAATGGCCAGTGTCCACAGGCACAGGCAGGTCAGAACCATCATCCATACCGTCAGTGCCTCCACCGGCAGTGTGATGCGGGTGCGCCGTATCAGAATGGTGCCAATGGCCCAAAGCAGGGCTGCCAGTTCCATCCACGCAATACCTGCGGGGTGCCCCGACAGTGTGCCTACCTCATGAGAGATCAGCAGTCCAATGGCACAGGCCACCGCGACCACCGCCACGCCAATGCGCACAGTCAGTCTTTCACCTAGAAACAGCGTGCCAATCAGCACCGTCCAGATCGGCATGGTGAAGCCCAGGATGGCGGCTCGTCCCGAGGCCAGTTCCATCACCCCCAGAATGGACGCCGTGTGCCAGCCCAGCATATTGGGCAGGCCCAGCTTGACCACGGTACCCCACTCGTCGCCCCGGGGCAGCATGCGCACACCGCGCATGCGGTAGACGACGAAGAGCCAGCTGGCTCCGGCAGTCATGGTCAGTGCACGGAAGTACAGCGGACTCAACTCGCGCAGCGAGTACTTCATCATGGGCCAGTTAAAACCCCACATGAGCGTGATGGCCACAAGGGCCAGCACTTGCTTGCGGGTGATCACACCGCCACTGGCGCCTTGATGGCGGGGTGGCACTGGTAGCCCAATACTTCGAAATCTTCATATGCGTAGTCGAAGATGGAGTCTGGTTTGCGTTTGATTCTCAGCGTGGGGTAGGCGTGGGGCGTGCGGCTGAGTTGCAGTTCCACCTGCTCGTGGTGGTTGCTATAGATGTGGCAGTCGCCCCCGGTCCAGATGAAGTCACCCACATCCAGATCGCACTGCTGCGCAACCATGTGGGTCAGCAGGGCGTAGCTGGCGATGTTGAACGGCACGCCCAAAAAGATGTCGGCACTGCGCTGGTAGAGCTGGCAGCTCAGTTTGCCCTTGCCGCCGGCCTCGGTGGCTGGAGCCACATAGAACTGGAAGAAGGCGTGGCAGGGCATGAGGGCCATTTTGTCGAGATCGGCCACGTTCCAGGCGCTGACGATGATGCGCCGCGAATCGGGGTTGGTCTTGAGCGCCTTGATGACTTCGGCAATCTGGTCTATGTGGCCGCCGTCTGGTGTGGGCCAACTGCGCCACTGCACACCGTAGACAGGCCCCAGGTCGCCGTCAGTGCGGGCCCACTCGTCCCATATGCTGACGCCACGTTCCTTGAGCCAGTGGTTGCTGGAAGACCCGGTCAGAAACCACAGCAGCTCCTGAATGATGCTGCGCAGGTGTACTTTTTTGGTGGTGACCAGCGGAAAGCCTGCGTTTAGATCAAAACGCATCTGGTGGCCAAACACGCTCTTGGTGCCGGTACCGGTACGGTCGGCTTTGACAACGCCAGTGGTGTAGACGTGGCGCATGAAGTCTTCGTATTGGCTGCCGATGGGGCGAGTGGGCGTGGAGTGGGTCATGTGTGGACGGTGCTGCAAGTTAGCGCCAAATTCTAGTGGTAAGCCCAAGTTGTGGGCCCACGCGGGGTCAGGCTTGCGGACTGTCCAGCGCAATGATCTTTGCCAGATGGCTGCGGTACACCGCCACTGCCGACAGCAAATTACGCAGTAGCCATGCATTGGCAAACACCAGTGCCAAGCCTGCAGGATAGACAAACCACGCGGGCCAGAGAACGGCAAGCAACAACATGCCATAGGCAACAAAGTGTGCCCGCATTTGTCCCTGGATGTGCTTTTCCGCCAAGACCTTCTTCATATTGGGCGCCATTAAACGACCATGACCGCGGTTCTGCAGGTGCAGCCAGACCAGGAAAGGAACGATCTTGTACAGCATCCCCAGAATCACCGACATGAAGCCACCAAACAACAGCACCGCTCCAAACAGCAGGGGCCAACTCCGCCAGTCGGCCACGGTGTCTGATGCTTGTGCCAGCAGCCACAGCGCACAGGCCACCAGCGCACTGACCATGGCGACTCGCCACAGCAGTTGAACGGCATCCAGTTTGGGTCGTTTGCTGCCACGTTGGACTTTGAGCGTCATCAGTGCAAAAGATGCGGCCACCAGCACCACCCCAATGGCCAGCACCGCAGCACTTCGTGAGTAGCCGGTCAGTTCGGCCAGCGTCCAAAGCGCAACGCTGGCGATGGCCGACACCGCGAACCCCTGGCCGAACCAGTTCGGGTAGTTAGGCGTTTGCTGAAACATGGGCACCACCGTAAGGCTCACCGCGCCCAGCATCGCACCGCCCCAGGCCACAAAGCCCCAGCCAAGATGCACGTTGGTCAATTGCTGCAACGGCACCGCCAGTGACCAGCCTATCGAAACTGCATTCAGCATCCCAATGCCGACCGTTACGCACAGCCCCAGCAACCCTAGACGGATACCCCGAACGATCGGGCTCGTTGCGGGCACGCCATGCAGTGCAACCATGGCCGCACCGACAAAGCCCATTACCCCACCACCGAGAAGGGCTACAGCGTAGCCAAACAGCTTCGGCTCCGATGTCAAAAATGCCAATACCAGCAGAGCCCCACCCACAGTGATGGCAACATGCACCACCGTGGCAACCAGCAAGGGCCGGCGGATGTTGGCGCCAGCCAGCACCGGTAGCAACTGCTGCATGGCGCCCAGCATGACCTGCATCATGAATCCTACGGTGATCAGGTGCGTGAGAGCCAATGCCGCCGGTGTCCAGCGCGAGGCAAACAAATCGGGGCCGCTCCACAGCAGAAGGAGCCCCGCGCAGATGGCAAACAGTGGCGCCGTCATGAAGTAGCGCAGCGGAGCGCTGATTGGCGGTCCCTGGTCGAATGACAGAAGTGCTTGCATCAGGTCTGCGCTCGCCAGATCAGGATTTCAATCGTGTAGTCCGCCGTGATCTCGGTCCGGTAGGCATAACCCTGTTTGTGCAGCGACCGGTAGAGCGGATGCGGCTCACGGTTCAGTATCAGCAACAAGGTTTGACCGGGGTCCATCGCATCCAGCGCGTCCATCGTTGCGACAAAGGGCTCTGGCGGCTCCATGTAGCGTGCATCGATGATTTTGTCGGCCTTTTTTGGGTCCATGTATTAGGTGGCTTTGCCAGGTAGTAGTTCTTGCAGTTGTGGCAGCAGTACGATCGCTTGGTCGAAGAGGTGCTGGTCGCACATGGGATACAGCACATTTTCTTCCTTCAGGTTGTGCTGCTGTACCATGATCAAGAGCGTTTCGGCACATCCTGCGTAGTCTCCCCCATCCTTCTCGTCCAGGGCCGCGCCTGCGGCATCCATAAGTTGGCGCATTTGCGTATGTTCGTCCCGCATCACTTGCGTAGGCCCCATGCGCATGCCGGATTTTTCTTCAAAAGCGGGAAACAGCAACGTCTCTTCGGCATCGAAATGTTGAAGTACCAGGGTCTTGAATTGTGCAAAGGCCGCCGCAGCGCCAGCCCAATTCTGGGCAGCGGCCAAACGTTCGGTTTGCTGAAAAAAACCATCGCAATGGAGATGGTCCTGGGCCATGAAATCTCGGATGTTGATCATAAATAACGGTCGGTGGCAATTGAAGGTAGAGCCCATTGTTGCGCCACCTGCTGCGCAGTACCTTAACCCAGCATAACAATAGATGGGGACTTCGCGACTACCGAGCTCACGGCCCTGGAAACCACGTCTAGGAACCACGCCCAGGAAAAATTGACAGTGGTATATGGGCACGAAATATTGGTCACCCGTCTGACAGGTTTAGTGCTGCAGCACCCGTCCCGGGTTCATGGTGTTCTGCGGGTCCAGTGCCTGCTTGATGGCGCGCATCATGCCCAGCGCAACGGGCGATTTGTGTTGAGCAAGCTTTTCGCGTTTGAGGCTACCCACGCCATGCTCGGCGGAGATGGAGCCGTTGAAACGGTCCACCATGTCGTATACGATGGTGTTGACGCTTTTTTCGTCATCGCGCAGAAAGGCTTCGGCATCAGCGCCCGCCGGAGCCTGCACGTTGTAGTGCAGGTTGCCATCGCCCAGGTGGCCATAGTTGACCAGTCGTGCGCCGGGGAAGGCTTGCACCAGCAGCGCATCAGTCAGGAGCACAAACTCGGGAATGCGAGACACTGCGATGGAGATGTCGTGCTTGATGTTCAGGCCCTCTTGTGCCTGCGCCAGCGGAATGCTCTCGCGGATGTGCCACAGGGCGCGCGCCTGGTTGATGCTTTCGGCCACCACGGCGTCGAGCACGCAGCCCCGCTCCATAGCCACCTCCAGTAGGCGTTCAAAGCGCTCGCGGGCGTGGGCTTCGGATTCCTGGTCGGAATTCTCCAGAACAACGTAGTAAGGAGTGTCGGCTCGGTCTTGGAGCGGCACCCGTGTCTGCGCAAAGTGCTTGCTAACCAGACTCAGTGCAAATTTTCCCATCACCTCAAAGCCGGTCAGTCCGGCACTCAGGTGCTGGTGGGCCAGGCCCAGCAGTTGCACCGCCGCTTCAAGTGAGGGCACGGCGGCAAAGACGGTGAGTTGCGTTGCGGGCAGCGGGTAGAGCTTCATGATGGCACCGGTGATGACGCCCAGGGTGCCCTCTGAGCCAATCATCAGGTGGCGCAGGTCGTAGCCGGTGTTGTCCTTGCGCAGGCCAGACAGCCCGTCCCAGATCTCGCCCTGGGGTGTGACCACCTCCAGCCCCAGACACAGCTCACGCGCGTTGCCGTAGCGCACCACCTGTGTGCCGCCGGCATTGGTGCCCAGGTTGCCGCCAATGGTGCAGCTGCCCTCGGACGCCATGCTCAGCGGGAACAGAAAGCCGGTTTTTTCACAGGTTTCCTGGATGACCTGCAGCACGCAACCGGCATCTACCGTGACCGTCAGGTTGGCTGCATCAAGGGCGCGCACCTGGTTCATGCGCTGCAGGCTCAGGACCACCTGCGTACCGCTGGCATCGGGCGTTGAGCCCACCACCATGCCGGTATTGCCACCCTGGGGCACGATGCTCACGCCCGCTGCCGCGCAGGCCCTGACGACTGCGGCCACCGCAGCGGTGTTGGCTGGGCGCACTACGGCCAATGATTTGCCGCGCTCGCGCTTGCGCCAGTCTTGCTCATACGCGCTCAGGTTGCCGTCGGTCAAGACGTTAGCAGTGCCGACTGCTGCGCGCAGTTGTTCCAGTAGTTCAGTGTGTGTGCTCATGGTGCTACCTGGGCGGTTGCTTGTGGGGTGTCAGGTCCGTGTGGGTGGGCGAGGCGCAGGCGCACATGCAGGGTGCAGGCTACAAACAGCGTCATGCACAGCGCAATTTCCGCCATGGCAAGGTAGTTGCCTGGGGGCCTGTCGCTCCAGCCGCGCACCACCCCTTCAATGAAATACAGCCACACCACCAGGCTGACCCAGCGGTAGGTGTACATGCGATTCTTCAGCAGGCCTGCCAGCGGAATGCAAAGCGGTAGCGCCTTGAGCACCAGCCATGAGCCGCCCGGGCGCAGCGGAGCCAGATAGAGCTCCCACGCCAGGGACAGGGCAACCAGTGCCAGCACACTGCCCACAGCGAGCCAGCGTGTGGTGTTGACGGAAGCGGAGGGGGTATTCATGTCGGTGGCATCATAGCGGGATGCAACATCTTGAACGCTTGAGGGGCTGGCTGAACGAATTCGCCCATGTGCCCTGGATTCACGCAATTCGCACCTTGCGGGAGCGTTTTCGCGAGGATCGCCTGGGTTTGACTGCCAGCAGCCTGACCTTTACGACCACCATTGCGCTGGTGCCGTTCATCACGGTGGCGCTGGCTGTGTTCACAGCCTTCCCGATGTTTGCAAAGTTTCAGGACGTGCTGCAGAAGTGGCTGATCGAGAGCCTGGTGCCCGACAACATTGCCCGCCAGGTGCTGGGCTATCTGAACCAGTTTGCGGGCAAGGCCAGCAAGCTCGGCGTGGTGGGATTGGCCGTACTTTTGGGCACGGCGCTGGCGCTGGTGTTCACGATCGATCGAACACTCAACAACATCTGGCGGGTGCGCACCGCGCGCCCGTTTGCGCAGCGGGTGATGGTGTATTGGGCCTGCATCACCCTGGGGCCCGTGTTCTTGGCGGTGAGCCTGAGTATGACGTCGTATGCGGTGTCGTTTTCGCGAGGTTTGGTGGGCGACTTGGTTGGCGGGCTGTCGTTGCTGTTGAACGTGCTGCAGTTTGCCCTGGTGGCCGGCGGCATGGCGGCGCTGTTCCGCTTCGTGCCCAACACCCATGTGCGTTGGGGCCATGCCTGGATTGGCGGTGTGTTTGTTTCTGTCGGCATGGAGTTGGCCAAGCGCGGGCTGGCGCTGTACGTCAGCAGTGTGCCCACCTATTCGATGGTTTACGGGGCGTTTGCCACGCTGCCCATTTTGCTGGTGTGGATCTATGTGGTGTGGGTCATTGTGTTGCTGGGCGCGGCGCTCACGGCCTATTTGCCCAGTCTGCTGGCCGGGGGCACGCTGCGCCGTCTGCCGCATGGCTGGCGTTTCCAGATTTCGGTGGAGGTGGTGGCACAACTCGAGGGCGCGCGGGTAGGGGAAGCCAAGGGTTTGACCCTGGATCAACTTTGCCACGTCTTGCACGTGGACCCGTTGCGACTAGAACCCTTGCTGCAAACGCTCACGTCGCTTGACTGGATCGGACAATTGCGCGAAGTGCTGCAACCCGGCTCTGAGGCGCGCTACGTGCTGCTGGTGGATCCCGACGTCACACCGCTGGCGCCGTTGCTGAGCGCGTGGCTGTTGGAGCGCACCCATCAGACCGAGAAAATATGGCAAATCGGCCGCTGGCCCTCTATAACGCTGCGTGAGGTGATATAAAAATAATAGCTACGATGGCCTAATCGAGCTTCGCTCCCGACTTGCCCACCGCATCCGCCCAACGCGGCATTTCAGCGGCGAGGTATTTGGCGAACTCGTCCGCTCCCAGGAACGCCGGGTCCGCTCCCTGGGTGATCATGCGGTTACGCACTTCGGGTAGGGCTAGCACCTGCCTGAATGCGTCGCTCAATTTCGCTACCACGTCTTTGGGGGTGCCGGCGGGTGCCAAAAAGCCGTAGAAGCCCACCACCTCAAAATTCTTGATGCCCGTTTCCATGACCGTGGGCACATCGGGCAAAGCCGGGTTTCGCTCGCGACTGGTGACGGCGAGTGCACGCACCTTGCCCTGCTTGTGGTAGGCGGCAGCCTGTGGAATCGACTCCGCCATGAACTGCACCTGGCCGCCCATCAGGTCGGTAAAGGCCGGCGCGCTGCCCCGGTAGGGAATGTGGACCATGAACAGACCCGTTGCGGCCTTGAACATCTCGGGCGCCAGGTGGCTGATGCCGCCATTGCCAGCCGAACCGTAGTTGATTTGCCCGGGCCGGGCGCGGGTGTAGTCCACAAACTCTTTCAGTGTGTTGGCGGGTACCTTGGGGTTGACCAGCAGGGCCAGCGGCTGCATCGCCGTGCGGGCAATGGGCGTGAAGTCGCGCAGCGTCGCGTAGGGCAGCTTGCTGTAGATGGCGGGGTTGATGACCATGACGCCGGTGTTGGCCAGCATCAGTGTGTAGCCGTCTGCAGGGGCTTTCATCACCTCCTGTGCACCGACGGTGCCGCCCGCGCCGGATTTGTAGTCGATCAGCACCGGTTGGCCCAGAACGGCCTGCAGCTTGTCGGTGATGAGGCGCGCATGCTGGTCCAGCGGCCCACCGGCGGGGAATCCGATGATGACTTTGACCGGTTTGTCGGGGAAGGCCGCAGAAACCAGGGTGCTGGCGGCCAGCAGGGCGGCTGCAATCAGGGCGGAGACAAGGGATTTCGAGCGCATGGTTTTTCAGCCTTTCAAAAAATCGCGGATGGCAAACAGAGTTTCGTCGGGGGTCTCGGTCATCTGGTGGTGGCCTACCGGCAGGTTGACAACCTGCACCGTTTTGCCAGCGGCTTTCGCCTTGGTGATCAGTGGCTGCGCGGCCCGGGCCATCGTCATCTGGTCCTGCGCGCCCAGCACAAACAGCACAGGGCAGGTGACCGCGCCAATCGCCTGTTCGCCGTTGGCATAGGTATCGCAGGCCACAAAGCCGCGGTGGAAAACATTCGCCGCCGTGTTGCTGGCCAGCACGCGCTTGCCCAGCGCCATGCTGGCCCCAAACACCCAGGTGCCCGGCCCCAGGGCCGATGGCGGTGCGGCCAGCGTGCTGCGCGAGAACACGTTGATCATGTTCAACGCCTTCATGGGGTCGCTCAGCGATGTCTCTATCAAAACCGGCGACACCTTCATCGGGAACGCCGTGCCCACCAACACCAGATGGGTGATGCGCTCCTTCAAACGACAGGCGGCTTCCAGCGCAATCAGTGAGCCCCAGCTATGGCCCACCAACGCGGCTCTTTCCACGCCGGCTGCGTCCAGCAACGCGCAAATGAAGTCTGCCGCCTCTTCCACGGTGGAGGGTGCCTCTCCGGCACTGCGGCAGTGGCCAGGCAGGTCCACCGCCAGTACGTTGTAGCCATGGTTTGCGAGGTAGCGGCTTTGCAGGATCCAGACGCTGTGGTCGTGCAGCACGCCGTGGATGAAAACGATTGTGGGCTTGGCGGCATCCATGGGCTTGCCCCCGGTGTAGCAGTAGGTCTTGGCGTTGTTGACGATAAGTTCCATCACACACCTGCCTTTTCTGCGGCCTTGAGCGCACGCTTCAAGTCGTCGATTAAATCGTCCGGGTCTTCCAGACCGATAGACAAGCGAATCGTGCCCTGCGTGATGCCCGCAGTGGCCAGGGCCTCGTCGCTCATGCGGAAGTGGGTGGTGCTGGCCGGGTGGATGACCAGGCTGCGGCAGTCGCCAACATTGGCCAGATGGCTGAACACTTTGAGCGTTTCCACAAACACCTGGCCCTGCCGGCGTGTGCCCTTGAGGTCGAAGCTGAACACCGATCCCGCGCCACGTGGCAACAATTTCTGCGCCAGCGCATGGCTGCTGTGGCTCTCCAGCATCGGGTGGCCGACGCGACCCACCAGCGGTTGGCTGACCAGAAACTGCACCACTTTCTCGGTGTTGCTCATATGGCGCGCCATGCGCAGGCCCAGGGTCTCTACGCCTTGGAGAATCAACCACGCCGTGTGCGGACTCATGCAAGCACCAAAGTCGCGCAGACCTTCGCGCCGGGCTCGCAGCAGGAATGCGCCTACCGTGCTTTCCTCACTGAAGTTCATGTTGTGAAAGCCCTCGTAGGGGGCCGCGAGTTCCTGGAAGCGACCGGTTTCCTCATACGCTTTGGCCCAGTCAAAGCTGCCGCCATCGACCACAATGCCGCCCACCACGGTGCCGTGGCCTGAAAGGAACTTGGTGGCCGAGTGGTAGGTCAGATCAGCGCCCAATTCCAGGGGCTTCATGAGCCAGGGCGAGGTGAGGGTGGAGTCCACCAGCAGGGGCACGCCAGACTCGTGGGCGATGGAACTGATGGTGGGAATGTCCAGCACGTCCAGCCCTGGGTTGCCCACGGTCTCGCCAAACAGCAGTTTGGTGTTGGACTGGATGGCGGCACGCCACCCATCGATGTCGCCGGGCTTGACGAAGGTGGTCTCTATGCCAAACCGGCGCATCGTGTAATGCAGCAGGTTTTGCGAGCCGCCATAGAGCGCCGTGCTGGCCACGATGTGCGAGCCGGCACCCATCAGCGTGGCCACGCTCAGGTGAAGGGCGGCCTGGCCGCTGGCGGTGGTGATGGCGCCAATGCCACCTTCCAGTGCCGCCACGCGCTGCTCCAGCACCGCATTGGTCGGGTTGCTGATGCGGCTGTAGACATGGCCTGCGCGTTCTAAATTGAAAAGTGACTGCGCGTGCTCGCTGGATTCGAAAACAAACGAGGTCGTGAGGTGAATAGGCACCGCCCGCGCACCGGTGGTGGGGTCGGGTGCGGCCCCGGCGTGCAGGGCCAGCGTGTCAAAACCGGGGTCAGAGTAGCCGGGCATATAAAGTCTCCGCGTGATAAATCGAGATGTCAGGCACCAATTGTGGGCTATATTTGGGTCACATTTTTATCCATGTGCCACGAGGAAACACCATGAAAGTCAGCGACATTCTGCGCGTCAAGGGCAACACGCTTTATACGGCCTCTCCGGATGAGCCTTTGTCGCGGGCGCTGGATTTGATGTCAGACCGAGACATCGGCTCGCTGGTGGTCATGGAACATGGTGATTTGGTCGGCATGCTGACGTTTCGCGAGATCATTCAGACGCTGGTGAAAAACGGTGGCAGCATCGGCAACACAGTGGTGCGATCCTCTATGGACCACCACCCCCTGACTTGCACCATGGAGACCGACATGGACGAGGTCCGGCGCATGATGCTGGATCGCCACGCCCGCTATATGCCGGTGATGGACCACAAAATGCTGATGGGTGTCGTCAGTTTTTACGATGTGGCCCGTGCCGTGGTGGACAGCCAGAATTTCGAAAACAAGATGCTCAAGGCTTACATCCGGGACTGGCCCGAAGGTGAAGGCGAGGGCGAGGGCGAGGGGCAGACTAAACCGGTCTGAGCCGGCTCAGGGATAATCCTGCCCCATGAGCGGCAACACCTTCGGACACCTATTCGCAGTCACCAACTTTGGTGAATCCCACGGCCCGGCCATTGGCTGCGTGATTGACGGCTGTCCGC
>CANNRR010000093.1 GCA_947508055.1 Burkholderiales bacterium
ACCATTACCCAGGAACATACCAAAATTCTGTCGGCACTGACCATTAAAAAGCCAACACTTGACACCCAGATGTCCCTGTTGTAGTGGAGCGCTTGATGTGCACCACTATAAGAATCATAGGCTTACGTCATTAACTGATGAACTCGGGTTGCCAGAGCACGTTTTCGCTCCAGCGCACCACCAGTTCTTCATCACTGAGGTTGAAGCTGTGTTTGAGGTACAAGAGGCTGGCCATCAGGCGTATGGGTAACTTGGGGCGTCCGGCATTGGAGCGACCGGCGCCCACCAAAACCTCGGTGGTGCCGAACATGTCTCGGGCTCTGAGGACTTCACCGGCGCGGTTCTGGTGTTCAAACTTCTGGGCTACCGCCGCTTCGATCTGACTCCAGGGCAGCCGACTTGCCAGAACCGCCAACGGATCGTTCATGTTGATCATCGCGTCAATTCGGCTGCGGAAAAAGTCAACGGCTTGCATACCAGAATCCCTCAGAAAGTATCTCTGCCATTAACGTTTTCCGGGGGATTTGGTGCACGCAACTTAGACAAAAAAGCTAGGTTTCATGCGGGTTGCAGGGGTTTTGCAGGGCCGACTCAGTACCGTCCGGGGTCACTTTTGTCCTTGAATCCAGTAAAACGAGGGGTTCTTGTCTCGCTGTAGATACGAACCGGAAGAAGTGAGCGCCCAACCTGCATTCCGAAGGGTCGTTGCATATTGCTCCTCATCCTTCTTCTCCCAAAAGTACAGCCTTACCGGCCCACCACGTTGTGACAACTGTCTAAGATTCTCGCTCGAAAGGTCTGTGGTGAACGGCACTTTGTTCGCTGTCAAGAAGGCAAAAGACATGTAGAAACCCCACTCTGGAAAAAGATGAGTCAGTTTAGGTGAATGAAGTACTGCGTCGCTAGCCAACCTATTAATAGAGTCGCTCCACTTTCCCTTCCCACCAGTAAGTTCCAGTTCGTCAAAAAATCTCGCTTGTTGGTTGATGTTTACCGCCACTAGCAAAACAAATACTCCGAGTATTACTTGCTTACTGCGTTTTAACTCGAAATGTTTCAGAAGATATCCAAACATCAGAGCAGCAACCAAATAGAAGAGTGGAAGAACACTTGAAAAATGATGAATCCACACCCGCTTTTCAAGAATAACCATGCAAAGGAAAAAAGACAATATTAACCAAATGAGTTGCTCTGGTCGAATGAGGCTGTCGCCCATCGATTTCTTGACTAAACGCCGTCGGTAGATAAGAAGAACTCCAGTCGCGATGACAATAATAAAAGCATAGAATTTCACTGAGGCCCACAAACTAGGGAGTTCATAGTTAAAGATCATGTATTCGTTGCCTGTATTGCTCATTGCAAGTCTAAGCATTTCAAAAGACCAGGCAACACGTTTGAACAGCGATATACTTGTATTTTGAGACTCTATCGCATGAAGAAAATTGGTGATCCAATTTATTCCGCTTGTAATTCCACCGAGTTCAATGAATGCCAGAATATACCCAAAGACATAAGTCATCATACCGAGGACAAAACCAATAATCCATTTAGTCGTCAATTTGAAATTTCTGGTGTTGAACAGTATTAGAACAAGAACGGCAGGCAAGAAGAACAAGTATATAAAATAACCGTAAACTGCAAGACCGAAGCATAGACCAGATAGGATGCATCTGGTCGAAACGGACTGATTGGGAGGATTTGCGGTGGACAGTAGAGCATAAATAGAGGCCAACAGCCAAAATGCGCCTGAGATTACAATATAAAACTGTGTTCTAAATGAACCGATAAACGCCAATTCAGTTGCCAGCCCGATTGCCCCTAGCAATCCCAGTAATTTGTCGTTTGAGATGCGTTTTGTAATTAGATAGACCAGAGTAACAATTCCTGCACCGAAGAGACCTTGGGCGATGCGCAATGATAGAAGGTTGAACCCAAAAAAGAGAAATACTGGCAAACCAACGTAGTAATTCTGCACTCCATGATAGAAGTTCCCAAGAACGGGAAAAAGCGCAGTGGGCATTGCTCCAAAAGGATTAGGCTGTTGAGGATTGATCGTTCTCGCAGCAAGAAAATCGGGATTAACCGCATCCATATACAGGCCAGGCAAATCCCAGTCATATATCTGTGCAATCCAGAAAAATAATTGAAGTGCAATTATTGCAAGGATATCTGGTCGCAGTTGTTGCAAGCGGGATTTGTCGATGATCGGGCGGGCTGAGTACATCTGAAAGCTCTCAAGTCAGTTGTTCGTTAACTATATTGATGTGTTTCAGGATAACCATCTGAGAGATTAGGTGCTTTTCCAGGCAATTATCGGCAACGAGTCCTCATCGTCCCAGCGGATTCCGTGGGCTAGACATTCTGACAAAATCATTATTTTTCCCAGGCCAGAACCATGGCATAGCGTGATCAAATGATCTCGACAGAATTCACGCATCTCCAGCGTGTGTCCCTCGCCACCGTGAAAACGCAAGTCACTGAAACGTTCTACAGAGCCGTCGCGCCGTTGGTTGACTAGAATCTTTTCACCATCCTGTTCCATGATCTCGAATTTGTAGAGATTTGGAAAATGTTCTGTCGTGGCCACTGCGGTGGTGTACGGTACCGACAGCAGCAATGCACCGCCCGGCTTGAGCAACTGAGCTGCGCCCGCAAAGGCGGCCGCGACCGGAGGTTGCACATGCTCGAACACATCGGAACTCATAACAAAATCCATCTGGCCGCACAGTTCGGCAGGGGGGGCAGTTATATCTAACGCTGGCTGCCGCGTATAAAACGTGTTGACGTACGACAGTTTGTTTGTCAAAGGTTGCGCATAGCCTTCCCAATCGCTTAGACCTATTCCCCTGACATCCATGCGAACAGGCATGTCAGCGATAGACAGTGATTTGCCGTGGACGAACTCCGAGAGGAGCCAAACCATCGAACGCATTCGTACAGTGGATCCACAGCAGGTGCAGGAGGAATTTTCGCGTTGCAGAGAGGATAACTCTGCTGAGTTTGTTGAATCGCAAATGTTGCAGGTGAAGGCGATCATTGTTTACAGATCAAAGTGCCCACTGTATCAACATTAGCTTCAGTGGAATTAATTGGTATTCGCTACACACTTTGCTACACACCGAATTTACGTCGTTGTTTTTATTACCTGTTTTCAGCCTTTCTACTCTCTTAATCCGTAGGTCGAGAGTTCGAATCTCTCAGTTCCCACCACTCCAAGGACCTAGAAATAAAGAAACCACGCTACCATTTTTGTAGCATGACTTTTTCCTTATAGCTTCATGTAGCCACCATGTAGCCAAAAGTGCGCCATTTTGCACTCATGCGCCGATACCTTGATCGTCAATTCATCGCGAATCAATACTCCAAACGCGTACGTTTATGCCGTGTCATCAGCTGCGAGCTACAACCTGCGATGGGTCTTCCGCGCCATGTCAGCCTCTGTCTAGCTGGTAAAGCCCTTGCGGTGCAAATACGCATTAACTTCGACAAAGCTGGCAACAACAAAATTGGCTTCGTCCACAATCAGGTTCAGCCTTTCGATACGCATGGCAGAATCTTCCGGGTAGTTGTGAGAAAACTTGTTGCGCAGCATCGCCGCCGTGCCAAAGGCTTCTGCAGACTTGATGGCTCCAAGTTTTTCCATCAGCAAGGTCTTGTCTCGGTTGGATTTGTCGCTAATGTCTTCCTGTTCCAGAAAAGCAATGCCCCGGAAGAGTTGCTCTTGAATCATGGTCACGCATTGCGAATAGCGCAGAATCAAGGCATCAATAGATTCTTCCTGGTCATCGCTGAATGCCGTCAGTTGTTCCGGTGTTACTGGAAACAAATGTGCTGTTTTGGCCATCGAGTAGCGCAGCTTTTCGGTTCTCTGGCGGCAGGCTTCCAGATTCGACAGCAGAATGAGTTGTTCTTTGGTCAAAGCAAGACTCCTTGTTCGGTGGCTATTTGGTGAATCGGCTGGATTGTTTGAGCAGGGTCTTTGACAAGCAGGTCCACACGGGTGTCACACGCCAGCTCCAACCGGTACTGGGTGCGAAGTCGAGTCTTTAGATCAATCGGGCGGCTCGCCTGCAGATAGACGTCAATGTCACCACCGCGGCGCGTGTCGTCAACACGCGAACCGTACAGGTAAACGTGCCCTTCGGGGTCAAGCGCGCCAATAATGGACCGCAACGCGTTGAGTTCTGTTGTGCTTAGACGCATGCCGTTTTTAAAGGGGACCCCATTCCAATTTCGATTCCGTCAATAGTGAAAAAGGGTACCGTCCCCTTTTCGGTGCTACCCTGAATCAATTCGTCGATAGTGGAAGGCACCTCGCCGCGCTCCAGCATGCGTTTAAACACTTGGTAGACATCTGTGCGGCTGCCTTCTTTGGGCAGCGTGTCTTCATCGTTCAGCCAGGCATAAATGATCACTGCCAAAGGGCTGGACCCGAACATAAAGAACAGTCGGTAGCGCTGGGGTAGTCCCTTTTTGACGCGCCGCCAGTTGCCATTGCTCTTGCCCAGGGTGTGCCCCAAGCGAAACACCGGGTCTGCAGGGTTGGCGGGCACGGTGACAGTCATCGACTGGTAGACGGAAGCCAGCAGCTTGGTCTTGGGATGCTGTTTGTAGAGCGCGGGGTCGGCCTGGGCCAGACGCGCCACATCTTGCGTCAACGTCTGCAGCCGCTGCGCAAACGGTTTGAACTGAAACAGGTTCCATTGGCCTATACGCATCAATCGGGCTCCACGCCTTCTACCAGGGCGGCAATCTGGGCCATCTGGGCCTCGGTCACCGGCTCAATCAGCTCGGGGTGCGCGGCCATCTGGCCTTCAAGAAAACTCAAGAAAGCCTGCATGACCGGGTGGCCATCTTCGTCAGCCAAGTCTTGCGCTGGCTCGCCGGTGGGCACAACCGACACCAGCATCTGCCCCGGTGCCAGCACGGTGGCGCGCACCTCGCCAAAAAACTCGGGGTTGGCTTTGAAAAGCGCTGCATCGAACCTGAAGCCATTGGAATTGCCGATGGAGGTGCTCTTGCCGCTAAATGATTGGTGGCTCATCACTCACTCCGTAAGTACAGATGTGATCACATTATAGAACTTGCGGGCAAAAATACCAAGGTGATAAAGGGTACCGTCCGTTGTTTCAAGTAGGGTCCGGTCGAATCGAGGATGTTGCGGGCGGTGATGAAGGTCTCTACCGGCACGATGCCCTCAAAGGCACCTTCTTTGCGAATCCACATCTCGTGGTGGAGACGGGCAAGTGTAAAATCAACATGGACTTGACGGCGCCTTAGGCGTTAACTAGTCGGCTCTGCTCCCGTCAATCTTTCTCTGCTCATCCCTGTTCTCATCCTATGCCCGTTTCAACCGCCCGCCTTGCACAGGTCCAGCTTCAAAGGTCGTACGAAATCAAAAGTGCCCAGTTGCCCGTAGTGGCCATGCTGCTCAAGACAAGCCAGTGGGACGTGTTGGCGACCGACTTAGTCAAGCAATTTGGGACAAACGGGGAGTGCGCTGATTTCTTTGACCACGACGCGTTGGTGCTCGATTTTTCACATCTGGCGCCCGACGCTCCGCTGCAGGATCTCAATCCACTGTTGGCGGCGCTACGGTCGTGCCGCCTGAATCCAGTGGCGGTGCGCGGTGCCAGCGCTGAGTGCGTTGAAGCCGCCCGTGCCTTCGGTCTGGCTGAAGCTTTGATTGATCTTCCGCGTGCTCGCGGCATAAAGGAAACCCAGGAAAGCAAGCATGAGCAAGTGCCAGAAATCATCCGTAAGGTGCCCGGTACCTCAACCATGGTAGTGGATAAACCCTTACGCTCCGGTCAGAAGATCTACGCCCGTGGCGCAGATCTAGTCATCCTGGCCATGGTGAACCAGGGTGCCGAGGTTGTGGCAGATGGCAATATTCACGTGTACGCTCCACTACGCGGAAAGGCCATGGCCGGCGCAAGCGGCAACACTAACGCCCGGATCTTCTCATTGAGCTTCGAGCCCGAGCTGATTTCCATTGCTGGAATTTACCGTACCAGTGAAACGCCTCTCGCCAGCGATGTCCGTGGCAAGCCCGCCCAGGTGCGTTTAAGCAATGATGGCCAAGAAAAATTGTTGATTGAAGCGCTGAAGGCATAAGAAGGTGGTCCGGGCAAGCGTCGCTCGGCCTAATATTTCCGTTTTTTCTGAAAGAGGTTGCATGTCATGACGAAGATTATTGTTGTCACCTCAGGCAAGGGTGGTGTGGGTAAGACCACCACGAGTGCCAGTTTTTCCGCTGGCCTGGCACTGCGTGGTCATAAGACCGCCGTGATCGACTTTGATGTGGGTCTTCGCAATTTGGACCTGATCATGGGTTGCGAACGCCGTGTGGTGTATGACCTGATCAACGTCATCCATGGCGAAGCCAAGTTAACCCAGGCTTTGATCAAGGACAAACAATGCGACAACCTCTTTGTGCTTGCTGCTTCGCAAACACGCGACAAGGACGCGCTGACGCTGGACGGAGTGGCCACGGTGTTGGCAGATCTTGCCGAGATGGGATTCGAGTACATTGTGTGCGATTCGCCTGCCGGGATTGAGACTGGCGCACTCATGGCAATGCATTTTGCCGATGAAGCGCTGGTGGTGACTAACCCTGAAGTTTCTTCTGTGCGCGATTCGGATCGAATTTTGGGGATGCTGTCGAGCAAGACCCGCCGCGCGATCGCAGGCATGGAGCCTGTCAAGGAACATCTCCTGATCACCCGCTACAACCCGGCACGTGTCAACCAGGGTCAAATGCTGTCACTGGAGGACATTCAGGACATTCTTCGAATCCAGCTCATAGGTGTCATACCCGAGAGCGAGTCGGTACTGCAGGCTTCAAACCAAGGCGTGCCGGCGGTGCATATGCACGGCAGCGATGTGTCTGAGGCATACAAGGACGTGGTTGATCGTTTCTTGGGCGACATCAAACCCATGCGATTTACGGAAGCACCCAAACAGGGGTTTATCAAGCGATTTCTTGGTGGGAAATAGAGCCATGTCATTTTTCTCATTCTTTGTGGGCGAAAAAAACAAGACTGCCAACGTGGCCAAGGAGCGGCTGCAAATCATTCTGGCCCACGAGCGCAGCGGCCGCAATGCCGCCGAACCCGATTACCTACCGGCTCTGCAACGAGAGCTGATTGCAGTGATCAGTAAGTACGTAAAGATCGACCCAGCCGATATCAAGGTGAACCTGGAGCGTCAGGACGATCTTGAAGTACTGGAAGTCAAGATCGAGTTGCCAGACCAGCGGTAAACAGTTGCCCAAAGTAAGAGGCCAATCTTGTTGACGCTGGGCTGTAGGACTTGAGTACCCGAAAGCCGCGTTCAATATCGGCCAGGCTCTTGTAGCGCTGCAACACCTCTGCGGCCGGTGTGCTCGTATTGGTCACCAGCAGCAACTTGCCGTCAAGCAACTCCAGATAAAGCTTTTTGCCCTCGTCAATCGAGTCAACGCGTTCTGTCGTGAGTACCTCAACCCGTACGTCAATCTGCATCGCCCTTGTCTGTTTGCCAAGGAGGTCATCGACGCCAAGGGCAAGATCCGAAAGACCTACCCGCTGGACATGGTGCAGACCCCATTGGACAAACTGGCAAGCCTGGCTGGTGTGGTTTGCGCCGTTGAGGGTGATAAGATGGACACGGCTCAGCCGCGACCGGTTTCGACAGCCGGGTGTCAACTGCGCCAATTTACGTTTCTTTGTTGGCGTGGTCTTAAGCCTCATTGGTGGGAGAAAAATGCCATGGAAATTGATCCTCAGGAGATTGTCGAATCTGCTAAATCGGTGGAGTCGAATGGAAAGTTTCCCTGGCTTAATCCTGCGGTTGCCATAACCGTGGCCTTGCTTGCGACCTTCATGGGCATCTGCAAGGTGAAGGACGACAACATCGTGCAAGCCATGCAGCAGGCGCAGGCCGACAAACTTGATCATTGGCAGTTTTATCAGGCTCGTAACATTCGCGAGGAAGTCGCCAAGTCGACCTTGACACAATTGAAACTGCAGCGAGTGATGGCTCCACCCAGACTTGAGGCCGAAATCGAGGCGCAAATCACAAACTACGAGGCTGTGGTCAAGGATCAACAGCAAAAGAAGGCTGATTTGAAGAGCCAGGCAGAGAAAGATCAAAGCACTTATGATGCGTTGAATTTCCGGGATGATCAGTTCGACCTGTCTGATGCCTCAATGGCCATTGCAATTTCGTTGCTGGCAGTCGCATCGCTGACGCAACTTCCGTGGCTCTACTTTCTGGCGCTGATGCCCTCTGGCTTTGGCGTATTTATGGGGTTGTCGGGTTTGCTCGGGTGGGGTTTTCATCCTGATGGGCTGATCAAACTGCTGAGCTAGTGCGACGGTGTCGCCGCGACCTTTCGAGGGCCGCCGATTCGCTGTATCTGGACACTTTTGCCGCAGTGCGTCAAAATAGGGACTATATGAACCGAGGTGGTGATTCCTGATGCCAGTGATCGCAGTCGTCAATCACAAGGGTGGTAGTGGCAAGAGCACACTGGCCACCCACTTGGCAGCGTGGCTGGCCAGGCAGGGCCTGAGGGTGATGCTGGGCGACATGGATCGTCAGCAGTCCGCTCGCACCTGGTTGAAGCGGCGCGATCCTTCTTTGCCGGCTATCCTGCCATGGACCACCGACAACAGGGGTGTACTCAGACCGCCCACAGGCGTGACACACGTTATTCTGGACACGCCAGGCGGCATGCATGGGTTGGAGTTGGCCAAGGTGGTGATGTCGGCCGACGCGGTGATCATGCCGGTCTGCAATTCCTTTTTTGATCGCGACTCGGCTGCCTCCTGCCTTGCGGAGTTGATGACTTTGCCCAGAGTGATGAGCCGCAGGTGCAGGCTTGGTGTGGTCGGGATGCGGATTGACGCCCGCACGCACTCGGCGCAGACACTGCGCCAATGGGCCATGTCTATGCAGGTGCTGTTCCTGGGCGTGCTGCGTGAGACGCAGGTCTATGTGCGCAGTCTTGAAAGCGGGCTGACGGTGTTCGATTTGTCAGGCAGCGCCACGAACGCGGATCTTGAGCAGTGGGAGCCAATTCTGCGATGGCTCAGACCCATCGTGCAACTGGAACCAGCCGCTGAGCAGAACCAATCTGCAGCCTTGCCGGGAAACATGACTCCGGACCGCCTCGGTGTGGATCGCATGCCGACAGCCAGGGCCAGTTCGCTGATGCCCGCCCAGGAGACACTTGCACACGGCGATCTGCTGTCCTTGTTTGCCAAAGAACACTCAGGCCGGAGCGGACCACCTCAGTTGCCCCCACATGCTGACTCGATCAATCCCTTTCGATCAAAGCCTGACTATCACTCCGACGCCCTGATTTGACCGGCTCATGCAACTACGACTTTCTGTATGGCCCAAATTCGCACCAGTATTTTGCATCACCTCCAGCACGCTGCTGGTAGAGGTACTGCGTAGACTGGCAGTTCTGGCTGTTGTATTCCCGTCCATTCGATGCATCGAAGGTTGCTACATGTGTTCGTGCATTGGGGTTTGAGAAGTAGGCGCGATACAGGGTGTAGATTCTTTCACCCTGACCGCAACCTGTTAACAGCATCGTGGCGGCGACCACAGCAAGCAGTGATTTCATGTTCATTCCAATCAGTGACTACGGTGCCACTAGTTTCTGAGCATTGATGTCGTGTGCCAATGGAGCCGTAGTACCCTTTTGGCAGTGCCGCCGTACCGGGTTTGTGCATGCTGGGGTAGTAGCAAAGTACCACCCCGGCAAGTCAATGTCGTCCTTTTCGCCACTGGTTGCTGCGCAATCGCAGGGTGACTTCTCAAGCCGCTTCTTTGGTGCTCTAATCCGGCACGGGATGGGTCGGCAAGGTTTATCTTTGACTGGGGGGTGTTTCATGCACAAAGTCCATTGCCTGGTATTGCTGGTGGTGCTCTGGGCACTCGGCGGGTGTGCCTCGCTGGACAATAGCACCAGGCAGCGGCAGGTGGCGTCGGTGCTTTCTTACCTGTTCCCGGGCTCCGAGCAGGCGCCACCCATGGCCGATCAGATCGCCGCCATCAAGGTCCCGCTTCGAATCGGCATTGCGTTTGTGCCGGACAACGCCGCAACGCAATTCCGGCTGCCCGAAAGCCACCGTCTGAAACTGGCGGGTCAGGTGCGGGATGCCTTTGCCACTTACCCATTCATTGGTGAGATCCTGGCGGTCCCTTCGATGTATCTGGAGCCTGGCGGCGGTTTCGGCAATCTTGACCGTATTGCCGCACTGCTCAAGCTCGACGTGGTCGCCTTGATCTCCTTCGATCAAGTCCAGAACGCGGGCGCGACGGGCTGGTCATTCTTCTATTGGACAGGCATCGGCGCCTACGTTGTCGAGGGCGATCAGTATGACATCCTGACCTCGGTCGAGACCACTGTCTTCGACATCAAGAGCCGACGCCTGTTGATGCGCGCTGGTGGCATCTCCAACATCAAGGGCGCTGCCACCATGGTCGGCTTCTCCGAGCGCGCCCGCGAAGCACGAACACGTGGTTTCGATGAAGCCTTGCGTGAAATGGTCGACAAACTTCACTCGGAAGTAAAGAGTTTCCGGGAGCGTGCGCCCAAAGATCCCAATATCCGGCTCATCCTTCCGCCCGGATACAACCCGGACGCGGTGCGCACAACGCCGTAGCGCGGCGCTACATCAGCAAGTGTTCGCCAGCGTTGTCGCCGCCGAGGGTGACGTAATTCACTTTTCGAATGTCCATCAGCTTGCGCCCTCCCGAGTAGCTGATGGAGCTTTGCACGTCCTGTTCCATTTCGATCAGCGTGTTGGCCAGACTGCCCTTGATCGGCTCCAGAATGCGCTTGCCCTCAACATGCTTGTACTCGCCCTTGTTGAAGTCACTGGCAGAACCGTAGTACTCCTTGAACAGTCTGCCGTCCACTTCCACGGTCTGTCCCGGGCTCTCTTCGTGGCCGGCCAGTAGCGAACCCACCATCACCATGGTGGCACCAAAGCGGATCGATTTGGCAATGTCACCGTGTTCGCGAATACCGCCGTCAGCAATG
This sequence comes from Burkholderiales bacterium, assembly GCA_947508055.1. Lineage (GTDB taxonomy): Bacteria > Pseudomonadota > Gammaproteobacteria > Burkholderiales > Burkholderiaceae_C > Allorhodoferax. The sequence goes on from CANNRR010000093.1 coordinate 11,045, forward strand.
ATCGGTTTTGTTGCGACACGGGCACACCATTTGACAGCACTCAACTGCCAGCCGCCGGTGCCAAATCCGGTCTTGAGCTTGGTGATGCAGACCTTACCCGGACCGATGCCCACCTTGGTGGCGTCCGCACCCCAGTTTTCCAGATCAATAACTGCTTCAGGCGTTGCCACGTTGCCGGCGATGACAAACGCTGCGGGCATCTTCTGCTTCAAGTGGCCAATCATGTTCTTGACGCTGTCGGAGTGGCCATGGGCGATGTCGATGGTGATGTACTCCGGCACCAGATCGAGGGCCAGCAGTTTGTCCACAGCTTCGTAGTCGGGCTTCTTGACTCCCAGTGAAATCGAGGCGTACAGACCCAGCGCCTTCATGTCCCGGACGAACCCGACGTTGTCCAGGTCAAAGCGGTGCATCACATAGAAGTAGCCGTTCTGCGCCAGCCAGATGCAGATCTTCTCATCGACCACGGTCTTCATGTTGGCCGGTACCGCCGGGATGCGAAAACGCCTGCCGCCGAGCTCGACGCTGGCATCACATTCAGATCGGCTCTCCACGCGGCATTTGCGCGGCAGCAGAAGAATGTTCTCGTAGTCAAATATTTCCATGGTCCGTACTCCTGGTGAATCGGGCCCGGCAAAAAAAAGCCGGACGCCAATTGCTTGGGCCCGGTGCTTGATTCTATCGGAACTATGACTTCACGACGGCATAGCGTTCAAGCGTGCGTGCACGAGCCTCTGCATGAAGCACGATGGGCAGCGGGTAGTTCTTGCCCAGGACCACGCCGGCAGCGTGCAACTGTTCAGGGCTGGCGCTCCAGGGGGCGTGCAACAGTTTGGTCGGCAGCAGCGCGAGTTGCGGCAGATAGCGGCGTATGAACTTGCCGTCGGCGTCAAACTTCTGACTTTGACTGACCGGGTTGAAGATCCGGAACCAGGGCTGGGCATCACAGCCACTGGAACTGACCCATTGCCAGCCCCCATTGTTGGCAGAAAGGTCGAAATCGTTGAGTTGCCGGGCAAAGTACGCCTCACCCCAGCGCCAGTCAATGCCCAGATCCTTGACCAGAAAGCTGGCAGCCACCATCCGCAGACGGTTGTGCATATAGCCGGTCTGGTTGATCTGCATCATGGCTGCGTCGACCAGGGGGTAGCCGGTCCGGCCCTGGCACCAGGCGGCAAAGAGACTCTGCGCGTGCTTGCCATGCTCCCAGACGATGGCGTTGTACTCGCGCTTGAACGCGCCCGTTGCCACGTGCGGGAAGTTGGTCAGAATCGAGAAGTAGAAATCTCGCCAGATCAGTTCACCGAGCCAGACGCCGGCGCCACGACTGCCTTCTGACTGGCGTTTCAGCGCGACAGCAGCCAGTTGCCGGATCGATACGGTGCCGAAACGCAGGTGCACTCCGAGGTAACTCGGGCCTTTGATGGCTGGGAAATCGCGAGTTTCATGGTAGTGGTCCAGGCGTGCCACGAAGTCCTGAAACAGTTGTTGGCCACCCGAGGCGCCGGATCCGATCCGGAGTCCACTCAGGTTGGTGTTCTCAAAGCCGAGTTCAGTCAGCGTTGGTACGCTGCCAGTGCTGCCGCCGGGTAGGGGTGCCAGTGCACCTGCCAAAGGGATTGCGTCGTGAATCTGCAAATGCTGTGCTTTGACAGTGGCCAGCCACTTGTTCTTGTAGGGCGTGAAGACGCCGTAAGGGGTACCGGCCTGTGTCAGAAGCTCGCGCCCTTCAAAGATGACATGGTCCTTGCAGGTGCGCAGGGCGACCCCCGCTTGCGCCAGTCTGCCCCTCACCCTGGCGTCTCGCGTCACTGCCTGGGGCTCGTAGTCATGCGCAGCAAAGACGGCCTGCACGTGCAGGCTGTTGGCCAGAGCCATGATCTCCTCCACCGCCACGCCACGCCGAACCAGCAGCGTCACATGAGACCTGGTGCTCAACTGGCGCAGGGCCGCGGCGAGTTCGCAGACCGATTCTTGGATGAACTCCACCCGACGGTCGGCGCGGGGCAGGTCATCAAGAATTTCGGTGTCAAAGACAAAGCAGCAGTAAAGCTTGCGACAGGACAGGAGTGCCAGGCAAAGCGCGGCGTTGTCGTGCAGACGCAAATCGCGCCGAAACCACATCAGTCCTGTGTCAAAAGGCTTGTTCATGATCACCAGT
>CANNRR010000094.1 GCA_947508055.1 Burkholderiales bacterium
TCGTCCGGTACCAGCATCAATACCTTCTATTCATTCCAGCGCGGCAACAAGGCCATGACAATGAACTCGGGTGTTGCTTTGAGCCCGGTGGTGAATACCTGCACGGCAGCCAACCTGGCGACCTACGGTTACTCCGCCTGTTCCGACAATGTCAATGGAGTTGGGGGCACACGCCCACTGTCGGATCTTTGGGCCCAGAATACAGATGACCAGAGCAGTGTGTTTGGTATCGGATTCCAGAGTGCCATAGGCACCATGCAGTTTGGCGCCGACTACACCTACATGAACAGTTCGACCGCAGTGGATTACAGTTTTGGAAGCAACGCAATCAGCGGCGTTCTGGCAACCCAACAGGCGCAGGCCATTGTTGCCGGCAGCGCACTGCCGAGCATGACATTCGTGCAGCAAACCTTGAGCATCAATTTGCTGATTCCGGTGAGTAAGAAGTTGTCGGTCCGATTCTTTGATCGTCTTGAGATTGGACAAGTAAAAGACTGGCATTACGACGGCGTGCTGACCGGTGCGGTTGCCAATTACGACAGCGGCACCCTGCTACTCGACGCGGGTGCGCAAAACTACCGTGCCAATGTTGTTGGTTTCTTCCTTCAGTACAAGCTGTAAGCGATGACACGTCTGCCTAAGGAGCTGAAATTGAACTATCGATCTATTTGTGACCAGAAGCAACGCTTTCACCGCTTGATCGGCTTCACTGCCGCCCTCGCCTTCGGATGTGGTTTCGCCAGCAACGCGATGGCGGAAGATGCCAAGACCATCGCCGCAACGGTGTGCATGGCCTGCCACGGCGAGGACGGCAACAGCGCCATCCCGATGTTCCCTAAAATTGCCGGCCTGCAGGAAGGCTACATCGTCAAGCAGTTGCGAGACTTTCAAACAGGCCGCCGCAAGAGTGACATCATGGCCCCTGTGGTGGCGGCCCTCAAGCAGGAGGACATTGTTCCCTTGGCCGTGTATTACAGCGCCCTGAAGCTCAAGCCGGGAACTGATGGCGACAAAAAGGCGGCGGCCTTCGGCAAGATGGTCTTTTTTGAGGGTAACGAAGAGAGTGGTGTCCCCGCCTGCGTTGGCTGCCATTTGCCAGGTGGCGTTGGCTATCAGATTTACCCCCGGATTGGGGGGCAACATGCGACGTATGTCGCACAGCAGCTTAAAAATTTCGCCACCGGCGAGCGTTCCAACGATGTGAGTCGCTTTATGCGTGTGGTTGCAAAGCGCATGAGCGAAGAAGAAATCCACTCGGTTTCCGAATACCTGGTTGGCCTCGATTCAAAATAAATTCAGTTTAGTCAGGAGAACAGCCAATGAAAAAAATCTTAGCCTTGTTGATGATGGTGTCCATGTGGCCCGCACTGGTGATGGCACAGACCCCCGCCTGGAACGAGATAAAGGGCGAGCTGAAAGAAGCTTTGCAGGCAAAAGGTAATCCGGCACGCGGCGAGGCAGCGTTTCAGCCCTGCCAGGGTTGCCACCGCAAGGACGCTTCCGGTCGTGTCAGCGGGGCCTATCCCCGTTTGGCCGGTCAGCACGCTAACGTGCTGATGAAACAGATCGCAGACATCCGGTCTGGTCGGCGCAGCAATATCAAGATGGAACCCTTTATTGATGACCACGTCCTGACCGCCTTTGACATCGCCGACATTGCGATTTTTCTGGAGGCACTGCCTATACCGACTGCCAATGGCAAGGGAGTCGGCACCGCTTTAGCCCGCGGCAAGCAACTGTATGACAAGGACTGTGCGGATTGTCATGGCGCGAAAGGCGAGGGCAATGGCGCAAAGTTTTACCCAATGGTCGCCGCGCAGCATTACCGGTACCTGTTGCGCGAGGTCCAGTTCATTCGTGACGGTGACCGGCGCAACTCTAACCCTGACATGGTCTCGGTGATCAAGGACTATCAATTGGCTGATATGGAAGCGGTGTCGGACTACATGTCGCAATTGGCAGCGCCAACGAAATAGTCTGCCTTCGTGGCGAGTTAAGTTAGGCGGGGCCGCTTATCCCAAATGATCGGATCATCGCTGGCATTGCGGGGTTTCATTTGTCTATTGGTTCTCTATGGGGTGGCTCATGCCGCCGATAATCTCTGGACTCCAGCACAAGACAATGCAACATGGCGCGCCGAATGCGGCGCATGCCATATGGCATTTCCGCCTTTCATGTTGTCGTCCAGCGAATGGACAAAAATCATGTCCGAGTTGCAATCACACTTCGGAGCGGATGCCAGTCTTGATCCGCCGGTACAACAGGAAATATCACGCTACCTTGAGCAGCACGGAGCTTCATCCGGTCCGCCTGACCGTTCGGGGAGCCTGCCGCGCATGACGACGACGGATCGGTTCGTCGCCAAGCACCGCAGTGCCATCCGTCTTTGGAAAAGAGGCCGCGTGAAAAGCCTGACCGACTGCATGGCGTGCCATAACTCACAACGCTAGCGGGGCGTTCGGTCAACCGATGTTGGGTGATCGGGTGATCAACTGGCCGCTGCGTGCGCCGCTATGTGCGCCGCCTTGCCATGCCACCACGCCATTGACAAATACCCTGCTTATGCCCTGCGCTGTCAGGGTCGGCGTGGCATAGGTTGCGCTGTCGCGCACATTGATTGCATCAAATAGAACCAGATCGGCGTGTGACCCCAGCTTGAGCGTGCCGCGTCCTGGCAGGCGGAAGTTTCGGGCGCTTAAGCCCGTCATCTTCCATACGGCCGTTTCTAACGGAAACAACCCAAGGTCGCGGCTGTAGTGCCCCAGCACACGCGGGAAGGTGCCCCACAGGCGCGGATGCGGGTTGGCGCCGGCTGCAATGCCGTCGGAGCCGATCATGGTTTCGTCAAAGGCAAGAATGCGCTGCACGTCGTGTTCATCCATCACGAAATAGATAGCGCTGCCCGGTTCCAGGCGCTGTGCTGCCTCGACCTTGCTGAGCCCCCACTCGGCGGCGACTTCGTCCAGATCGCGCCCGGCACATTCGGGGTGTGGCACGCTGGATGCGATGAGCACGCGAGAGTCCAGGACGCCACGGTCGGTGCGAATCATGGTGGCACCTGCGGTATAGGGGTAGCAGTCCAGCGCCACGCACTGGTGCTGCATGGTTTTGAGGATGAAGGGAAGGGTTTGCGCGCTGCGGCCAAAGTTGGGCTTGTTCATCACCTTGTGGTGGGAGATGACCACCGGCACGCCGAGTTCACGGCCAATCCGAAAGCTCTCTTCAAGCGACTCCAGCACTTGGTCCGCCTCGTCGCGCATGTGCGTGGCGTACAGCCCGCCGTGCTCTGCCAGGGGGCGTCCAACAGCAATGATTTCCTCTGCACTGGCATGGGCCGCAGGTGGGTAAAAGGTGCCGCTGGACAGGCCAATGGCGCCAGCCCTCAAGGCCTCGTCCAACATCTGCTGCATGGCGGCGATTTCGGTGCTGTTCGCGGTGCGTTGGGTGTCTGCCATGGTTGTGACACGCAGTGCGGTGTGGCCCACCATGGCGGCTACATTTACGGCCGCCGGGTTTGCGCGCAGGGCCTGCAAGTAGGCCCAGAAGGACGTAAAACGATTCTCGGCGGGGATGTCCAGCAGGTTCAGCGGCATGGGCAGATCCATGCCATTTCTGAGTGGTGCCGGGCTGATGCCGCAGTTGCCCACAATGACGGTGGTCACTCCTTGTGAGAGCTTGCAGGCCATGTCACCGTCTGAGAGCAAGGCTAAATCGTCGTGCGTATGCACATCGATGAAGCCGGGTGCCACGATGAGGCCAGATGCGTCCAGTATGTCGTCTGCAGTATGTGTGTCCAATTCGCCCATGGCCGCGATGCGTCCATCAGAAATGGCGACGTCGGCATGAAAACGCGGCGCCTTCGTTCCATCGATCACGGTTCCGCCGCGAATCAGCAGGGCGTGGTGGGTTGGTTTCTTCATGTGGTGTACTCAGAGGTCGCGGCGTGTTTGCGGGTTGAGTTTTGTCCAGGGCAGGTCGACCGGGTCCAGAGCCATGGGACCGGCGGCCTTTGCCACAATAATGTGGCTTGCAATTGGGCCGAAGTCGGCGCGGAAGTGGTTCGAGCTTTTCACCACAATGATCTTCATCGCCTCGGGCTCTACAGCGACCATGCGCAACAATTCACGGTCCAGCAACTGAAATTTTCCGCTGACCACAGCCACCTGCACACCATCGATTTCGAGGCAGGCGCTGGGTCCCAGCTTGGTGCTCCAGCCGCTCACCATGGCCGCCTTCAGAGCGCACACGCCGTCGCTGCAGGATAGCACCCTGAAGTAGCCCTGCACCGGCGGATCGCTTGGCCCGCTGAACGTGGGTACCGACTGACCCAACGACAGGGCAATCGTTGATCCCACTCCGGCCTCGCACGCCATCCTTGCAGCATGCGGATCGAACAGCATGCCCAGCGCCACTTGGCCAGGAAAGGTTCGACCAGCCCCATTCTGTAACAGGGCGTGCAACATGCCCGTCGTGTTGCTGTCTGCACCGGCGCCTGGGTTGTCCTGCGTATCAGCAATCACCACCGGCGCGTCGCAACTGTGTGCCAGCTGCAGCGCCCTCGCTACGGCCGCATGCGCCGACATCGATTGCCGTCGCCAGGGTTCGGGGCGAACTGCCTGATCAACGAGGCTTTGCACCGCCTGGCTGGCTTGCTCCTGCGTGGACGCGTAAGCCCAGATCGTCGGGCCACAGTCGTAGACGTCGGCTGCTGGAAACCCCATGCAAAAGCTCGGTACTGCGTCCTGGTCCATCGCGCTGAGGCATTCATAGATGGACTGCGCGGGCTCCATCCATGTGGACTGGGCGTCTAGCGGTATCAAAAATGGAAGACGCTGCCAGGCCATGGGCTCACGGCTGCCGCGCTCAAACCAGCGCTGCAACAGTTGGGCAGCCAATGCACCCGTCGCCGCCATGTCCATATGCGGGTAAGTTCGGTAGGCCACGAGCGCATCGGCGTGCTCCAGCATGGTTTGCGTAACGTTGGCATGCAGGTCAAGACTGGCCACGATGGGGAGATGGGGACCAACGCGTGAGCGCACGCGCGACAGCAACTCGCCCTCGCAGTCGTCCAGATGTTGGGCCACCGCAGCACCATGCAAATCGAGGTAGACCGCGTCCAGCCCATCTGACAGCGCTGCTTGCAGGTCTTCGAGTAAGGCGTCGGCGATGCGCTCGAAAGCCTCCCGCGTCACATAGGAAGAAGGGCTCGCGCCAGCCCAGACCGATGGCACGACTTGCCAGCCGCGTTGCGCCGACGCAGTGATAAATCCCCCCATGGGAATATTCATGTGGGCGAAGCGCTCGCGCATCGCCGGTCCCCGACTGAACGATGGAAAAGTATCGCCCCGGTTGAAGGCTGTCCAGTCGGCCAAACTCGGCCCGAACGTGTTGGTCTCGTGTTGAAAGCCGGCGACCAGTATGCGTGTCATACGTTAACTGTAACGCCCGTGCGGGTTCCGCATGAATTGGCAAGCAAACTATTGCCCTAACTCGTCGTTGGCACGGATTCTGTGCCGGATTCTGTCGGTTGGCGGTTTTCCCTGGCGCCTAGAATAGGCCGCCCCTTCTTCAATCCCATCTAAAGGATATTGCTCCATGACATCTAACCGTCGAATGCCCGGCATCGTTGCTTTCATCCCGGTGTTTCGCCAAGTGTTGGCGGTCAGCGCCATCTGGGTGGGTCTGTTTACGCACGTTCAAGCCACTACACTGCGCGTGTCTACGCAGGGCGATGCGCTGTCGATGGATCCGCATTCCTTGGCTGAAGCGGTACAACTGGCCTTTACGGGCAACATTTATGAGCCACTGGTGGCCTACGACCAGCAGTTGAAGCTGATACCCGCGCTGGCGCAGAAGTGGAGCGTTGCAAAGCCAACAGTCTGGCGCTTTGAATTGCGAAAAGGTGTGCAGTTCCACGATGGGCAGGCGCTGACCGCCGACGACGTGGTGTTTTCACTGGATCGCGCACGCGGTGAAGGCTCGGACATGGCAGGCAATCTGAGCTCGATCAGCGCGGTGCGAAAAGTCGATGCCAATACCGTTGAAGTGGAGACGAAGGCGCCCAATCCGATTCTGCCCAATCTGCTGGCCACAATCTACATCATGAACCGGGACTGGGCCGAATCCAAGGGCGCATTGAAGCCCGTCGATCGTCGTAAGGGGATTGAAAACACGGCTTCATTCAAGGCCAACGGCACCGGCCCCTATCGCCTGCGTGAACGCCAGCCCGGTGTGAGAACCGTGCTCGTGCGAAACGGCAACTACTGGGGCAAGATTGAAGGTAATGTGACTGATGTGGTGTTTCAGCCCATTGGAAACGACAGCACCCGCGTGGCTGCGCTGTTGTCCGGTGAAGTGGATTTGATTGACCCGGTGCCGGTGCAGGATGTACCCCAACTTGACAGCAACAAGCAGATTAAGGTTATGCAAGGACCGGAGTCGCGTGTGATCTTTTTGGGTTTTGACCAAAAGCGCGATGAACTCTTGTATTCGAACATCAAGGGAAAAAACCCGTTCAAGGACAAACGGGTGCGCCAGGCCGTTTACCAGGCCATTGATACAAGTGCCATCATCGACAAGGTGATGCGCAAGGCCGCGCGTCCTGCCGCGCTGATGGTGGCGCAAGGCATGGAGGGATATGCCCCGGCACTGGACAAGCGCCTGCCGTTTGACCCCACAGCTTCACGCCGCCTGCTGGCGGAGGCAGGGTATCCTGAGGGTTTTGAAGTCACCCTCAACTGCCCTAACGATCGCTATGTCAACGACTCGGCCATTTGCCTGGCGGTGGCCGCCAACTTGGCGCGTGTGGCCATCAAGGTAAAAGTCCAGGCGGAGCCCAAGGCGCTGTATTTCCCCAAAGTGCTCAAGCGCGACACCAGTTTCTTCATGGTGGGCTGGATTCCGGCGGGCTACGATGCGCACAATGCGTTGGCATTGCTGATGGCAACACCGAATGGCGCGCAAGGCACGTGGAACATGGGTGCCTACAGCAACGCCAAACTTGATGCGATGACGCAAGCCATTGGCTCGGAAACCGATTTGCCCAAGCGGACCAAGATGATGCAAGAAGCGCTGGAACTGCACCGCGACGACATTGGGCACATCCCGTTGCATCAGCAAGCGTTGGCATGGGGTATGCGTGCCAACGTGGACGCTGTGCAGCGGTCGGACAACTACATGTTTTATCGCTGGATTTCGGTACGGTAAATTACGTTTCTGCTTTTCCGCCGTTGGCGTATTGCTGCGCTGCGGCGTCGACATGGACGCATCCGCGCATAGCGCTAAAACCGCTCTAGCTCCGGGTGCTTGATCTTGCCGCCGCGCACCAGCATTTTGCCGTACTCGGCGCAGCGCTGCAGGGTCGGAATAACCTTGCCGGGGTTCAGCAAACCCTTGGTATCAAACGCATGCTTTATGCCAAACATCTGTGCGTTTTCTTGGGCCGAGAACTGCACGCACATGCTGTTGAGCTTTTCCACGCCCACGCCGTGTTCGCCCGTCACCGTGCCGCCCATGGCCACGCTGGTTTCCAGAATCTCGGCACCAAACAGTTCGCAGCGATGCAACTGGTCGGGGTCGTTCGCATCAAACAAAATTAATGGGTGCAGGTTGCCGTCACCGGCGTGGAACACGTTGGCGCAGCGCAGTTGGTACTTCTTTTCCATCTGCTGTATCGCCAGCAGGATGTCGGCCAGGCGCTTGCGCGGGATGGTGCTGTCCATGCACATGTAGTCCGGGCTGATGCGGCCACTGGCCGGGAAGGCATTTTTTCGCCCGCTCCAGAACTTCAGGCGCTCGGCCTCGTTCTGGCTGACGGCAATGGCGGTGGCGCCATGCTCGCGCAGCACCGCGCTCATGCGGCCAATTTCTTCCTCCACCTCTTCGGGCGTGCCGTCGCTCTCGCACAGCAAAATCGCTTCGGCGTTAAGGTCGTAGCCGGCGTGTACGTAGTCTTCCACGGCGGCTGTCATGGGCTTGTCCATCATCTCCAGCCCGGCTGGGATGATGCCCGCGGCAATCACGGCGGCCACCGCATCGCCCGCCTTGCGCATGTCGTCAAAACTGGCCATGATGCAGCGAGCCAGCATGGGCTTGGGCACGAGTTTGACCGTAACTTCGGTGATGATGGCCAGCATGCCTTCGCTGCCCACCACCAGGCTGAGCAGGTCGTAGCCGGGCGAGTCCAGTGCATCACTGCCAAAGGTGATGGGGTCGCCTTCGATGGTGTAGCCCTTGACCTTCTGCACATTGTGCAGCGTTAACCCGTATTTCAGGCAGTGCACGCCGCCCGAGTTTTCGGCCACATTGCCGCCAATGGTGCAAGCGATCTGGCTGCTGGGGTCTGGCGCGTAGTACAGGCCCAAGGGGGAAGCAGCGTCGCTAATGGCCAGGTTGCGCACGCCGCACTGCACTACCGCCGTGCGGCTGCGCTTGTCCATCTTCAGAATCTTGTTGAAGCGTGCCAGGGACAAAGTCACGCCCATGGCGTGGGGCATGGCACCGCCCGACAGTCCCGTGCCCGCGCCGCGCGCCACCACCGGCACGCCCATTTGGAAACAGGTCTTGAGCACGGCGGCCACCTGTTCCTCGGTTTCCGGCAGCGCGACCACCAGCGGGCGCTGGCGGTAGGCGGTCAGGCCGTCGCACTCATAGGGGGTGGTGTCTTCCCGGTTCCACAGCAGAGTGTCAGAAGGTAAATGGGCCTCTAGCCCCCGTACAACCTGCGCTTGCAGCTCTGATTTTTGTAGCAGCGTGGTGTCGGCGTCGACTGCGGTGTGTGCGTTCATGCAGTCACTGTACGCCAATCGGGGCGGCAGCGCACTAGGCGCAGCGAGAAACTGGCGTAGCGAGAAGCGCGGGTGCTGGTTTCATGGGCTCACTATAATCCGGCCGCATTCGACCCTCACCTTTGAGGCTCCTTGACTTATCCAAAGGAACTGCCGTGTCCGACACCCTTGCGGTACTGCCGCAGTACCTGATTCCGAAGCAGGCCTTGACCGCGCTGGCCGGCAAGTTCGCCAGTGCGAAGGCCGGCCACACGACCACAGCCGTGATTGGCTGGTTCGTCAGGCGCTACCAGGTGAATATGGCCGAGGCGTCCAACCCGGACATCGCCAGCTACGCCACGTTCAACGAATTTTTTACCCGGCCCTTGAAATCGGGTGCCCGCCCACTGGCGCAAGCTGACTGGGTGTGCCCGGTCGATGGCGCCATCAGCCAGTTTGGCGCGATTGAGAGGGACCAGATATTTCAGGCCAAGGGACATTCGTACTCCACCACCGCGCTGGTCGGCGGTGATGCAGCGCTGGCAGCGCAGTTTCAGGACGGTCATTTCGCCACCATCTACCTCAGTCCCCGCGATTACCACCGCATCCACATGCCGTGCGACGGTGTTCTGCGACGCATGATTTATGTGCCGGGCGATTTGTTCTCGGTCAACCCGACCACCGCGCGTGGCGTCCCTGGGCTATTTGCCCGCAATGAACGCGTGGTGTGCGTGTTTGACACGGCGCACGGCCCGATGGTGCTGACGCTGGTGGGCGCCACCATTGTGGGTAGCATGGCCACCGTCTGGCACGGCTTGGTCAACCCGCCTCGCCCGGGGCATTTATGGGAGAAGGCGTACGAGCCTGGAGCGGTCACGCTGCGCCAAGGCGAGGAAATGGGCCGCTTCCTGTTGGGCTCCACAGTGGTGTTGCTGTTTCCAAAATCCAAGATGACTTTCAATGCCGAGTGGCAGCCGGCAGCATCGGTGATGTTGGGCCAAGTTATGGCGAATGTCGCTCACACGGCTCCAACCCAGCTGGCGTCGTAGAAGCCTCAATAAACCTCGCGGTCAAATCGGCTGTTTAGCTCCCCCGCGCCCGGCGGGGCGAGGGGGTTGGGGGAGTGGGGGGAAACCCCAAAAAAGAGAGAAAACTATTTGAAAATAACGGTTTTGTGGCCGTTCAACAGCACCCGGTGCTCACTGTGCCACTTTACGGCACGGGCCAGTACCTGGCTTTCAGTGTCGCGGCCCTGGGTCGTTAAATCTTCCACCGTCTTGCTGTGGTCCACGCGGGCCACGTCCTGCTCGATGATAGGGCCTTCGTCCAGGTCGGCCGTCACATAGTGGGCAGTGGCGCCAATCAGTTTGACACCCCGGTCGTGCGCCTGGTAGTAGGGCTTGGCACCCTTGAAGCTGGGCAAGAAGGAGTGGTGGATGTTGATGGCGCGCCCTGCTAGTTTTTTACAGAAGTCGTCGCTCAATATTTGCATATAGCGCGCCAGCACCACCAGTTCGGCCCCTTCGGCTTCAATGATTTCAAACTGCCGCTCCTCCACTTTGGCCTTGGTGTCGGGTGTGACGGCAATGTGGTGAAACGGCACGTTGTAGCTGGCGGCCAGTTGGTAAAAGTCGCGGTGGTTGGAGATGATGGCGCGGATGTCGAGTGCCAGCAACCCGCTTTTCCAGCGGAACAACAGGTCGTTGAGGCAATGGCCTTCCTTGCTGACCAGCAACACCGTGCGCATCGGCTGTGCACGGGGGTGCAAACCCCATTGCATGTTGTGTGCCGAGGCCAAGAAACCCAGTTGCGTGCGCAGGTCTTCGTGCGTGAGGCGCACGCAGGTGAATTGCACCCGCATGAAGAACAGCCCGGTGTCGGGGTCGTTGTACTGGGCAGCTTCGTCAATGTTGCCGCCGCGCTCGAGCAGGAAGCCGGAAACAGCGTGCACCAGGCCCAGGCGGTCGGGGCATGACAGGGTGAGGGTGTAGGACTGACTCATGAGGTGCCAATTGTCGCAGCTTGAGTCATGGCTGCTACACGACCTGGATCAGGTCGGTGTAAAACCTCAGTGCATGACTACCGGGTTTTGTGCCAGTTCGGCGTATTTCTCAAGCGTGTCTTCCACCTCTTCCTGGCTGGGCGTGTTGACCTGCCAGGCCATGATGTGCTGCTGGAACAACTCGGCCCAAGAGCCATCCAGATACACCTCTTTGCCCGATCGCTTGTCCACGATCTCAAACCCGTGGCGGGCCATTACGGGCACGCCTTCAGGGTATTGCACAGTCTTGAGCGCATCCAGCGCCGTTTTGCCATTGGGTTGCGCATTGGCCAGCATGTGGGTGACCGAGTAGGTTTCTGAGTCGTAAAGGGTGTGCATTGCGATAGATGATAGGTCTTCTTTCGTAATTGGGCGCAGAGTTAATGAAAACAAGGGCACTGTGGGGCTTACTTCAGTGTTTCCCGCCACTGCTGGTCCACAAAATCACCGTTAGGCTGGGTCAACCGAATGCGTACCGGCAAAAAACCCACCTCCGCAGCCAGCCAGACTTCCACCTTGGGGTCATATTCGCCGCTGGGGTCACGCCACAGGCGCAAGGCGGAAACGTCGCCACCTGGCATCTGCAATTTCTCTGTGGCGCCCACCGTGAATACCCACGACTCGGCCGAACGCGGCCCTACCGCCTGGAAGGGCAGGGTGCTGCCCTCGGGGAAGCCCCTGGGCTCAGCGCCAATCATGGCTGCCAACTGCATGAACACGCTCAACTGGTCCTGTGCACCGCTGAGCAAGGGTGCATCGGGCGTGTTGGCGCTGAAGGTGACCTTGTTCTTTTCGTAATCAAAGTGAGCCGCCACTTCTGAGCGGACCTTGTCTCCAAAGCGTGTTGGCTCCAGGCCGTGACCGGTCAGTTGGCCGGTGCTGGTCTGAACGCGCGAGCCCAGCAGGAAATGGCTGATCTCCATTCGGGCATCGTAGGTCTTGCCATCCTGTGCCCAGCGCAGTTCGCCGTTGACATGGTAGGGAAAGCCTTTGACTTCGCCTTTGATGTTGTACTTCAACCGGGCCGGTGGCGGGACTGCAAAGCTGCGCACTGCCTTTGCGGGCAAGGGTTTGACCGACGGCTTGGGCATGTTCTCCAGCGCGGCATCAGCCAGGAGCACTGGAGCGTCAGACACCGGGGGCATTGGTGTTGCAAAGATTGTTGCATTTTCAGTCGCCCCTTTGCCATATTCATCGGGGGCTGGAGGTGCATCTTCTTTAAGACTATCGGCCAGATTTGTGGTCCTGTCGCGTTCGGGTTGGGTGGTCGTGCGTTCCCGTGCAGACGATGGGGTTGCGACTTTTGCCCGCCCGGGCGGCAATTTTGTGGACGGCTCCATGGCGATGGTGCGGGTAGAAAACGCCCAACTCGCTTCAACCGGGTCCAGGCTCTCATAGGCCGCGAAAGCCAGGGGTGCGGCACGCAATACCGCCCAGTGCGCCAGCAACACCAGTGCCGTCAACAGAATCAATCGCCACGGCAGGCGTCGGCGGGTGTTGACGGGTTGGGTGCTTGGCATGGAGTGTGAGCGCTTCGGTGCGCCAGTTTAATTCAGAGCGACAATTCCGCCATGAAACTCGCAACTTACAAAGACGGCTCGCGCGATGGCCAGCTCGTCGTGGTCTCACGCGACCTGAGTCAGGCCGTTTACGCCTCCCATATTGCCAACCGCCTGCAACAGGTGCTGGACGACTGGAACTACCTGTCGCCCCAGTTGCAAGACCTGTTTGAGAGTCTGAACAATGGTCGGGCTCGCCACGCCTTCGCGTTCGATGCGCAGCAGTGCATGGCGCCGCTGCCACGCGCCTACCAGTGGGCCGACGGCTCGGCTTACTTGAACCATGTGGAACTGGTGCGCAAGGCCCGTGGTGCCGTGGTGCCCGAAAGCTTTTACACCGACCCCCTGATGTACCAGGGTGGCAGCGACGATTTGGCGGGTGCCTGCGACCCCATCGTGTGCGCCAGCGAGTCGTTTGGCATCGACTTTGAAGCCGAGGTGGCTGTCATCACCGGTGACGTGCCCATGGGCTGCCCGGCAGACCGGGCGCTCGATGGCATTCGCCTGATCATGCTGCTCAACGATGTGAGTCTGCGCAACCTGATTCCTGATGAATTGGCAAAAGGATTTGGTTTTGTACAAAGCAAGCCAGCCACGGCCTTCAGCCCGGTGGCCGTAACGCCCGATGAGTTGGGGGCGGCCTGGGCTCGGGGCCGCGTCCACCTGCCACTTGCCAGTATCTGGAATGGCCGCAAGGTGGGGCTGTGCGATGCAGGACAGGACATGAGCTTTCACTTCGGCCAGCTCATCGCGCACCTGTGCAAAA
>CANNRR010000095.1 GCA_947508055.1 Burkholderiales bacterium
AGGCTGTAGCTGGAAGTGGGTGGTTTGATCTGGTCGGCATTGGGCGATGCCGGGCCGTGCTCTTGGCGTTTTTCTATCAAGCGCTTGGCTTCGATGATCTGGCGGCCTTTGAGTTGGCCGTTTTCATAGGCCTCTTGCAGCATGTCACCCAGGTTTCCATCGCCGTCTTTGGCACGGGCAATCTCCAGCGCGGTGGTGAGCGGGATGGCACCACGCTGCACGCCTTCTATCAAACGCTCTTCGCCTTCATCGAGCAAAAAGACGATGTCGAGAACAGTGCTGAGGTACGAGTGCTGAGTGCTGAGTTAAAGTCCAATTCAATTACTGCTGCAGCCTGCTGTTTAGCTCAGCACTCGCACCTCTTAACTTGGACTTGATATGGGCGTTCAACGATTTGAAGATTTGATTGCTTGGCAAAGAGCTCGGCAGTTGACGGCTGACATTTACCGAATGACTGCCAACGGCTCGTTTGCAAGGGACTTTGGCCTGCGTGACCAAATCCAGCGCGCTGCTGTGTCGGTCATGTCAAACATCGCAGAGGGTTTTGATCGTGGTTCGCGTGCAGAATTTCACCAATTTCTGGTCATAGCCAAGGCATCGTGCGCAGAAGTTCGTTCGCAGCTTTATGTAGCCTTGGACATTGGCCATATCAACGAGGCGGATTTCAACAGACTGCGGGACCTGACCGAAGAGGTGTCAAAAATCATCGGTGGCCTGCGGGCCGCAATTCAGCGCAAACGGGACGGCGTTTAACTCAGCACTCGTACCTCAGCACTCAGCACTTTTGTGCTCCGACATGCCGTAGAAGAAGTTCAGGTTGTCAAAGCGGAAACACTCAAAATTGGCGCTGTTGTGGTTGCTGACCCGGATTTCCTGCTCAGGCAGGTCCAGCCGGGGTAACAGGTAATAGTCAAGCTCTGAGGTGTTGGCCGCATCCAGCCGGATGGCAACGGTCAGGTCAGGGTTAAAGCGGGCCGGGTCAAACCGGATGCGCCAGCGCTGGCGGCTTTGGCCATATTTGTCCACAAGCGTGTGGCAGCGTGCCAGCACCACGCTGATGACCAGCTCGTCGTTCAAGGTCAGCAGATCAGTCTTGGGGTCACGCCAGACTTGACCGCCCAGATTGGCAATGGTTTGCTCGGTGCGCCCAATGATTTCTGGGTGCAATTGGCGCAGACGGCGATTGAGCTCCATAAACTCCAGCCTGTCAGCGTTACCAAAGCCGACCAACTGATAAGCGCGTGACAAACTGCCAAAGCGATTGGCAACCATGCTGGCGGTGGCCCGACCCATGGCCTGGTCGATGATCAAGCCCGACAGAGAGCCGCATTCGGCATACAGGCGTTTCAAGTGTTCCAGCAGCTCTTGGTCTGTGAGTTTGCGACTGCGCTCGGCCAGGATTTCTTGGGCGGTCATGAAGGTGGCTACCGGCACCACCCCGGTAAAAGCCCCTTCCTTGCGGATCCACATGTCGGGAGGGTTGTCGACATGCTTTTTCTTGAGCTTGAAGGAGTGGCGGTTGTAAACGTTGTTGCCGATGTACTTTTCATTGGTCAAGACCGTGCGCACCGTGTCGTAATTCCAGGGGCGGTCCAGATCGGTAAGGACCGGGATGGCGTTAAGGCGGTTGGCGATCGCGGTGATGGCCAGATCGTCCTGAATCAGCCACTGAAACATCTGGTTCACTGTGGCCACTTCCGCATCGGTGCCCGGCACCAGGATGACCCGGTCCGTTTGCAGGCTCTTGTGCTCACCGCGCTGCAAGGCGGTTTTGAGATTGCCGCTTTGGTCCAACAACACCCGGCGCAGTCCAAAACCGGCGTGGCCGCCTTGACGGAAACCCAACTCAATCAGGCGGCACTGACCAGCAAAGACTTTGGCGGAGAGTTCCCGGCTGTATTCACCGGCCATGGCGCGCTTGACACCTTTGACTATTGTTGAGACTGGTGAGCCATCGTTTTCAAACTGCTCGGCCACGTAGGCGACCAGGATGCCTTTGCGCTTTAATTTATATTCATAAAAAGCCGCCTCGTCCGCATCTTGAAACCTGCCCCAGCGGCTGACGTCGTAAACCAGCACCAGGCTGAAATTCGCTGAGCCAGATTCAGCATCGGCGAGGAGCTTTTGTAGCGAAGCCCGCCCGCCCAGCGACAAACCACTTTTACCCTCGTCGGCATAGGTGCGCACGATTTCGATGTTGCGGCGCTGGGCGTATTCCAGAATCTTGTCGGCCTGGTTGTTGGTGGAATACTGCTGATGCTCCGTGGACATGCGCACGTATTGGGCGGCGCGGAAGGGGGCGGGTTGAGGATTGATTTGATCGGGTGGCATGGTGGGCGGGGCTTGTTGGGTGCGGGTTGGACTTGTTGTGCTTGCTGCCATGTTGGCGCTGGGGGCGACAAGCTATCAAGTCAATTTGGAGAGGTGCTGCGTAGTAATTGGAAGAAGCCACAGTTCAACAACCAACCGCCCTACAATGGCAAAGTCTGCCATTGCATTTAGGAGGTTAACCATGTCCTTGAACGTTTCATTGCCGCCAGAACTCGAGAGCCGGGTGAGGGCTCATGTTGCCTCCGGCATGTTTGGCTCGGCCAGTGAGGTCATTCGGGAGGCTCTGCGCCTTTTCGAGTCCTACCAGTCTGTGCAAGGCGCTGCTTTGGCCACCCTGAAGGCTGACATCGAGCAAGGTCAGGCAGACAAGCGTGCTGGACGCGTTGCACCGCTGAATATTGACGCCATCAAAGCTGAGGGCAGAAAACAGCGATCAGCAAGGGCCGCTGCTTGATGTTGCAATTGGTGTTTACTGAGAGGGCGCAGGCAGATCTTTTGGAGGCTTGGCTCTACATAGCGGAGGAAAACCTGGCAGCAGCCGACCGGGTTCTGGATACCGTGGAGCAGGAGTCAAAGGTACTGCTGATGCAGCCATTGATGGGGAGGGCCAGACCTGAACTGGGTAACCAAGTGCGCAGTTGGCCAAGCGCCACGCCATACATCTTGTTTTATGAAGTTGATGACACGGAATTGACAGTACTTCGGGTGCTGCACCACGCAAGGGATGTCAGATTGGTGTCCTTTTGATTGCGCAGCGCAATCGTGCTTGAGATGGTGCGGATTTATCCGGCTCGGCGCAGGCTGGCAGTGTCAATGCGCATGGACACCGGCTTGCTCAGGATGTTGAGCAGAATCATCGAGCGGCTTTCGGCATCCGTGTTTTGATAGATGGCTTCAAGCCCGGCAAATGGGCCGTCGGCGACGGTGACGTTGTCGCCAGCGGTGAACAAAGGTTGCGCATGTGTCCCTTGTTCACGTGAGCGAATCAGGTCAATCAATTGCCCGTCCACCTTGGCAGGTTGACCACCAAACCGAACCAACTGGTTCACGCCCAAGGTAGAGCGAATCGGTGACCAGCTTTGGCCGGAGCCACTGGTATCGAGCCTGATGAACAAATAACGCGGAAACATGGGCTCGGCCACCAGCGCCGTTTTGCGCTGGCGGATCTTTTGCAGCCTGAGCATCAGCATGTAGCACTCAAAACCCTGGCGCGACAGATTGGTCAGGGCCAGTGCTTCCTGGCGCGGCTTGGTGTGGATCAGGTACCAAGAAAGAGTGCTGAGTGCTGAGGACTGTGTGCTGAGGGGTGGTGCGATCAGTTGGCGCGGTAATGGCTGGGGCGTTGCGGGTTCTGGCGGGGATGCCGTTTCCGGTGGGGTTGCTTGTTCTGCAGGTGGTATCGGCATCGCCAGCGGGGTGGAGTCGACGACGCTGCAATCTTTGAGCAGGGGCACCGCCGGTATCGTTTCCACCCCGACGGGCGGTAACCGATGAATATTCGACGGCGCAGCGCTGGTTTGCCCTGGCGCAGGAAGTGCGATTGGAAGGGGTAGCGGCGTGCTGATGTCAATGACGGGTGGCGACAGCATCGCCTTGGCCATCGCCCTAAGCATTGGCAATGCCTGCCCTGTAGACAAGACCTTGTCCAGCATGGCCGAAGCCTCGCGCTGCTCAAACGCCTGAATGTCTTCAAGCCGGTAGCCGACCGTGAACCCTTTCTGAAAAATCTGCAGACCATCATCGCGGCAACGCAGTTCATGCAACGCGTTGGTCGTAAGGCCAAGCCGTTCAGCAGCTTGTTGGGTGGTGATGAGTTCCGGTGCTTTTGGGGCAAACGGGCGGGGAGTGGACAGGCTTGCTGCAAAGGTGCCGTTCGGACGACGGATCAAAAGTGGCCGGGCATCACTTGGGCTTTGGTGGAAAGAATGTTCCGGCGTGGCGTGAGGCTGCCAGTCTGAGTCCGCAGATGGTTCTGTCGGCTCAGGTTTCGGCGATTCAAATGTTTCCGCCGGTAGCGGTAGAAGTCGTGCCGATTTCGCGTCACAGTCAATTTCTGATGGATTGGCAATGCGCTGGCGGATTTTTTGCAGTGGCAGGTTGGCCGCGCGCACCAATGCCTCCATTTCCGGCAGCGGCCGGTCGCTGCCCAAAAGCCAGGCAGACAACGAGTCAACGTTGCGCCGCTCATAGTCCTGCACATCCGCCAACCGGTAAAACACCCGCGTTCCTTGCTTGACAAACGGTATGCCAATCCCCTGGCTGCGCCAGATTTGCAGCGTGATCGCCGCAATGCCCAGCCGCTTGCCAAGTTGCGCTGTGGTCAGCAAGACCATCTCCATGTCAAATCTCCGTGTATGGTGGAGCTGGCATGAACGCGCTGGGGCGGGGTGAAGTCAAGGCCACTAAAATACGTGCCTTAAAAACCGGCCAATCGTTTGACGCAACCGGGCTATGATCTCACTCGGTGGCCGTCATCCTTAACAAGTTAAATATGACAGTTGGGATGGTGCTGATGAAATCAGAAGGTGGGTTTCTATGAGGGTTTCGCTTCGAGAAATTGCAGGTCCGTGGGATCAGGGATGGGCGCTCGATAAGCACAGCATCAAAAGCACTTATTTGGGGGAGGATGCATACGGTCACGCTCGATTCGATACTGAACGTACGGAAGTTGGTGAGGCCACTTACCAGCTCAAGTACCAGCACGATTGGAATCAAGTAGACCCTCTTGCACAAGCGCTTGCAGAAAACATCTTCCCGAAACTCCAAAACGTTGGTTTTATAGTCCCTATGCCTGCTTCGATTTCACGTCATCGTCAGCCAGTCACGGAAGTCGCACAAAGACTTGGCAGCATAGTGAAAAAGCCAGTGTTCCTTGATGTGCTGCTAAAGGCAGGCAATGGTAAATCGCTGAAGGATTTGAATACGAAGGGCGAAAAAGTGGATGCCATAGGCGAGAGCTTCAGCGTCAACGATGGTATAGATGGCAGTGGTCCATGGAATGTCCTGGTCGTGGATGATCTTTTCCACACTGGTGCATCTATGGAAGCTGCTTTTAAGGTGTTGCATTCGTATCCAAAGGTACGGAAAATTTACGTGGCGGCCCTCACTTGAAGATAGCAAAATGACAAAGGTTTTCATCGCTGGATCGATGAATATAAAGCACCTTGACCCCAAGGTGAAAGAGCGCATCGACAACATTGTTGCCTCTGATTTTGAGGTCACGGTGGGCGATGCTGATGGTGCGGACACTGCGATTCAGTGGCACTTGTTCAATTTGGGAAAATCAAAAACAACTGTTTTTTGTAGCGGGGCTAGGCCGCGGAACAACATTGGCGAGTGGCCAGTCCATGCGGTTGAAACAAGGCTAGCTGAGGGATCTCGCGCGTTTTTTACTGCGAAGGACCTGCAAATGGCTGAAATCGCTGACTATGGATTGATGATCTGGGATACAAAAAGTACGGGGACTCTCAGCAACGTTATTGAGTTACTGGCCAGAAAAAAGAAATCTGTCGTCTTTGTAAACAAGGAAAAGATGTTCAAAACGGTCGGTACGCCTCAGCAGCTCGAAGAGTTGGTGGCTTGTATGTCTGAGCATTCGAAGCGAAAAGCCGATGAAAAGATCGGACTCTACGATCGAATTGAGTCCCTGAAGCACGAGCAAACACAAATGTTCGCCTAACTCTGGGAGCGTCTAGATTGCTGGACACCAATGCTATGTTGGTAGGCGACTGAATATCGTCGAGCTGATACCAGTGCTCTGTTAGCCGAAACGAAATAGTCGTGACTGACACCGCCATAGCCGCTGATTTCCTAATTGCGTGCGAAATGTAACGGGTTTTTATGACGTTTCGCTATTGAGTCTGCGAAGCGCTTCGTGAAGGCCAATTTTGATTTTTGGGTTCATTGATTCATCGTTTTGACCGGTTGCCTCAGTTCTCGACTTTGCATTTTGGAAGATGGCGGCAATTCGATCCATGGCGCTCGGCTTGATCCCGCACCGCTGGGTTTTGAGTGCCGCCCACTGGCGAATCTCCTCCAGTTTGAATCGCACAAGCTTGCCAACGAGGTAGTGCGGAATTTCCATCTCTGCACGCTTGTCCGCGTTGGTGAAGTAATACTTTGGCAGCTTCGTCGCGCGGGCAGCTTCAGCATCGGTAATGAAGGCGCTGTCAGTCGGTTCGCCCATCCCGGCCTGCGTGTCCGCCTGGATGCTTGAATCCGAGGCATCGGCACTGATCGGGTTGGCTGCGTGCTGGACTGCGAAAGCATGCGAGTTTTCGCAGACTCGTTTTTGGCTGGCCTCATACGCAACGATGTCCTCCATGGCGTAAGTCACCCGTTTGGACAGCTTGAGATAGGCAGGCCCTCGGTTCTCCGTACGCCAGCGCTGCAGGGTCTTAGGGCTGACGCCCCATCGCTTTCCAAGCTCTATCTCATTTAGATGCAAATTAGTCATCGCGTTCTCCAAGTAAAAATGGGACCCGCATTCAGGCATAGAACCATGGAGAAGCCAACTTGCCGGTTGGATGGCTTTGAATTTCATCAGGTGGATGGTGGGAGGTGTGCGGCAACCAAGAAGTTGCAACTCATTCGCGTACATTTGCGACCAGCCGCGCTGGAGTCTGAAGAGATGTGAAGGGTTGGTTTAAAACTCTGTTAAACTGCACCACCAAGATTACAAGCCGACTTTACGAGTCGGCTTTGCCGTTTCTGGACGATTGGTATGCCTTTCGTGTGTCAGTGGTGGCAAAATTTCTTGAGCTGGAGTAGCATTGGCGAAAATCATGGAGAACGTGCATGTTCAGTAGTTTTCTTGGCAAAGGCAAGAAGCCAGACGGTTCGCCGGCGAAGGACGCGGTGGACTCTCGGGGGCTCGAGGTCGTCGAGGATGATCCTGATACCACCTGGGGGCTGTGGGAAAATGCTGTGGCCGAGCAGGATTCCCGCTTTAGTGCCATGGAGGTTTCGCAACCGGTCCCGGATGATTCCAAGGCTTTTTTGCCTACCGCTCCGTTACCGATTCTTGAGGAGGGCACTCCTGATGAGTCCGCTTTGCCGCAAGAGCGAACGCCCGAGCAGCGCAAGGACGAAGCACTTGAAATGGTAGAACTACACCATCACCGAATTGCCAACACGATTCGAACACTGTGGGGGCATAAAGAGTGCAGCGAATACATCGCCAAGCTGATCATGGACGGGGGCGACAACAAGGGCAAGGCCCGCATGGGCTTCAATCAGGATGCTGCTGCTGCCATGATGGTGCTGTCTGATGTGCACGATGAGCTCTTCGGCGTGATGCCGTCCGGCAGTGGCACAGGATTTGGCGAATTTTCGGTCCCAAGGGGGTACGACAGCCACCGCTGACCGTGCGCTTCTAGCGGCTTTGGGCGGCTGCAGTGGCCGTCGCCAGTGCTTTCAGTGCAAACTCTGCACGCAAGGCCTTGAGTTTTTCCCGCGGGTCTTCCTTGGCCGTTGCCTTGTCCAAACCCATTTCCGCAATAAAGCGGCTAGGCAGCACTGCTACCATTTCGCGCCCTTTCTTGCGCCGCCGCGTCCAGCTCACGGCCAGGCTGCGCTGGGCACGGGTGATGCCCACGTACATCAGTCTTCGCTCTTCCTGCAGGCGCTGCGCCAAGTCTTCGTTGGCCGCTTCGTGGGCTTTTTCGGACCCGCCTTGCGATTCGGCGCCTTCAGCCAGCTTGAATGGCAGCATGCCTTCGGTCACGCCAACCAACAGCACATGCGGCCACTCCAGTCCTTTGGAGGCGTGCAGCGTTGACAGGGTCACCACGTTCTGGTCTTTCTCGCGCTCGCTAATGGTGGATAGCAGGGCAATCGTCTGAGCAACCTCCAGCAAGTTTTTGACTTCGCGTACCGATGTGCCTGCCGCGTCATCCAGGGTTCCGCCACAGCGCTGTGCCATCCAGTCGCAAAACTCCAGCACGTTGGACCATTTGGCTGCCGCCACCTTGTCACTGTCCTCGCCATCGAGCAGGTGCTTTTCGTAGCCAATGTCTTTCAGCCAATCGGTCATGAAAGCTCTGGCTGCTTCGGTACCCTCGGTCTGGCGCGCCCTGTATTCCAGGTCATTTACGTACCGTCCAAACTCGTGCAGGCTGCCAACTGCCTTGGCCGCCAGCACTGAGCTCAGCGAACTGGAAAACAGGGACTCGAACAGGCTCTGCTTGTACCTGCTTGCAAAAACGCCCAGGGTGCCCAGCGTCTGGTGGCCGATGCCTCGTTTGGGCGTGGTCACAGCCCTGAGGAAAGCGGGGTCATCGTCGTTGTTGGCCCACAGGCGAAACCAGGCACACAGATCGCGGATTTCAGCCCGGTCGAAAAAACTCTGGCCGCCCGACACCTTGTACGGAATGTTCGCCTTGCGCAGTGCCTTCTCAAACGGTTTTGCCTGGTGGTTGGCGCGGTACAACACGGCGAAGTCTCTGTAATTGGGAGCCCCCACGCTTATCACTGCGTGTACTACGCTGCCCCCCGCGGGGTCAGTGCCTTGCTTGGGGCGGCCCGGCGCGACGCCAGTCGCTGCTGCCAGTGGAATTTGCGTCTCCCAACTAGCGCGCAGGCTCTGAATGCGCGCCACGGCGCGCTCGGCTTCGTGCTCCTCGTTGTCGGCGTCCACCACGCGCACCGGTTCGCCTTCGCCCAAATCGCTCCACAGATTCTTGGGGAACAGTTTTGGGTTGGGGCCAATCACATTGTTGGCTGCGCGAAGAATGGCGCTGGTGGATCGGTAGTTTTGCTCCAGCTTCACCAACTTCAGCGATGGAAAATCCACCGGCAGTCTTTTTAGGTTGTCCAACGTGGCACCGCGCCAGCCATAGATGGATTGGTCATCGTCACCCACGGCGGTAAACCGGGCGCTAGCGGCCGGGTTGCCACCCACCAGCAGCTTTAGTACTTCGTATTGGGTGGCGTTGGTGTCCTGGTATTCGTCCACCAGTACGTGGCCCATCAGGGCCTGCCACTTTTGGCGTACGGCTGCGTGGTCGCGCAACAGTTTGAGCGGCAGGCTGATCAGGTCATCAAAGTCGACACTCTGGTAGGCCGTGAGTCGCTCCTCGTAGCGCGCCATGATGGTGGCAGTTACGCGGGCACCATCGTTCTCGGCCTGGGCTAGCGCCTGAGCGGCGTTGAGGCCCGCACTTTTCCAGCCGCTGATGGTCCATTGCCATTGTCGTGCGGTGGCGGCATCGGTGCTACCTCCGGCGTCTTTCAGAATGCTGGTCACGTCGTCCGTGTCGAGAATACTGAACTGCGGCTTGAGGCCCAGAACTGACCCGTCTAAACGCAACATACGCACCCCCAGCGCATGAAACGTGCACACCACCACATCTTTGGCCGCCTTACCGATCAAGCCCTTGGCGCGCTCGCGCATCTCGGCTGCGGCCTTGTTGGTAAACGTGATGGCGGCAATCCGCTGGGGCGCCATGCCGGACTGGATCAATCGTGCAATCTTGTGGGTGATGACGCGCGTCTTGCCGGAACCTGCACCGGCCAGCACCAGGCAGGGTCCGTGCAAATAATTGACTGCTTCCTGTTGGGCCAGATTCAGGCCAGGGGCCACGGGGGAAGAAATGGAAGCGGGGAAGGGCGACGACATGCAGACTTTAGGGACGGACAAGCGCGCCATCTTACCGGGTGTGCCGGGCGTGGGAGGATTTACCATGACAATGGCGGCGTGCTGCAAATTCTCTCGGTCACTTTTCCATTTTTTGCTCTCGTACTGTGTGGTTTTGTTGCCGCGCGCAGGGGCATGCTGCCAATGCCAGCGATTCCCGGCCTGAACGCATTCGTGCTGTTTTTTGCGCTGCCGTGCATGCTGTACCGGCTTGGCGCCAGTACACCCATCGCCCAGTTGCTCGACCCCAGCGTGGTGGTGACCTATCTGCTGTGCGCGCTCATCATGGTGGGCTTTGTGGTGGCCGTCACCCGCCATGGACGCATTGGCTGGAATGACGCGGCCTTTGGTGCGCTGGTGGGTGCATTCCCCAACACCGGTTTCATGGGCGTACCCCTGGTGGTTGCCCTGCTTGGCCCCCGGGCCGCCGGACCCGCGATTCTTTTGGTGCTGCTCGACATGGTTGTCACCACCTCGCTGTGCATTGCGCTCTCCAGACTGGATGGCGATGGCGACTCGGGTGCGTCAGCGGGGCAAGCGGCTAAAAATGCACTCAAAGGCGTGGCAGCCAACCCATTACCCTGGTCCATCTTGCTTGGCGCGGTGGTGTCGGCATTGCAACTCGAATTGCCAAAACCGATTGCTCAAACCGTTGGATTGTTGGCCGATGCGGCGTCGCCCGTGGCCTTGTTTACCATTGGTGCCGTGCTGGCCCGTTCGCAAATGATGGCCCAGGCAGGTGAGGCGCACACTGTGCATTGGCTTGAAGTCGTGCCCGTGGCC
This sequence comes from Burkholderiales bacterium, assembly GCA_947508055.1. Classification (GTDB taxonomy): domain Bacteria; phylum Pseudomonadota; class Gammaproteobacteria; order Burkholderiales; family Burkholderiaceae_C; genus Allorhodoferax. The sequence goes on from CANNRR010000095.1 coordinate 10,751, forward strand.
GCCATCAAGCTGTTTTTGCACCCGCTGCTGGTGTTGCTGGTGGGCGCCAGTGCGATTCACATCGGCGTGCCGCTGGACCGGTTCGCGCTGACCGTTCTGGTGTTGCTGGCCGCTTTGCCCAGCGCCAGCAACGTGTCGTTGCTGGCCGAGCGCTTTGGGGCCGACAACGGACGCATTGCACGCATCATTCTGGTGTCGACCGCTGCCGCGTTCTTTACGTTCTCGGGGGCTGTGGCACTGGTTACCCGATAGAGTGCACCCTGAAATCGCCCTGTCCTTGCGTGTTCAGTTTTTGCGGCAAATCGACCTGTAGACCCCGTAGAACAAGCGTTGATAGCTACTCATTTGATAGCATGAACGGGGCGACTTATATTGCCAGCGGATCCACATCGATCGCCCAGCGAATCAGCCCTTTGCCCTGCGGCTGTTGCCGGGTGGCGTGCAGAACGGACTGCCAGCCGCCCAGGAACTGTTGCAGGGCCGTGCGCGAAGGGCTTTCCACCAGCATTTGCGCACGCTCGATATTGGCCACCCGCTGAATGCTCATGGGCACGGCCGGGTACAGGGTGATTTGGGACAGCACATGCGCCCAGCCCTCCCAGAGTGCCATGTCGGCTTGTGCCGTGGCGCTGGCGGCGTTCAGAAAGCCCTGCGCCACGTCTTGCGTGCGGGCTTCGGCGCGCACCAGGGCCTGGGCGGTGAATGGCGGCAGACCGGCCTGTTCGCGCTCCTTTAACTGGGCGGCGGCAAACGTCGGGTAGTCATGGCGCTTGAGCGCCGCATACAGCGGGTGGGTGGGCTGAAAGGTTTGAATCCACACCTCGCTGCGCGCGCCCAGACTGGCGTCCCGCCCCGAACGCCCTGCCGCCTGCATCAGCAGACTGAACAGACGTTCCGGTGCCCGGAAGTCGCTTGAAAACAGGGCACCATCCGGGTTTACCGCGGCCACCAAGGTGATGCGGCGAAAGTCGTGGCCCTTGGCAATCATTTGGGTGCCCACCAGTACGTCCACATCGCCCGCGTGCACGGCTGCCAACTGGCTTTGCAGTTCGCCCTTGAGGCGGGTGGTATCGGCGTCGATGCGGGCCACGCGTACCGGCTCGCCTTGCGGAAAATCGGCGCTGACGGTGTCGGGGCGGCGCACGTCGGCCAGCAGTTCGGCCAGGTGTTCTTCCAGCCGCTCGGTACCGCGGCCCAGTGGCGCAATGTCGGGGTTGCCGCAGGTTGGACAGGCGCGGGGCACGCGCTCGGTAAAACCGCAGTGGTGGCAGCGCAGCGTGCGGTCGATTTTGTGGAACACCCGAAATGCACTGCAGTGTGGGCATTCGCTTTTCCAGCCGCAATCCGCGCAGTGCAACACTGGCGCGTAGCCGCGCCGGTTGAGAAACACCATGCTCTGCTCGCCGCGTGCAATGCGTTCCTTGATGGCTTCAAGCAGCGGAACGGAAAACACTGCGTTGCGGGGCTGGTGGTTCATGTCCACCCTGCGCACCAGTGGCAGGCCATCGGGAGTGCCAGCAGTGGCACGCATGGCCTGCGCCGATGTGTCGGGTTGTTTATCCGCAACAGCGCCTGTTGATGCCGGCGTGCCGATGCGACTGGGCATGTGCAGGCGCAGGTAGCGCCCGCCTTCAGTGGCGGGACGGCTGAGGTGCCAGCTCTCCAGCGAGGGTGTGGCCGAGCCCAACAGCACTTTGGCACCGTCAAGCCGGGCGCGGTAGACCGCCAGATCGCGCGCCGAGTAGCGAGACCCCTCGCTGCTCTTGTAGCTGGGGTCGTGCTCCTCGTCGACCACGATCAGGCGCAACTGGGGCATGGAGGCAAACACCGCCATGCGTGTGCCCAGCACAATGCGAGCCCCACCGCTGTGGGCGGCCAGCCAGCTTTTGAGTCGCTGCGGGTTGGTCATGCCGCTGTGCAGGGATACCACGGCGGTGTCGCCGTACAGGGGCGCAAAGCGTTCCGTGAAGCGGGCTTCCAATTGGGGCGTGAGGTTGATCTCGGGCACCATAACCAGTGCCTGGGCGTCTGGGTCGTTTTCCAGCAGCGTTTGCACCGCGCGCAGATAGACCTCGGTCTTGCCGCTGCCGGTGGCACCAAACAGCAAAAACGGGCCACTCTGGCTGTGGATTTGTTGCAGCACAGTGGCCTGCTCGGAGCTGAGTGAGGGATGTAGGCGGCTGGGCGGCTGGGCACTCTGCGCAGGTAAAGGAGGAGCCCGCAAAGCGGGCGGGGGACACGCAGCAGAGTGCCCAGCCGACCGGCCTCCGCGTTTCAAGCGGCGCTGCATTTGCTCGGG
>CANNRR010000096.1 GCA_947508055.1 Burkholderiales bacterium
ACATACACATTTTGCACATCGTCGTTGCCATCGATGGCGGCCAGGAAGGCTTCTACTTCTTCCAGATCCACCGCGCTCAGGCTGCCCGGGTCTATCGGGTTCTTGGGCTTGTAGCCCAGTTTGGCCGACACCACCGTGAATCCATGGGACGGCAATGCGCGGCTGACCAGGTCCAGGTCGGTCGCATCGGTCAGGAACAGGGTGCTGCCTTCGGCGTCGCCAGGCTCGAAGTCCTGTGCGCCGGCTTCGATAGCCGCCACCTCGGCGTCTGCTGCGGGCGCCGATGGTTCGGCCTCGATCATGCCCACGTGGTCAAAGTCCCATGCCACCGAGCCGGACGTGCCCAACTGGCCTTTGCGAAACAGCACGCGCATCTGTGGCGCGGTGCGGTTCACGTTGTCGGTCAGGCATTCGACCATTACGGCCACGCGGTGCGGGGCAAAGCCCTCGTACATCACATGTTCAAAATGCACGGTCTCACCCGTCAGACCCGCGCCTTTCTTGATGGCGCGGTCCAGCGTGTCCTTTGGCATGGAAACCTTGCGGGCCTGTTCCACCAACAGGCGCAGTCGCGAGTTGGACCCCGGGTCGGCCCCATTGCGCGCAGCCACCATGATGTCCTTGGACAGACGACCAAACAGTTTGCCCTTGGCATTGGCTGCCAGTTCCTTACCTTTTGCTTTCCACTGCGCGCCCATGTCGGTTGTTCCTTGGTGTTGTGGCGCACTGGGGCGCCTGACGGTTGTCGGGGTATTCGGGGGCCTTGGTTATACACCCATCTACATCAACTCAGAGAGACTCACTCCGCAAGGGCTAGCGTTGCCTCATCAATTTTTGCCAATACCTCGGGCGTCAGTTTGAGCACGACGTCCATCGCGCCCATGTTGTCCTGCAACTGCGATAGTTTCGAGGCTCCAGTGATCACCGTGCTGACGCGCGGGTTGTGGGCGGCCCAGGCGATGGCCAACTGGCTCAGATTGCAACCCAGTTCGGCGGCAACCACGGCCAGTTTGGACACTGCGGCGTTCTTGGCCTGGTCGGTAAGTCCTTTGAGCAAGAAGTCCATTCCCTTCACAGCCCCCCGACTGCCTTCGGGCACGCCGTCGCGGTACTTGCCGGTCAGCAGCCCGCTTGCCAGTGGACTCCAGGTCGTCAGGCCCAGGCCAATGTCTTCGTACAGGCGGGCATATTCCTGCTGCACCCGCTTGCGACAAAACACGTTGTACTGGGGCTGCTCCATCACCGGCTTGTGCAGGTGGTGGCGCTCGGCAATCTCCCAGGCGGCGCGAATGTCGGCGGCCGACCATTCGCTGGTGCCCCAATACTGAGCCTTGCCCTGGGTAATCATGTCGCTCATGGCCCGGACGGTTTCCTCAATGGGCGTGAGGGGGTCGGAGCGGTGGCAGTACACCAGGTCAATAAAGTCCAGCCCCATGCGTTTGAGTGACCCGTCAATCGCCTGCATCAGGTACTTGCGGTTCAGCGTGTCCTTGCGGTTGATGGTGTTTCCGTCGCGTGACAGGCCCCAGAAGAACTTGGTGGAGACTACATAGTTCAGGCGCGGCCAGTTGAGGGCCTTGATGGCTTCACCCATCACGGTTTCGCTTTTGCCCAGTGCATAAACCTCGGCGTTGTCATAGAAGTTGATACCCGCGTCCATGGCCGCAGCCAGCATTTCCTTGGCGGCGGCCACGTCCACCTGGTTGTGGTAAGTGACCCACGAGCCCAGGGACAAAACGCTAACCTGGAGGCCACTACGGCCAAGACGGCGATATTGCATAAAGACACCTTTTCAATGGAGTGAACAACACGTGGGGTTGGAGAGAGATGCATGGTGCCATGAATTGAATCCCCCGACGGTCGCGCGGATTCGTTGTTTGGTAGCCCACCAAGTCCCACACCCAAAAGCAGTATCGACTTCAATTGACATTCATCAGTTGATTACGCGAAAAATGCTGGCTAGCAGCCAACCAGTCGCCCACAACATACTGCAAAGGCGCATGATGAATGCTTTCTCTGTGCATGAAATTGCGCACATCAAGGGTTGAGCATGAAAGTCAACGTTTTTGGATCTGGATGTTCCAAATGCCAGATCACCATCGCAACGATAGAACGCGTCGCAAAAGCATGCAACGTTGAAGTTGAACTTGCCAAAATTACGGACCACGGGGAAATACTGCGTCAGGGCGTAACTGCAACACCTGCTGTCAGTGTTGATGGAACTATGGTCCACATTGGGGGAATTCCGTCGCACCAAAAAGTCGAGGCCTGGTTCAGGCAAGCGCCGCTCGATTTACTGGTCCACCCCACAAGGCATCTGTTCTTCACCGGCAAGGGCGGCGTCGGAAAGACCTCACTGTCGACCGCTGTAGCGCTGTATCTGGCCGACACCGGTAAACGTGTCTTGTTGGTCAGTACCGATGCTGCATCCAATCTGGACGAAATGTTGGGTGTTGAACTTAAAAATACTCCGACACCGGTGCCCCACACGCAGGGTCTCTCGGTTCTCAATATCGACCCGGACAACGCTGCCGAATGGTATCGGCAACGCGTTGTTGCACAAATGAAAGGTGACTCCAGCGACATCGAGCTGGCAACGGTACGTGAGCAATTGTCGGGAGCATGCACGACCGAGATTGCCTCCTTTGACGAGTTCGCGTCTTTGCTTTCGGATGAGGACCATCACTACGACCACATCGTGTTTGACACCGCGCCAACCGGACATACGCTGCGGCTGTTGAGTCTGCCCAAAGCCTGGAGTGGCTTTTTGGCAGGCAATGATCGCGGAGCTTCCTGCCTGGGCCCCCATTCCGGTCTAAAGATGCAGGAGGTGCGCTTTAAGGCCGCGCTCGAAGCACTGAGCGATCCGGCCAAGACGACCGTGGTTTTGGTGACCAGGCCTGATACGGGTGCCATTGCCGAGGCCGCACGTACTTCAGAGGAACTGCACGAGTTGGGACTGCACAACCAGCGGCTGGTGGTCAATGGTGTATTTCATGCCAACGATCGCAATGACGCGATTGCCTGCGCTATAGAAGCCCTGGGAACGGCGGCGCTGGGTGCCATCCCCAAGAACCTGCTGACTTTGCCACAGGACCGTGTTCCGTTGCGCGCGTTTGACACGGTGGGTCTGCATGCGCTTCGTTCCCTGCTGTTTGATGCCGTTGCTGCGACCGGTGACGCAAAGCCATTGCCGCGGCTGCTTCCAAAACAGGGTTGCGGATTGGATTCGCTGGCCGATGAACTTGCCCGGGCGGGACACGGATTGATCATGGTGATGGGCAAGGGCGGCGTGGGTAAGACAACGATCGCTGCCGCGTTGGCTCTTGGCCTGGTGCAGCGTGGGAAAAAGGTTCACCTGAGTACCACCGATCCGGCAGCGCATCTGTCGGGCACGCTGGCCGGTGATGTGCCGGGTTTGCGGGTCGACCGGATTGATCCCATTGTGGAAACACATCGCTATGTTGACAAAATCATGGCTGCCAAAGGGCCGAAACTCGATGCCCAGGAAAAGGCATTGATGCTGGAAGACTTGCGTTCACCTTGTACCGAAGAGGTGGCCGTGTTTCACGCGTTTTCTCGCGTAGTGAGCGAAGGCAGGAGCGCATTCGTTGTCCTGGATACCGCACCCACGGGCCATTCCCTCTTGTTGATGGATGCAACTGGCGCCTACCATCGCCAGATGATGCGTGAGTTTGAAGGAAAATCTTCGGGGCATCTGGTGACACCGCTGATGCGGCTTCAAGATCCTGAATACACGCGGATTATTTTGGTTACTTTGCCTGAAATCACACCCGTGTCGCAGGCAAAAGCGTTGCAGGATGACCTGGGCCGGGCAAAGATCGAGCCTTTTGCCTGGGTGATCAATAAGAGTGTTCTCGCGGCCGGGACCAGTGACCCCTTACTGGCGGCGCGCCTGCAAGGAGAGCAGACGCAAATGGAGCGCATCTCTGATGGGCTGTCCAAGCGAACGTTTGTGGTGCCCTGGATGGCTCGACCCCCGATCGGGGTTGCTGAACTGACCAGCATGACAACCACGCCCGGTTAACCCGGTGCCCGGCAAAGGGTCTCATCGATCCGGATACCCCGTGATTTCCTGGATAGCCAGATACAGGGGTTGCAGGCGCTTGTACATGCGGCAGTAGACGCGACGATAGAGCTGCTCGTAGGTTTGGGCGTGCACGGGTTCAGGCTGGAACACCTGGCCGATGCGGGTCATCCTGGCGACGGCGGTCGCAAAGTCCGGATGCATTTTTAAACTCACAGCGGCCAGCACTGCCGCACCCAAGCCGCTGGTTTCATACAGGTGGGGGCGCTCGCACGGCAAGTTGAAGATGTTGGCGGTGATTTGCATGGCCGCATCGCTTTGCGAGCCTCCACCGGATATGCGCACGCGGGTGATGCGTGTTCCGCCACGTTTTTCTATACGCTCTTTGGCCTCCCGCAAGGCGTAGGCCAGGCCTTCCAGAATGGCGCGGTACAAATGGGCACGCGTGTGCACATCGCCAAAACCGATGATGGCACCTTTGGCCTCCGGGCCGGGAATCTTGATGCCGGGGTTCCAGAACGGTTGCAGCATCAAGCCATGCGCTCCCGGTGGAACGGCGTTGACCAGCTCATCAAACAAGGTTTCCGGCGCTATGCCGCGTTGCTCGGCAATCTGCTTTTCGTGCAGACCAAACTGCTCCTTGAACCAGGTCACCATCCAGAAGCCGCGGGTGATCTGGATTTCGGTGTTGTAGTGGTTGGGTACTGCTGCCTGGTAGGGTGGAATGAAGGGTGTGGCCTCCAGGTAGCGTGGTGTGGTGGTGTTGACCGTGGCCGTGGTGCCGTAGGACAGGCAGGCAATTTTTGGGGTGAGGCAACCCGCACCGATTACCTCGCACGCCTTGTCGGCGGCGCCAGCGATGACTGGCATGCCTTCTGGAATCCCGGTATCCAGGGCCGCTTGCGCGCTGACATTTCCGATGATGGTGCCGGCGCTTACCAGTTCGGGCAGCATCGACGGACGGATCGGCAGAACCTGCCATTTCCAGTCGGACTTGGCAGCCCAGCATCCCTTTTTGTAGTCAAACGGCAGGAAGCCGACCTGGGATGCCACGGAGTCCACGAAGCGGCCGGTAAAGCGGTAGTTGAGGTAGCCCGAAAGCAACAGGAATTTGTCGGTTTTGGCCCAAATATCGGGTTGCTGCTGTGCAATCCAGTTGGCCTCGGCTTCTCTTTGGAAAAAGCGTATCGCGTCACGCATGCCAATGGCGCGAAAAGCCACTTCCCACCACCACTTGAGTTTGGGTGTGGCTTCTGCACGGCGCTGATCCAGCCAGATGATGGCTGGGCGCAGCGGTTTGCCGTCTTTGTCCAGCGCAATGGTGGTGGCGCGCTGGGTGGTAATGACCATACCCGCCACCGCACTCTTGGGCACACTGGTGTTGGCCCACAGGTGCTGGCAGGCCTGGCACATGGCCTGCCAAAAAGCCTCGGGGTCGTTTTCCACCCAGCCGGGCTGGGGAGACTGGTAGGTGTCGATTGCGACCTGGGATTTGTCGACCAAATTTCCATGCGAATCAAACAGCAGGGCGCGCACGCTTTGGGTGCCGTTGTCGATGGCCAGGATGTAAGTCTTGCTCATGATGCGTGCACCTCGGGCTTTGCAGTTGGCAATTGGTAATGCGCTGTGATTAGCGCCTGGTAGCGGGCAATCTGGGCGGTCCAGCCGTCATTGCCCCATTGCAGATGGGGCTCACACAGTTCGCGAATGCGCGCCAGATGTTCCATGCCGCCACGCGGCAGCAAAATACCCAGGCGCGTGCGGCGCAGCAACAGGTCGTCCAGATGCAGCACGGATTCGTATTTGGCAGCAATCGACAGTTCCAGCCACACGGTGTTGGTGCCAGGAATCGTCTGCAAATCAGCATCACACGCATTGTGGGTCAGTGCTTGCGCGCGGTAGCCATAGCGTGCAGCCAACCGGTGCCGCACAAAGGCGCTCCAATGCGGGTTCAAGTCAGCTGGCGGCGTGAACAGGGCTTCGTCATCGGGCGAAAAGGTCTTGCCGACGTATGGCGCTGCCAGCGCTAACGCGTCCTGAGCCATCAGCCGGAAGGTAGTGAGTTTGCCACCCGCCAGGGTGATCAGGCCGGACTCGTCCAGCACGGCGTGGTCGCGTGCAGCTTTGGACGCATCGCCAGTCGCATCACCCACCACTGGCCGCACGCCAGCGTAGCAGGCGGTTACGTCAGCTTGTGTGAGTGCAGCGCCGGGGAACTGGTCGTTGACCGCTTCAATCAGGTAGTCCACTTCGGCCTGCGTGATGCTGGCCTCTACATCGAGGTCGCCATGGTGGTCCAGATCGGTAGTGCCAACCAGCGTAGCCCCCTCCCAGGGGTAGAGAAAAACCGGCCTGCCGTCTTTTGGATGCATCAAACTAATGCTCTGGGCAACCGGCAGTCGCCAAAAAGGCACTACCAGATGGCTGCCGCGCAGGGGGCGAAGCATGGGCTTGCCGCCCACACCAGTGCGCAGGCGGTCGGCCCATGCGCCGGTGGCGTTGATGATTGTCTTGGCGCGTACCGGGTAGCTCTGGCCGGAGATCACATCCTTTACGACAAGGCCTGACACACGCCCTGCGGCATTCTGAAGGCTTTGGGCCTGAGCGTAGTTGACCACGATTGCACCGTCACGTTGGGCCTCCATCAGCACCCGCCATACCAGCCTTGCATCGTCCGTCTTGGCATCGGTGAAGACCATGGCACCACGCAGCAGGGACGGCGCCAGGCCCGGTGCCAGGGCTTGCACTTCATTCAGCGGCGCATAGAAGTGGCTGCGCTGCCCGGCCATCAGGTCATAAATCACCAGACCAACCTGGAACAGCCAGCGGCCTGGTTTGCGACCAGTGCAGTCGGCAAACAAGAAGCTTTGCGACTCAATCAGATCAGGTGCTTCGCGCATCAGACGCTGACGCTCCCGCACGCAGTGCAATGTGGTTTTGATGTCGCCCTCTTTGAGGTAGCGCAAGCCACCATGCACCAGCTTGGACGAGCGGCTGGAAGTGCCCCAGGAAAAGTCGCACTGCTCGATCAACAGCACCTTCCAGCCGCGGCGCGCGGCCTGCTGGGCCGCGCCCGCGCCGGTGATGCCGCCGCCGATGACGACCAGGTCCCACTCCCGCTCTTCAATCTGCGCCAGTTTGTCGGAGCGCGGGGTGCCCGCGTTCAAGTTGCCCATGGACCTTCGTCCTGCAGCAGCTTGCCTGGGTTCATGATCTTTTTCGGATCGAAGTGGCGACACAGCTCGGCCAGCGTCGACATGCCCAGTTGACCTTTCTCGACATGCAGTTGCGTGGCATGGTCGCGCCCCACTCCGTGCTGGTGGCTCACTGTGCCGCCGTGGTCGGCAATGGTTTTGGCGACGGCGGCTTTGAGTTTTTGCCAGCGTTCAAAATTAGGGGCAAACCCACCAGACACGGTGGCCCAGACAAACTGTGAATAGATGCTGCTGCCTTGCGGGTACATGTGCGACAGGTGGGTGAAGGCGTGAACCCGCTCACCATACTGGGCAAACACGTCGCGCGAAGTCTGCTCCATGACCAGCATCAGCGTTTTGACATTGGGCCAGTCCACCGCAGTTTCAATCGTGTCTGCAGAGTAGCCCTGATCCCATAGCGTGTTGCGCAGGTACGGACCCTTGAACCGGTTGGCAGCCCATTTGGAGCCCATGGCCGGCCCGATGTACACCGCACCAAATTCACCCAGTGTGCGGCGGGCTTCGCGCAGGGTGTGGCGTGCGGTGCGCTGGTCGCCAGTGACACCCATCATCAGCATGCATTTGCCCTCGCCACAACCGCGCAGGGCCAAATAGCGCTCCATCCAGCCGATCAACTTGGCGTGCCCGGCCAGGATGAGGTTGGTTTGTGTCTCGATGCCGTTGCTCAGCCTCATCATGCTTAACGGCAGCTTGCGTTGCACCAGGGTGCGTACGGCAACTTCAGCCGCATCCCAGTTCGGCAAGAAAATGGCGTGGAAACTCTCGTGCTCTGGCAAAGCGGTCACGCGCACCGTGACCTCTGTCAGAATGCCAAAGCGCCCTTCGGAGCCCATCACTACTTCGCGCAAGTCCGGTCCGGAGCTGGCGGCAGGCAGCGTGGGGATGTTGAGCGCACCCACGGGGGTTTCCATGTGACCGCCGGCAAACAGCTGCTCAATACGCCCGTAGCGCAGCGACTGCTGACCGCTGGAGCGAGTGACCACCCAGCCGCCGACGGTGGAGTATTCAAACGACTGCGGAAAATGCCCCAGCGTGTAGCCCTGGGCGCGCAATTGCGCCTCCAACTGCGGCCCCGGTGTGCCAGCGCCAAAGGTCGCCAGTTGGCTCTGTTTGTCCAGGTGCAGCAGGCGATTCATGCGGCTCAGGTTGATCGACAAAATGGGCCGCTCGCTGATGGGGCAATCCAGATGGCCTGCTACGCTGGTGCCACCGGCAAATGGAATAACCATCCAGTTGTTGGCGTGCGCCAGCGCTAGCAATTCACGCACTTGTTCGGTGGATTCAACAAATGCCACACCATCCGGCACAGGGGGCAACGCACCACAGCGCTTGCGAATCCAGTCGCCAAAGCTTTCGCCCATGGCCATGGAGAAGCGTACGTCAGCGTCAGTTTGAATCAATGCATGGGAATCTGTCAGGCGTGATGGCGGGATTTCTTTCAACATCTCGCTGCGTGTCGCATCAACGCCAGGCAGACCTGGGCCGAGTCGCTCAACCATCATGGCGCGTGCCCCTTCGTTGAGGTCTATTGAGGTGGCATCATCGCCCCAGCCGTTCCATCTACGCATGTCTTTCTCCAATAAACCAAATATGAGGCGCCAAACGACTAGCCACCCGTCGCAAGGCGGCGCGTTACTTCACTGCGTGCCAGACTCACTTTGGCGTAGAACTGTTTCAGCCCTTTGCACAGGTAACTCAAGCCGGGCTCACCGTCAGGCGTCTTGAGAAATCGATTCTTCGGGCAGTCGCCCCAGCACAAGTCGAGGTACTCACATGCCTTGCAATAGGCCGGCAAGGTGGTGTGCTTGGCAGCACCGAAATCAGTCTGGGTTTGACCATTCGCCAAATCACCTTCGGGCGTTAGCAGAATGTTGCCCAATTTGTATTGCGGATACACATAGTGGTCGCAACTGTACACAGCGCCATTGTGTTCAATGGCCAGTGCCTTGCCGCAACGTTCGCTGCTGACGCATTTTTGTGCGCCGAAGCCCATCATTTGCGAAATCACGTTTTCAAACTGGTCCACGAACACACGGCCGTAATCGCGCCGGAGCCATTCATCCCACACGCGACCCAGAAAATAGCCCCAATCCTGCGGCTTGACTGACCAGTCGGTGACTGCCGAATCCCCGTTCACATTCCAATAGCCCGGTGCCGTGGTCTGGCAGGTGCTGCGCTCCACGCAGGGAATGAATTGAATCATTCGCGGTCGGATGACGTCACGCAAGTAGCGGTACACATCGTTGGGTCTGCGGGCATTGGTCCGGTTCACGACGCACAACACGCTGAATGGAATGGCGTGACTGTGGAATAGCTCGGCCGCCCGAACCACTCGCCCACTGGAGGGCGTTCCGCCTTTGGTGCGGCGGTACATGTCGTGCAAATCGGGGGGGCCGTCCATGGACAGTCCCACCAAAAAATTGTTCGCTTTAAGGAATGCTGCCCACTCCTCGTCAATCAGCACCCCGTTGGTTTGCAAGTCGTTTTCCACGCGCTGACCCGGCTTGGCGTATTGCTGTTGCAGGGCAACCACGCGGCGAAAAAAGTCCAGGCCCATCAGCGTGGGTTCACCTCCCTGCCACGAAAAAACCACTTGCCGGGCGTCCTGCGCTTCGATGTATTGGCGAATGTGCGCCTCCAGCACCACGTCATTCATGCGTGGCAGAACAGGCTGGGCTAGCGTGGACTGCTTGTGCAGGTAAAAACAGTAGGTGCAATCCAGATTGCATTGGGCACCGCTGGCTTTCACCATCACATGAAACGGTTCCCGTCCATCCTTGATGGATGCATTCATGCGGCAAGTGCGACAAAGCCGCGTGGATTATTCTTGTTCTTTGCTTCCCAGGCCGCCATGGCGCTCTCCAGCCTGGCTGCAATATCGGGGTGAGTGGCGACCACGTTGTAGCGCTCGCCGGGGTCGCGGTGCAAGTCGTAAAGCAGTGGCGCGCGCTCGCTGCCCAATTGTTTGGTTCCAAATTTGCGCGAAATGGCCTCTGCATCCAGCGGAATGGGCCATACATAGCGGTTGGTTCGGCGGATGTATTTCCAGGTACCTATGCGTACCGCTTGCAACTCATCGTAGTGGTAGTAGAAGAACTCCTTGCGCGGGGATTGGGGTGCTGTGCCTGTCAATAGTCCGACCATGCTGACGCCATCAATCACCCGGTCGGAGGGTTGCTCAACGCCGGCTAGCTCCAGCAGGGTGGGAAAGATATCCAGGTTGGTCACCAGTTCGGCAGACTGCGAGCCCGGCTGAATACGTTTGGGCCACTTAGCAATAAATGGCACCTTGAATCCGCCGTCCATGGACTGGCCTTTGCCACCACGCAAAACGCCCGCACTGCCTTCAAACCACGGTCCGTTATCGCTGGTAAAGATGACAAGGGTGTTGTCGGTGATGCCGGCGCGGTCCAGCGCATCCACAATCTGTCCGACGCTCCAGTCGATTTCTTCCACAGCATCGCCATATTTCCCGGCTTGGGATTTGCCGGCAAAGTTGGCCGAGGCCGCCAGCGGCTGGTGCGGAAAGGTATGCGCCAGGTATAAGAAAAATGGCTGGCCCTTGGCTTCCTCGATCACTGCAATCGCCTCAGTGGTGTAACGCCCGGTGACCTCCGGCAGAATATTCAGAATGTCGGCTTCAACCTGCTCTGTATTGCGGTACAGCGGGCAGGGGCGCATGTCGTTGCTGTGCGGAACCCCCAGGTAACGGTCAAAGCCAAACTTGTGCGGATGGAACTCGCTCTGCTGGCTGAAGTCGCCCAAATGCCACTTGCCAATCATGGCGGTGCGGTAGCCAGCCACTTTCAACGCGGATGCAACCGTCAACTCCTTGTCGGACAGCCCTTCCGTGGCGTAGGCCTCGTGCAGATCGGTGCTACCCAGTACGGTCAGTTGTCCAGCCCAGTTGCGCAACATGCGCTGTGCGGTGGCCTCATTCGCAGGGTAGGGGTTGCCCGTCATACCAGAGCGAAATGGGTATCGCCCAGTGAGCAGTCCGGCGCGAGACGGTGAGCACACGCCGCTGCAGGCGTAATAGTCACTCAGGCGCCGTCCGGTCTTGGCCAAGCGGTCGATATTCGGGGTACGGATGGAGGTGCTGCCGTAGCAACCCAAATCGCCATAACCCAGATCGTCACAGTAAATGACGACGACGTTGGGTTTCTCGGCCTTCGGGTTCACAAGATTCACCGACCTCAATGTCAGTCGATCCGGATAGGGGCCGTACAAATCTTCCATAGGGCGGCGGTTGAGCAAGAGGTAAGCCTCGGTGCCGATGGCGGCCAGTCCGCCCGCAATGCACCCGCCCAAAGCCAACTTTTTTAACAATCCCCTGCGATTGATGTTTTCCTCCTTCATGGCGACTCACTCTCGAAACTGGGTGTACAAGCCACGGTATGTTGCGAGGTAAGTGGGTGAAGGCTCATGGGTGTACTCCAGAAGTTGGTAGCGTGTTTGGTTGCATACTATTGACCGATCGGGGGATAGTATGGAACTGGCACGATAGGAACTGCCAAAATTTTTACAATTTTTTGCGATTTGAACCCATGGTTAACCCTAGCACTCGTGGAATCTGCGTGGGTAGCTATCAATTCAGGAGTTGCTGGGCTTCCCAAACGTAGCTGCACACGCATGTTCTGCGCGGCCTGAGCGGTGTTTTGCTATAAATGTTTGGTTGACCCAGTGCGGGCATTGAGCGACCACTTGACGCCACTTTGTGGCTCAAATGGAGTGGGGTGAGTAGGGGCACTAGTTATAGCAAGGCGACCGGATGTATAAAGCGGGATGCGCATTGCAACAGACAGTCGCCTAATCACTCTGAGGGCCGCCGCAATTGCCGCCGTTCTGGTGCTCGCGGCGTGCTCCTCTGTTGCGCCGGTTCGGGACCCGGCTGCGCAGTTCACCCCGCGCGATGTGCCCTCGCGCTTGTCTCCGGAGCAAGCCAACGATGTGACGATTTACGCCATCAGCCTGGTGGGCACGCCCTACCGCCATGGTGGCAACACGCCAGAGGCGGGCTTTGATTGCAGCGGCCTGATTGGCCACGTCTACAAGACACGGGGCGCGGTGGCGATGCCACGCACCGTGGCCCGGCTGCAAGACGCCGGACAATCCGTGTCGCCCGACAGCATCCGATCCGGTGATCTGGTGATTTTTGGTCAGCGGGGCGAGGCCACCCATGCCGGCATTTACGTAGGTGGAAACCGCTTTGTGCACGCCCCGTCAACCGGTGGCGAGGTGCGGCTGGAAAGCCTGTCGTCCAAATATTGGTCGGCGCAGCAGGTGGCGTTCAGGCGGCCTTGAACGGGGTCGTCATGGACGCACCGTACATGTGACTATGCCTTCACCACAAACGCGCTGCGCAGCGCATCGGTATCAAAGCCCTGCGAGTTGCCATTCTGTGTGGCAAAGCGGTAGAGCGCGGCGGCATAGATGCCAGAAAGCGCCCCATGTACCAGGAATGACAGCAGCACGGCACCGATCGTTAGCACCAGGCTCAGCACAATCAGGATGGCGCTGTCGCTCGTAGCTGCGCCGACGACCAGAGCCACACCCAGCACCAGGACGAAAAATTGAATCAGCGCAAATGCAACGCCCAGGCCGGCCTGACCCACCAGGTTTTCGCCCCAGGTCCGCTTCAGGATCAGGGCGCTTTCTTTCACAGCCTCTACCGGCCCCACGTCGCGCGCCACCAACACCGGTACCACCAGATAGGTCGC
>CANNRR010000097.1 GCA_947508055.1 Burkholderiales bacterium
GCCCACGGCCACGTCTGGCTCCCTTCCGCCAACGGGCTCGTCATCGTTGACCCCTTGAATCTGCCAGGCGCTGGCAAACCACCCGCTGTCAGCATCGAAAACGTGATTGTGGACGGGGTCAGTCAACCCAGCGCCTCTGAGGTCATTCTTCCACCCGGCTCGGTCCCCCTGTCAATCCGCTACACCGCCATGACGTTGCTAAACGCCGATCGGGTTCGGTTCCGTTACCAAGTGGAAGGGATTACGCGTGACTGGGTAGATGCGGGTAGAAGCCGGGAGGCGTCGTTCCCGGCTTTGTCTTACGGTGCCTATCGCTTGCGGGTCGGCGCGTCCATCGACGGACAACGCTGGAGCGAACTCGAAAATGCGCTCCCCATTACAGTCCGACCTTATCTCTACCAGACACCCTGGTTCATTGCGTTGGCGCTTCTGGCAACCCTGGGTGGTGTCATCGCCTTGTTCCGCCTGCGCACGCACAGTCTGCGCGCCAGACACATCGAAATGGAGCGACTGGTGGCGCAAAGGACAGAGGAGTTGAGGTTGGCCAACGAACACCTGTCACGCATTTCGTTCATTGATGCACTGACCGGGCTTGCAAACCGCAGGCGCTTTGACGAATCGCTTGAGCAGGAATGGCGCCGTGCCAGTCGCACGCAAACGCCTCTTGCCGTTGTCATGGCAGACATTGACAGCTTTAAGCAGTACAACGACACGCTTGGACATCCCGAAGGGGACCGGTGTCTGGCCGCGGTAGCCGATGTATTCGTTCAATCGGTTGGCCGGGCGGGCGACCTCGCCGCACGCTACGGCGGTGAAGAATTCGTTGTTCTGATCCCGGCGACGGACCACACAGGTGCCATGGCCATCGCCGAGGGACTGCGGGTGGCGTGCGAGGCGCGCGGGATTGCCCACCCGGCTTCCACTGTGGGGCCGGTGGTAACCATCAGCTTGGGCGTAGCGGCCTGCATTCCCTCGGACGATGTCTCACCAGCCTCATTGGTTGCAGCAGCGGACGCAGCGCTGTACCGGGCAAAACTGGAAGGCCGGAACCGGGTTCGTTAGGCGGTCAGGCACGCCGCATCGCGAGCCGCGACACGACCTTCGTCGGTGGGCACCACCCACACTTCAACGGTGCTGTGCGGCAGGTGCACCGCCATCACGGTATCGCCCACCGCCAGCGCGTTGAGGGCCGGGTCAATTTGCACGCCCAGGTAGCCCAGTTGGGCGCATACGTCGGCACGCAGCACCGCATCATGTTCGCCAATGCCACCACTAAAAGCCAGCACTTCCAGCCCGCCCAGGCAGGCCGTCAGTGCGCCGCTTTCGCGCACCACGCGGTGGGTAAACATGGCAATGGCCTTGCGTGCTGCCGCCGAGTTATCCGCACGCAGGCGGCGCATGTCGGCCGAAATGCCCGACACGCCCAACAGGCCACTTTGCTTGTACAACAGGTTCTGCAGGCGCTGATGGTCCCACCCCTGCTCCAGCAGGTAGAGCAGCACACCAGGGTCCAGTGCACCGGTGCGCGTGCCCATCATCAGCCCATCGACGGCAGAGAAACCCATAGTGGTGGCGCAACTCTTGCCATCGCGTGCGGCGCATAAACTGGCGCCATTGCCCAGGTGGGCCATCAGCACGCGTCCGCGTCCGCGTGGTGTGCGCTCCAAAAGAGTGTCCATGATGAACTGGTACGACAGGCCATGAAAACCATAGCGGCGCACGCCCTCACGGGTCAGCGCCTGGGGCAGCGCAAATGCATAGTCGACTTCAGCCAGCGTGGCATGAAAGGCCGTGTCAAAACAGGCAATCTGTGGCAATTCAGGAAACGCCTGCTGAAAGGCGCGCACGCCTTCCAGGTTGTGTGGCTGGTGCAGGGGCGCCAGCGAGTTCAGTTGCGTAAGACGTGACAGCACTTCGGCAGTGACGATGACGCTGGCGCGAAAATCCGCGCCACCATGCACCACACGGTGCGCCACGGCCTCAATGGCGGGCACGCCGGGCTCCGCAGCCAGCAGGGTGCGCAAGGCGACGAGCGCACGAGCGAACGGGCTGCCCGCGCCTGCAGACAAGGCCTGCTTGTGCGATACACCGTTGAACGACCAGCCCATCTCGGGTGAGCCACCGGGCTCCAGCCCCTGAATGTTTCCGCTCAGTACGCTGGGCAGGGCCTGCACGCCGTGGCGCGGGTGCAGGGAGAATTTAAGGGTCGAGGATCCGGCGTTGACTGCAAGTATGGCCATGGCGTTCTTTGCTCCGTCAGCTTATTCTTTTTCTGTCCAGACCTTGCGCGCATGGATGCGCCGCGCATTGTGCGCAGCCAGCAGCGCCAGCAAGGCCGAAGCAACCCGGTTCGTGGGGCCGTCAGCGCGACTGGTCAAGGCGATCGGAATGCGCGCGCCCAGTACCAGGCCAGAGCCCGATGCACCGGCCAGGTATTCAAGCTGCTTGGCCAGCATGTTGCCGCTTTCCAGGTCTGGCACCGCCATGATGTCGGCGTCGCCCGCCACCACCGAGTGAATGTGTTTGATCTCTGCGGCTTCGCTGGAGATCGCATTGTCAAAAGCCAGTGGGCCATCGAGGATGCCGCCGGTGATCTGCCCGCGCTCTGCCATCTTGCACAGGGCTGCCGCATCGATGGTGGACGGAATGCTTGGGTTAACAGTTTCGACAGCCGACAGAATCGCCACCTTGGGCTCTTTCACACCCATGATGCGGGCAAAGTCGATGGCGTTCTGGATGATGTCGACCTTCTCTGCCAGCGTGGGGTGAATGTTGAGCGCGGCATCCGTAATGAGCAGGGGTTTGCTGTACAACGGAATGTCGAAACGAAACACGTGGGACATGCGACGCCCGGTCCGCAGGGCCGGGCGCTTGAGCACGGCGAGAATCAACTCGTCGGTGTGCAGACTGCCCTTCATGATGACTTCAACGTCGCCCTTGGCTGCCATGTCGGCGGCCAACTCGGCAGCAGCGTGGCTGTGCTCCACCGAGTGGATTTCGACACCGGTCAGGTCAATGCCACCTTCTGCAGCCAGATATCGAATGCGCGCCTCTGGGCCAATCAACACCGGGATGATCAGGCCGTAGCGGGCCGAATCCATGGCGCCGCTGAGCGAACCAATGTCGCACGGGTGCACCACGGCACAGCGTACGGCTTCCAGATCCTTACCCAAAGCCAGCAAGTCCTTGAACCGGGCCTCTGGGTCAAACAGCTGAATTTGCGGGCGGTTGACTTTGGGCAGACGCACCTTTTTGGTTGGCGCCAGCACGCGGGCGATGCCGTGCAACACGCGTTCGCCCTTCTGGTTGACCAATTGACAATCCATCTCGACGGACTTCTTGGCGTCATCCTTGCTCAGAACGGTAACCGTTACCGCCAGCGTGTCGCCCACGCGCACCGGTTTGACAAAGTGCAACACCTGCTCCAGGTAAATGGTGCCGGCACCCGGGAACTGCGTCCCCAGCAAGGCCGAGATCAGAGTCCCGCCCCACATACCGTGTGCAACGACCCCCTGCAGCAGGCCATCCTTGGAATACTCGGGGTCCAAGTGGGCCGGGTTGGTGTCGCCCGACACAGCAGCGAAGGCCTGAATGTCTGCCACGGACAAGGTGCGCAGCATGCGCGCGCTGCGCCCAACCGTCAGCTCGTCGTAGGTTACGTTTTCGACAAACTCGTCGTTTGGGATCATGTTCATGGCAGTGGGTTCCAGTCAATGGGATGCGGCAATGGGCAGCAATCCTGCCATTATGCAAAAGAATGAGGGTAAACCCTAGTCAAAAGACTCCAGCCGCAAGGCTTCGCCGCAACACATTGATACAAGTCAAGTATTTCAGCTAATCATCGCTTCAAGCCCGTCGGTCAACTCGTGCAACGGTGGCATTGCATCATCGTCTTGGCCTGACACGCTCGCACCGTGTGCAGACGCCCAGTCGGGCTGCAGGCCCAAACGCCTGGCGACATCGGTGGGGTAACTGGCCAAAGCGTCATCCCCGGCGGCTTTCAATACCTCAGTCCGCGCCCGCCACGCGCCCATATGAACCCATGCGGCGGCTTCAGAGAACTCGGTTGCAGCCAGGGGCATCGGCACATTTTGCAGCGCCAAAATAATGGGCTCCGGAAAGTTCCAGATCTTGGCCAGTGCCGCCGCCACATCGCCGTAGTGAAAGCCGAGCGTCTGCTTCTCAAGCTCAGCCCGTCCGGCATCGAGGACATTAAGTTTTTTGTCGATCGGCGCCATGGCATCGGGAATCGCGGCATGCATGTGCATCTGGCCAATGCCGTGCATCAGACCCACAGTGAATACCAGGTCGGCGTTGACACCATCGCGACTGGCCAACCAGCGCGAAGCACAGGCCGTGTACAGGTTGTAGCGCCAGAACTGTTGCAGATCGATACCCTTGGTATTGCGAAAAGCCGCTGTCATGCTATTGCCCAGCACCAGGTTGCGCACCATCACAAAACCCAACATACGCAGTGCGTCGTCCACCGTGCCAATGGTGCGTGAAAGGTGAAAGTAGGCCGAGTTGGCCAGGCGCAGCAATTTGGCACTTAAGGCGGGGTCGGCAGACAACTGACGCGATATCTCATCGATCGGCACATCTTCATCGCTGAAGCTGGCAATCAATTGCTGGGCAACTTTGGGGATGGTAGGCAGCTTGTTGGTTTGTTCTAGCAGACTCTTTAGTTCCATATCAGTGTCTTTCCCTGTGGCAATTTGATCGATGCACTGAGTTTGCCATCGAAAAGTGCAATAGCCATGTGGAAATAGCACCGTTTCGTCGGTCGCTGACCTAGCGCAAGCACATCACACATAAAAGTCTGACAATTCGCCTATCGGAATCGCGCCGACAAAAAAAGTATTTTTAAAGGGATAGAACCGTGACCGAACGCAAGCCAAAGAGCCTCAAAGCCGAGCAAACCACTCCTCCTGCAGCGGTCTCAACCGCTGACCTCGGCGACTACTTTGCCGACGCTACCCAAAGAACCGTGCTGTTTCTGGACACGCTGCTCAACCGCGGCAATTCCTACATCGAGAACCTGGAAAAGGGCACGCCATCGCTGCTGAAGTTCAATTCAGAAATGGTGCTCGATGGCCGTGAATTGGCCCAGCCCTGCAACTACGCGTTGCTGCATCTGCTGCCACCCGAGAGCATGCCGGTCAATCCGACATTGCGACCGGTGGTGGTGGTCGACCCGCGGGCAGGGCACGGCCCCGGCATTGGCGGCTTCAAATTTGACTCGGAGGTAGGCGTTGCCATGCACGCCGGCCATGCGGTGTACTTCATCGCCTTCCGTCCACAACCCGAAGAAGGCCAGACCCTGTTCACCGTCATGCACGCCGAGGGGCGGTTTATGGAAGAAGTGATCAAGCGGCACCCGGACTGCAAGGCCCGCCCGGTGGTCATTGGTAACTGCCAGGCTGGCTGGGCCATGATGGCACTCAATGCCACGCGGCCCGACCTGTTTGGTCCGTTGATGATTGTGGGCGCTCCCCTGTCGTACTGGGCGGGCAGCTCCACCCTTAACCCCATGCGCTACTCGGGCGCAGCGTTGGGCGGCTCGTGGCTGGCCTCAATGACGGCAGACATGGGCGCGGACCGATTTGACGGCGCCCACTTGGTGGAGAACTTCGAGAAGCTCAATCCCGCCAACACGCTGTGGAGCCGCTACTATAAGCTGTGGTCCAACATCGACACCGAGGCCGAGCGCTTTCTGGAGTTCGAAAAATGGTGGGGTGGTTTCTTCCGCATGACCGGCTCCGAAATCGAGGCCATTGTGGAGAACCTGTTTGTGGGTAACCGCCTCGCCCGCGGCACCGTGATGGACGGCGACAAGGCCATTGACCTGCGCGCCATCACCGCACCGGTGGTGGTGTTTGCTTCACACGGTGACAACATCACACCGGTGCCGCAGGCGCTGGACTGGATCATCGACACCTGGGGTGACGAGCGCGCCATTGCGGCGGCCGGTCGCACCATCATCTATGTGCTGCATGAGAGCGTAGGGCACTTGGGCATTTTTGTGGGTGGCGACATTGCCCGCAAGGAGCACGATCAGCTGGTCACGTCGCTGGACATGATCGAGAGCCTCCCACCGGGCCTCTACGAAATGAAACTTGAGGCCAAGGCCGGCATGGAGTCCCTGCGGTGGGAGCAGCTCGAGCCTGGCGACTACACGGTGCACTATGAGCACCGCACCATGAAAGACATACTGGCCTTGAACCCCGAGGGCCGAGAAGAAGAGGCGCTGTTCTCCACCATCAGCAAGGTCTCCGAGCTCAACGCCACCTTCTACAAAACATGGGTGCGCCCGTGGGTGAAGATGATGGCCACCCGCCCCATCGCAGATGCCATGACCAAGATGCACCCCTTACGCATGCAGCGTCAGATGTTCTCGGATGCGTTTCCGTTTGCATCTATCATCCGCGACCAAGCCGCCAAGGCGCGGACCAACCGGGTCACGGTGTCCGACGAGCACCCGCTGCGCAAGATAGAGAAGAAACTCGACGCGCAGATTACCGAGTCGCTGAACAAATACCGCGACGACCGCGATGCCGCTGCCGTAAAACTGGCGCGCACGCTCTATGGCCCCAAAGGGCTGGGCGCCTACTTCAAGCCCGACGCACCCGACTCCGAAGTGGCCCATGCACGCGCACTGAAAGAAATTGAGGTGGCCCGACAGGCAGTGCTTGGCCACCTGACTGAGGGCGGTTTTGCCGAAGCGGTGTGCCGCATCGTTCTGGCAGGCATGGTCTCCATTGGCTCCTTTGAGCGGCGCAGTTTCAGGCTGGCCAAGCTGCTCGCCAAGCTACCCGCCGACACCATTGGAAAAGCGGCGTCACACACCGACTGGCAGACGCTGCTCAAATCGCAGGCGCGCATCACGGCGGTGGCACCTGTTGAAGCCTTGAACGCACTCGAGCAATTGCTGCCAACTGCGGTGAGCCGAGAACGCGCGCTGGCGGTGTCTGCTGCGGTCATGATGATTGAACCGACCCTGGCCAACCCACGCTCCGAAATTATCGAGTTCCTGATCGGCACATTGAGGGTTGACCCGGAGCGAGTGATCGGATTGGCACGCGACTTGACCGAATCGTTTGAGGAAACGCCCGAAAGCGCGGCATCCACCAGCAAACCAGCGAAGAAGGCCGCATTGAAGGCAACGGCCAAGAAAACGGTTGCCCTGGCTCCTGCCAAGCGCTTACAACGCACCAAACAGGTGGCCTGAGCTCAGGCGGTCAGGCGCTCTAACGCTTCCTGGTACTTGGCGGCGGTTTTGGCAATCACCACGTCCGGCACACGCGGAGCCGGCGGCGTTTTACTCCAGGGCTTGCCGTCCACTAGCGCCTGCTCCAGCCAGTCGCGCACAAACTGCTTGTCATAACTGGGCGGGTTAGTGCCTTCGTGGTAGCTTTCAACCGGCCAGTAGCGCGACGAATCAGGCGTTAGCACCTCGTCCATCAGGGTCAGCGTGCCATCCTTGTCCAAACCAAATTCAAACTTGGTGTCGGCAATGATGATCCCCTTCTGCAGGGCAAACTCAGCTGCCGCCTTGTAGATGGCAATGCTGATATCCCGGATGCGGGTGGCCAGGTCCAGGCCAATCATCTCCACCGTTTTCTCGAATGTGATGTTCTCATCATGGTCGCCCATGGCAGCCTTGGCAGCAGGTGTGTAAATGGGCTCTGGCAGTTTGGAAGCATTCTTCAAGCCGGCGGGCAATTTCACACCGCACACCGCACTACTGTCCTGGTATTCCTTCCAGCCACTGCCCGCCAGGTAGCCACGCACCACTGCCTCAACCGGCAGGGGTTTAAGGCGCTTGACCAGCATGGAGCGGCCTTCGACCTGCGCCACCTCATCACCCTGCACCACGCTTTCTGGTGCATCACCGGTCAGGTGGATGGGACAGATGTTCAACCCCTTGGGACCGAGCTTGTCAAACCAGAACAAAGCCATTTGGGTGAGTAGCTTGCCCTTGCCGGGAATGGCCTCACCCATAATTACGTCAAACGCGCTCAAACGATCGCTGGCAACCATCAGGATGCGATCATCGCCCACGGCGTAGTTGTCGCGTACCTTGCCACGGGCCAGCAGAGTCAGGGAGTGTAGGGCGGAGGTGTGTACGGTAGAAGTCATGATCGCAAGAAATGGAGCAAAGCCCCCGAATACAGATTTACTGAACGGTCTGCGCCAGTTCACCGCGAGCGTATTGCCCCGCCACCACCTGCAGGCTATTGCCCTTGATTTTTGCGCCCTGGCCTTCGCAACCAAACTCCATATAGCGCTGTTTGCAAATGCTCTTGGCAGCTTCGCGTGCCGGCTTGAGCCAGTCGCGGGCGTCGAACTTCTCAGGGTTTTCGAACATGAACTTGCGAACCGCTGCTGTCATGGCCAGGCGAATGTCGGTGTCGATGTTGATCTTGCGCACGCCGAACTTGATGGCCTTTTGAATCTCTTCCACCGGCACGCCGTAGGTCTCTTTCATCTTGCCGCCGTACAGGTTGATGATGGCCAGTAAATCTTGCGGCACGCTGCTGGAGCCATGCATGACCAAGTGCGTGTTGGGCAGTCGCTTGTTGATTTCCATGACACGGTCAATGGCCAGAATGTCGCCAGTGGGCTTGCGGGTGAACTTGTAGGCGCCGTGGCTGGTGCCAATCGCGATGGCCAAGGCGTCGAGTTGCGTGCGCTTGACAAAGTCAGCTGCTTGCTCGGGGTTGGTCAGCATCTGCTCGCGGGTCATGGTGGCATCGGTGCCGTGGCCATCTTCCTTGTCACCCTTCATGGTCTCCAGGCTGCCCAGACAACCCAGTTCGCCTTCGACTGTGACGCCAGTTGCGTGTGCCATTGCTACCACTTTGCGGGTGACTTCGACGTTGTACTCGTAGCTGGCAATGGTCTTGCCGTCACCTTCGAGGCTACCGTCCATCATGACCGAGCTGAAGCCCAGATTGATGGCGCCCTGACAAATTTCGGGGCTCTGTCCGTGGTCCTGGTGCATCACCAGCGGGATATTGGGATAGGCCTCAATGGCGGCTTGAATCAAATGCTTGATGAAGGCTTCACCAGCATATTTGCGGGCGCCGGCGCTGGCTTGCAAGATGACAGGAGCACCAACCTCTTTGGCGGCCTCCATGACGGCCTGGACTTGCTCCAGATTGTTGACGTTAAAGGCCGGAATGCCGTAGCCATTGGCGGCGGCGTGGTCCAGAAGTTCGCGCATTGAAACGAGTGCCATCAGATTTCCCTATTGAGTTGGTAAACGCTTGGTAACTTGTACCGTGTGACTGATTTTAGCCCTCACGCCACCATACAGATTTTCAGCATATTGGTGCCCCCCGCTGCCCCCATCGGTTCACCACAGGTAATGGCATAGACATCACCTGGCTGCACAATGCCACGCTGTTTCAAATTGCTCTCGACTTCTGCCAGCGCTGTGTCACGGTCGGCACTGGTGTCGATGAGCAGGGGGCGCACGTTGCGGTACAGCGTCATGCGGCGTTGCGTCGCCCGCTTGGAAGTCAGTGCGTATATCGGCACGTGGATCAGGTGGCGACTCATCCACAGCGCCGTGGAGCCGCTGTCGGTCATGGCCACAATCGCCTTGGCACCAAGATGGTGGGCGGTAAACAGCGCCCCCATTGCGATGGCATTGTCAATACGGTGGAAAGTCTTCCCGGTGAAGTCGTCGTCCAGTTCCATCTGGTCGCCACCCTCGGCGGCGTGGCAGATCTTGGCCATCTCCACCACTGTTTCCAGTGGGTACTTCCCGGCGGCCGTTTCAGCCGACAACATCACCGCATCGGTGCCGTCGAGTACAGCATTGGCCACATCGCTCACCTCGGCCCGGGTGGGCACCGGGTTGGTGATCATGGACTCCATCATCTGAGTAGCAGTAATCACGACCCGGTCATGCTCACGGGCAAGTTTGATCATGCGCTTTTGCAGGCCGGGAACGATGGCATTACCGACCTCGACTGCCAGGTCGCCGCGGGCCACCATGATGCCGTCGCTGGCCAGCAAAATTTCCAGCAGCTTGGGGATGGCCTCGGCGCGCTCGATCTTGGCAATCAAGCCGGGCTTGTGGTCGTATTCGGCCGCAGCCACATTGCACAACTGGCGCGCCATTTCCATGTCGGTCGCGTTCTTGGGAAAGCTCACCGCCACATAGTCGGCCCGAAAACTCATGGCGGTGCGGATGTCTTCCATGTCCTTGCCCGTCAGCGCCGGCGCAGTTAAACCACCGCCCTGCTTGTTGATGCCCTTGTTATTGGACAACTCGCCGCCGAGCTTGACGGTGGTGTGTATCGCTTCGCCTTTGACTGCATCCACGGTGATCACGATCAGACCGTCGTTGAGCAGCAGTACATCGCCAGCCTTTACCTCACGCGGCAAGGCTTTGTAATCCAAGCCCACTGCATCGATATCACCCAACTCGGTACGCGCGGCGTCCAGCACAAATTTCTGCCCGGGCTCCAGAAACACTTTGCCCTCGGCAAACTTCCCAACACGAATCTTGGGGCCCTGCAGGTCAGCCATGATGGCCACTTCTCGGCCTGCGCGCTGGGCGGCTTCGCGCACCAGCTTAGCCCGGTCAATATGGTCCTGCGCCGTGCCATGGCTGAAGTTCAGTCGCACCACGTTGACGCCAGCGCGAATCATCTGCTCCAGCAATGCGGGATCGCTGGACGCAGGTCCCAGGGTGGCAACAATCTTGGTGGCGCGACGTAGCATGAAACGGACTCCTCTTATATTGCAGCCATTTTCACACGGATACCCTGACCAAACGTTACAACGCAACGTCAACTTGCACTGAAAACGCGGCTTGACCGGGTCCAAGCCCCATGGCGCAATCAAATTCTGTGCAATGCCTGCTTTTGGTTTTGCATCAGGTGTGGTTCAATTAGGCACCCTGATTTGAAACCCAAGCCGAATTCCTTAATCCATGATCACTCTTGACACACCATTGGACGCGCTGCTCGACAGTTCCCATGGTAAGCCCAAGTTGCTGGTGGTGGATGACCAGCCCATCAACATACAGGTCATGCATCAAGTATTCGGGGGCGACTACCAGGTATTCATGGCAACCAGTGGTACCCAGGCATTGGCCATCTGCAAGTCCAACCCGCCCGATCTGGTGTTGCTTGACATCGTCATGCCCGGCATGGACGGGTTCGAAGTCTGCTCCCAACTCAAGGCCGATGACACGACCTGCAATATCCCGGTCATATTTGTCACCGCCCACACCGATGCAGCCCAGGAAACCCACGGTTTGGGCCTGGGTGCCGTCGACTTTATTGCCAAACCAGTCAATCCGGCGGTGGTGCGTGCACGGGTCAAAACCCAGTTGACCCTGAAATTCCAGTCAGACTTGCTGCGCAAGCTGGTGTTCCTGGATGGCCTCTCAGGTGTCTATAACCGCCGCTATTTTGACCAGCAGTTGGGTGTGGAATGTGCCCGCTCCACCCGCAGCGGTGTTCCGGTGTCGGCCATCATGATCGACGTGGACCATTTCAAACTCTACAACGATCGCTATGGTCATCAGGCAGGAGACGACTGTCTGCGCCAGATCGCGGTAGCGCTCAAGGCGTGCCTAAAACGGCCGGCCGACCTGGTGGCTCGCTATGGCGGCGAAGAGTTTGCGTGCATCCTGCCAGACACCACTTTTGACGATGCCGTGTGTTTGGGAAACGAATTGGAACGCAGGGTGCGAGCCTTGGCAATTCCCCATGAAGCTTCTAGCGTCGCTGCAGTCATCACCGTCAGTGTCGGATTGGCTACGCGCACAGTTGACTCTGCTGAAGAGCCTGCGGCTCTCATCAGACTGGCCGATACGCAGCTTTACGAGGCCAAACAAAGTGGGCGTGGACGTGTATGCGGGGCACAATTGGGAAAATAGTCGCGCTTATCCTGCAAAGCGTCGAGACAACACCTCAAAGGCCGGCAGCGTCTTGCCCTCCAGCACCTCCAGAAATGCACCGCCGCCAGTGCTGATGTAGCCCACTTGTTTCTCGATGCCGTACTTGGCAATGGCGGCAAGCGTGTCGCCACCGCCGGCAATGCTGAACGCGCTGGATGCGGCAATGGCCTGTGCAATGACCTTGGTGCCATTCTCGAACGCGGCAAATTCAAATACGCCCACGGGGCCATTCCAGACGATCGTTCCCGCCGACATCAGCTGCTTTGCCAGCAGTTGCGCAGTTTCAGGGCCGATGTCCAGAATCAGGTCGTCATCGGCTACATCGGTGGCCGCCTTGACGGTTGCCGGTGCGTCTGCCGCAAAGGTTTTGGCGGTGACAACATCGGTGGGAATGGGTACGGCGGCGCCACGCGCTTTCATGGCTTCAATCACGGCGATGGCTTCGGCCAGCAAATCGTGCTCGGCCAGGCTTTTGCCAATCTTCAGACCGGCAGCCAGCATGAAGGTGTTGGCGATACCGCCACCCACAATCAACTGATCCACATTGGAAGCCAGGCTCTTCAAAATGGTGAGTTTGGTCGATACCTTGGAGCCCGCGACGATGGCCACCAGTGGGCGCTTAGGAGACAGCAGGGCCTTGGAAATAGCGTCCATCTCTGCCGCCAGCAAGGGGCCAGCGCACGCGATGGGCGCGAACTCGGCGATGCCGTAGGTTGAGGCTTCGGCCCGGTGCGCGGTGCCAAAGGCATCATGGACAAAGATGTCGCACAGGGCCGCCATCTTGCGCGCCAGTTCTTCGTTATTCTTCTTCTCACCCTTGTTGACGCGGCAATTTTCCAGCAGCACCAGCTGACCGGGCTGCACTTGCACGCCATCGACCCAGTTGGCCGCCACGGAAATGCTTCTACCCATCAGTTCGCCCATGCGTGCCGCCACCGGCACCAGTGAATCCGCGGGGGTGAAGGCCCCTTCGGTCGGGCGACCCAGGTGCGAA
>CANNRR010000098.1 GCA_947508055.1 Burkholderiales bacterium
GTACCAAAACCATGGCAGGTATGTTGACCACTGCCGACCCACAATTCAAGCAAGGCACGCTGATCGGGGTCGTCTTCAAGTATTCCAATGTGCATCTGGTACCTCGGTAGCAAGCAATGCAACGATCTTACCCGTGACAGCGCACAATCCGCCTCACGGATGAAAACACTCTTCGCATTGCTCGTGAGCTTCTCCTGGCAGGAGTTGCGCAACCACCCCTGGCGCAACGCCGCGGCGGTGGTGTCGGTCATGCTGGGTGTGGCCCTGGCCTTTTCAGTGCACCTGATCAATGCGTCAGCTCTGGACGAATTTGCGCAGGCGGTGCGTTCGGTCGGAGGACAACCGGACCTGGAGTTGCGTGGCAGCGCCGGGCCGGCAGCGGGCATCAACGATGCACTGCTGGGACGAATGGCCCGCCACCCCGACGTGGCGCTGGCGAGCCCGGTGCTGGAGATCAGCGCCTACGCGCTGGGCCCAAAGCCCAAGGCGCGCACCCCAGAGGAAGCTGCTTCGGCCACTGCGGGCGACTCGACCCGGGTGCTACTGCGTCTGGTGGGCATCGACGCGCTGCAGGTGGCTCAGATCAGCCCGGACCTGCTTCCCCTGCCCGACTCCAGCGCCGACCGGCTGGATATATTCGCCCCCGACACGGTTTTCCTGAATGCCAGTGCACGCAGCCGACTGCCGGGCGACACGGTGCAGTTGCAATGGGGCATGCAGCTCAAGACGGTCAGGGTGGCTGGGTCGGTGCGCACATCCGGCGCACCGCTGGCGGCGATGGACATCGCTGCCGCGCAAGACCTGTTTGAAAAGCCGGGCCGCCTGACCCGGCTGGACTTGCGCCTGCGTGCGGGTGTGGACCGCGCCGCCTTTGTGCGCGCCCAGCACGCATCGCCGGACTGGCCGCTGGACGCCAAGCTGGTGGAACCTGGCGACACGCTGGAGCGCATGTCCACCCTGTCACGCGCCTACCGGGTCAATTTGACGGTGCTGGCACTGGTGGCCTTGTTTACCGGGGGCTTTCTGGTGTTTTCGGTGCTGGCGCTGAGTGTCAGCCGGCGCGCGCCACAGTTTGCCTTGCTGGGTGTGTTGGGCCTGACCGGCGGGCAGCGCCTGGGACTGGTACTGCTGGAGGCCGCTGTGCTTGGCATTGTGGGCAGCGTACTCGGCATCGCACTGGGCACCGGCCTGGCGTCACTGGCGCTGCGTCTGTTGGGGGGCGACCTGGGCGGAGGCTTCTTTGCCGGTGGCGCGCCAGCATTGCAATGGAGTCCTCTGGCCGCCCTGGTATTTGCAGCACTGGGCCTCGTCGCGGCTCTGGTCGGTGCCTGGTGGCCCGCACGCTGGGCGCAAGGCTTGCCAGCGGCGCAGACCCTCAAAGGACTTGGCACTGCCCAATCACCCAAAAGCCATGTACTGCTGGCTGCCGCAATGCTGGTGGCTGGTGGCTTGCTGGCACTGCTGCCACCCGTGTGGGGCATCCCGCTGGCAGCCTACACCAGTGTGGGCATGATTCTGGTGGGCGGCATTGCCGGTCTCCCCTGGCTGGTGGGTGTGGTGTTGGACCGGGTGGCGCCGCTGGTTGCTCGCCAGGCCCTGCCCCTGCTGGCGGTCGAGCGGGCGCGGCGGGTGCGTGGCAGCGCGGCGGTGGCGGTGAGTGGCGTGGTGGCATCGCTGAGCCTGGCGGTGGCGCTCACAGTCATGGTGGCAAGCTTCAGAACCTCGGTCACGCAATGGCTGAACACGGTATTGCCTGCGGACCTGTATGTGCGCTCGTCGGCCAGTGCCAGCACGCAAGATACGGCCTACTTTGACCCCCGCTTTGTGCAGGCCGCGGCGCGGTTGCCCGGTGTGCTGCGCCTGGGCACCCAGCGCAACCAGCAATTTCTGCCCGACCCCAGCCAGCCAGCCGTCACCCTCATTGCTCGCCCATTAGGGGCCATGACCGATGACCCGCGCAGCCTGCCACTCACGGCAGGGCCTCTACCCGTCCCGGCCGGCCAGATCGGCATTTACGTCAGTGAGGCCATGGTGGATTTGCATGGAGCACGCCCGGGCACGGTTTACACCCCCCTTTCCAAGCATTTTGAGGCTCTAGCCCCCGTGGAATATGCGCAAGCAGCTACTTTTTTTATAGCAGGTGTGTGGCGAGACTACTCCCGCCAGTTTGGCACCATCGCCATTGAGCAGGCTGATTTTCAGCGCCTGAGTGGTGATACACGCGTCAACGACCTGGCCATCTGGCTGGAGCCCGATGCCGCCCTACCCGCACTGGAACAGGCGCTACGCGACCTGGCCGACCAGCAAGCACACACCACTGGCGGCGAGGCGGGCCGCTTGATGGACTTTGGCTCGGCGCGCGAGATCCGTGCCACGTCATTGCGCATTTTTGACCGCAGCTTTGCAGTGACCTACTGGTTGCAGGCGGTGGCGATTGGCATTGGGCTGTTTGGCGTGGCAGCTTCGTTCAGCGCGCAGGTGCTGGCAAGGCGCAAGGAGTTTGGCTTACTGGTGCACCTGGGCCTGACTCGCCGTCAGGTGCTGCGCGTAGTGGCAGCCGAAGGCCTGGCCTGGACCTCGCTGGGTACCATTGCCGGTATGGGGCTAGGCTTGGCCGTGGCCGTGGTCCTGGTACATGTGGTCAATCCGCAAAGCTTTCACTGGAGCATGGAACTCACCCTGCCCGCCTGGCGCCTGCTGGCCTTGGGCGCATCGGTGGTAGCTGCCGGCACCGTGACGGCATGGGTTGCCGGGCGCGCCGCCGCAGGTCGCGATGCGGTGCTGGCGGTCAAGGAAGACTGGTAGACACGTGGCCGGGGCGGGGCCTACTCATGCCGCAGTGCATCAATCGGGTCCATACGTGCAGCGCGGCGGGCCGGAAAGTAGCCAAACACGACGCCAATGACGGCAGAGAACACAAACGACAGCACGTTAACGGCGAGGTTAAAGGTATAGGGCACATCCATCAGCGCCGCCAGTCCGACGGATGCGCCAGTGGCCAGCACAATGCCCACCAGACCGCCCAACGCCGCCAGCACCACGGCTTCTATCAGGAATTGCAGCAGCACTTCACGCTCCAACGCACCGATGGCCAGGCGCAGGCCAATCTCACGCGTGCGCTCGGTCACGCTGACCAGCATGATGTTCATGATGCCGATGCCGCCCACCAGCAGACTCACGGCGGCCACAGCTCCGAGCAGCATGGTCATGACCTTGGTGGTGCCCGACAGGGTGTCGGCCAGTTGTTTGGTGTCGAGCACGTTGAAATTATCTTCATCACCGCTGGCCAGCTTGCGCCGCTCACGCAGCAGTTGGGTGATGCCCGACGTCACACGCTTGGCATCGCTACCGTCCTGCATCGAGACCAACAACGAGTTGACTCGGTTATTGCCGGTAATGCGTCGCTGCAGCGTCTTGAGCGGCACCAGCACCACGTCATCCTGGTCATTGCCAAACGCGCCCTGCCCTTTGGAGGCTAGCAGCCCCACAATTTCGCACGAGATTTGTTTCACCCGCAGTTGCGCACCCAGCGCAGCTTGGGCGCCAAACAACTCACGGCGAACGGTTTCACCGATCAGGCAGACCGCAGCACCGCCGCGTTGTTCGTCGTTAGAAAACTCTCGGCCGCTAACAAGTTTCCAGTTACCGGTCGTCAACCAGTCGTTGGTACTGCCAATGACGCTGCTGCTCCAATTGCGGCCAAAGGCAACCAGGGTGGAGTTGGTGCGCGCCTCGGGCGCCACCGCCGCAATGCCGCCAATCTGAGTCGCAATAGCGTCGGCATCGGACTCCTTGAACGCCACGGCGTTGCCCCCCCCACCGGGGCCCATGCGTTGGCCGGGGCGAACCTGCAACAGATTGGTACCCAAACCCGAAATCTGGTTTTGCACGGCCAGCGTAGCACCGCTGCCCAGCGTCACCATGGTGATCACGGCGCTCACGCCAATGACGATGCCCAGGATGGTGAGAAAAGACCGCATCAGGTTGCGCCGAATCGAGCGCAGGGCCAGCATCAGGGTATTGAGCAGCATCAGTTCACCTGGGGCACGGGAGGTGCCTCGTTCAAACCCGCGGGATGCGGATTACGCTCGTCACTGGCAACCACACCATCGACAAAGCGCACCATGCGTCGTGCGTAAGCCGCCATGTCCAGCTCGTGGGTAACCATCAGCACGGTGATGCCATGGTCTACATTGAGTCGCCAGAGCAAATCCATGATCTCGCGGCTGCGCTGGGTATCGAGGTTGCCGGTGGGCTCGTCTGCCAGCAATACGGCTGGTTCGGTCACGATGGCGCGGGCAATGGCCACGCGTTGCTGCTGCCCACCCGACAGTTCTGCCGGTGTGTGGTGTTCCCAGCCTTTGAGGCCCACTGAATCCAGTGCTTTTGCGGCCATTGCGTGGCGGGTAGCTGCAGACTCGCCGCGGTACAACAGAGGGAGTTCGACATTTTCCTGTGCCGAGGTGCGGGCCAGCAAATTGAAGCCCTGAAAGACAAAGCCGAAAAACCGGCGCCGCAAACGGGCGCGCTGGTCACGGGTGAGCGTCTCCACATGCAAGCCTTGAAACAGGTATTCGCCGCTGCTGGGCGTATCCAGCCCGCCCAGCGTGTTCATGGCGGTGGACTTACCCGAGCCACTCGGGCCCATGATGGCCACAAAATCACCTGCTTGAATGTCCAGATTCACCCCTTTGAGCGCCTGCAGCGCCGTGGCGCCCTGGCCATAGGTTTTAGTGATTCCGCGCAGGCGGATCAGCGGCTCGCTCACTGATCAGCTCCTGCTGCGCGTTGATCGGTGATGACGGCTGCACCTTCTTGAAGTCCTTCACCGGAAACTTCCGTCATCCGTCCGTCGCTGATGCCGGGTTTGACGGCCACCGCCACAGGCTGACCGTCTTTAAGAATCCAGACCTGCTTGGCGGGCAGGCCGCTACCGCCAGCGCTCTTTCGCCCGCCGGGCCGGGGCATGCGCGGCACCAGCTTGGAAACCACACCGCCACCCGAATCTGCCACCGCAGGTGCCGTGCCACCGACTTCCTGGGTTGGCGTAAAACGCAGGGCCGTATTGGGCACCAGCAAGACCCCAGTGCGCTCGGTCGAGACGATGGTGGCTGCGGCTGTCATGCCCGGGCGAAGGCTGAGGTCGCTGTTGTCAACATTCAGGTAGGTGGTGTAAGTGACGACGTTATCGGTCTTGGTGGAACCAAACGCCACGCGCGTGATTCTTGCCGGGTAGCGGCGCGACGGGTATGCGCTAACCGTGAAGCTGGCCTTTTGATCAACCTGTACAGAGCCGACATCGGCCTCATCGACACTCACTTCAAGCCGCAACCGCGCAATGTCTTCGGCAACGCTGAATAACGTGACGGCCTGCAAGGATGCTGCCACCGCGTTACCCGGGTCAACCGTGCGCGTCAAAACCACGCCTTCAATGGGTGACCGAATCGAGGCTTTTGACAGATTGGTCTCGTCAGTCGACACGGTGGCGCGGACTTCGGCCACATTGGCACGGGCACTGGCTTCGCCAGCCACGGACCGGTCCACATTGGCGCGGGCGCTGTCGAGTTCGGCGGCGGACGGGACCTTACCGCCGGAGAGTCGCGCAACTTCTTCAAACCGTGCCAGGTTGGCTTGTGCTTCCTTCAGCGTGGCAGTACTGAGTGCCTGCTGCGCCAGTGATGCGGCAAGGGACGCACGCGAACGCAGCACTTGGTCGGACAACTTGGCGGTGTCGAGCGCCACCAGAATCTGCCCCTTCTTGACCCGGTCATTCACATCCACCAGTACCCGCTTGACGGTACCTGAAAGTTCACTGCCCACGTTGACTGCGCGCGTGGGTTGCAACGTGCCGTTGGCCAGCACGGTCAGAGTCAGGTTGCCCTTCTTCACCACTTCCGTCACGTAGGCGGGTTGTGCGCTGGTATTCTTTTGCGATTGCCAATAGAACAGGCCTGCAGCCAGCAGCGCGGCCACCGCGACGGCAATCCAGAGTGCCGGCATTTGCCACCATCTGCGGTCATGGACATCACCCAAAATGGCTTGCAAGTCGACAGCGGTTGGACTTGCGGGCGTGTCAACAGGCGGGGTTGGGTTCGTCATGGTGTGTAGAAAATCAGTGCGTTTCAATGTCTGCCTCAGGGTCCCAGCCACCGCCCAGTGCCTTGTAAAGGCGGACATGGTCAGCACTCAGGCTCGCGCGGGTGGTCTCTACACCGTCTTGGGTGGAGAGCAAGGTGCGTTGGGTATCCAAAACGGTACGGAAATCGATCAAACCACTGGCATAGCGCTGGCGCGCCAGCAGGTCTGCGTTGGCAGCAGCAGCGGAGGCTGCGTGCAAGCGTGTTAGCCGATCTGTATTGCCCTGCAAGGTAACCAACGCATCTTCCACATCTTTCAGGGCAATGAGCACCGTGCCCTGATAGGCTACGCGTGCCTGTTCCAGTGCCGCCTCCTGGGCACGAACCTGAGCGCGCGCAGCACCGCCATCAAACAACGGCACCGAAATACCGGCAAGGAGTGATTGCAACGAGGAGGCACCATTGGTCAAAGCGCCCAAAGTCAGGGAGCGCAAACCGATTGACCCCGAAATCTGGAAGCTGGGGTAGCGTGCAGCATCAGCCTGCGCGACCCGGGCAAGCGCAGCGCTGACGCGGTGCTCGGTGGCGCTTACATCCGGGCGCTGGCGCAGGGTCTGCGCGGGAAAGGACAAGGCGATGTTCACGGAAGCCTGTGGAATACGCCCCACTCGCGCAATATCCGCTGACAGGCTGCTTTGCAGGGCAGCTTGCGGTTGCCCGGTCAACACGGCCAGGCTGCTGAGGTTCTGAGCCAAACTGGTTACCAGTGAAGGGATTTGGGCGCCAGTTTGCTCACTGGCGGCCACCGCCTGTTCAACATCCAGCGACGAAGCCAAACCTGCCTGTGCCCGCCAGCGCGCAATCTGAAGTGTCTCCATTTGCGCGGCAAGATTACTGCGGGCGATGGCCAGTCGTGCCTGCAATCCACGCAGATCAATATAGGTCACTGCCACCTCTGCCGCCATGGAAACCTGCACTTGGGCCAGATTGGCTTGGGCAGCCTGCGCATCGGATTCTGCAGCGTTGAGGGCACTGCGCTGACTGCCAAACACATCAGGTTCCCAACTCGCATCAAACCCGGCCTGAAAGGAGTCGGCGGTGTCGTTGCCACCCGAGCGGCTGCGCTGCGCTGATGCAGAAGCGTTGACGCCGGGACCCATGCCGGCGGACCTTCCATCGCGCAGCGCGCGCGATTGCTGCAGTGCCGCCCGCGCAGAACGGACGTCGGTATTGGACTGCAAAGCCTGCGAAACCAGCGCAGTCAACAATGGGTCGTTGAAGTGTTGCCACCACTGTGCGAGTGTTGCTGCCGACTCACCGGGTAAGGGTTTTGAGGCTGAAGCTGACGACCGAACAGGAACTGGCACGTCTTTCCATGCCAACGGGGTCGCTGGCTGTACCACGCAGCCGCCCAAAGCCGCTGCGACAAGCCACACTACAGGTGTATGCCAAGCCGAAGCGATAACGTTGGAGCAAAGGTTCAAATTCTTGACAGTCATCCGGCGACCTTGGAAAGCGGTAGGACACTACCATTGTGGGCTGCGCCCGTGTCGAGCGTATTGAGACAGGTTAAATCTTGTAAAGTTGGTCCACATGCAAAATCTCAACGAAACCACCGGGAACTGGCTCAGCCAGGCCATTGGCCTGATTGAAGCCGACTACCTGCGCAGCGCGGATACACACCTGATCCCGTTGCCCCTGCCTGCATTTGCGCGCCACGGGATTGACCTGTATTTGAAGGACGAGTCCACCCACCCCACCGGCAGCCTCAAGCACCGCCTGGCACGGTCACTGTTCTTGTACGGCCTGTGCAACGGATGGGTGCGCGAGGGCTCGACCATTGTGGAAGCTTCCAGCGGATCAACCGCTGTCAGCGAAGCTTACTTTGCGAGGCTGCTGGGACTACCGTTCATCGCGGTGATGACCCGTAACACCTCACCCGAAAAAATTGCGCAGATCGCGTTCTATGGCGGGCGCTGCCATTTGGTCGACAGCCCAGCCGAGGTCTACGCGCAGGCGCAGGATCTGGCTCAACAGACTGGTGGCCACTATATGGACCAGTTCACCTACGCTGAACGCGCAACCGACTGGCGCGGCAACAACAACATTGCGCAAAGCATGTTCAGCCAGATGGCGCGCGAGCGCCACCCCATTCCGCGCTGGGTGGTGGTGGGTGCAGGCACCGGCGGCACCAGTGCCACGGTGGGCCGGTTCATTCGCTACCAGCGCTATGCCACGCAGGTGTGCGTGCCCGACCCCACTGGCTCGGTATTTGGGGAGTACCACCGCACGGGTGATGCTTCCATCACGGGGAAAGGTTCTCGCATTGAGGGCATTGGTCGACCGCGCGTAGAGGCCAGCTTTATCAGAACGCTGGTTGATCGCATGCTGGAGGTTGCCGATGTGGATTCGGTGGCCGCGATGCGTGCGCTTTCCCAATTGCTGGGACGAAAAGTGGGGCCATCCACTGGAACCAACTTCATCGGCATGCTCACGCTGGCCCAAGAGATGCGGCAAGCGGGTGAACAAGGCTCCATTCTGTCGCTGCTGTGTGATGCGGGTGAACGCTATTTACCGAACTACCACTGCGCAAGCTGGGTGAGCGAGTCCTTGGGCGACTGTGCCCCATCGGAGCAATGGGTGCACCACGCGATGGCCGCCGCTCAGACGTGTTGATCCGACACCCAACGGCGATGCCACGCCGGACCCTTCTATCTGCGGGTTTAGGGGCCGCGGCGGCGGGCCATTTGGGCGCGACGCCCGTGCCACACAAGACGTTGGTGTTTCCACGCGACGCCGGTGCTCACCCTGACTCGGCAATCGAATGGTGGTATGTGACCGGCTACGCAATGGACGAGAGTGCTGCTGCTGCGTTTGGCTTTCAGGTCACGTTCTTTCGCAGCCGGGTTCCAAAAACCCAGAACATGCAATCGGCCCTGGCTGCACGCCAGCTTGTATTCGCACATGCCGCGTTGACGGATGTGAAGGGGCGCAAGTTATGGCACGACCAGCGCATGGCCAGGTCATCCGGCGCAGAACCCGGACAAAACCCCAACGACAGCGCGTGGACCAGCGCGCAGGACACCAACATTCAGGTACGGGACTGGTCACTGCGGCGCCAGGGGCCTGATTTACAAGCGCGAATCAACGCCAATGACTTTTCAGTCATGGTGACGCTGGCAACCAGTCAGCCCGTTTTGTTGCAAGGCAAAAATGGCTTGTCCCAAAAAGGACCGGATTCTGCGCAGACCAGCCACTACTACAGCCTGCCCCATTTGCAGGTGCGTGGCGAACTGATCCTGCAGGGCAAACGCTATGCAGTAGGTGCTAGCAGCACGGCATGGCTGGATCACGAATGGAGCCAGCAAATCATGCCACCTCAGGCGGTGGGTTGGGATTGGATGGGTATCAACCTGTTCGATGGCAGCGCGCTTACCGTATTCCGTTTGCGGGACAAAAGCGGCAATGCGGTATGGGACGGCGGCTCGTTCCGGGCGCAGGACAAACTCTTTATCTTTCAACCCGGAGAAGTGGTATTCAAGCCGCAGCGCAGTTGGAAAAGCCCAATTAGCCAGGCCAATTACCCTGTGGAATGGGTCGTGCGCACGCCAGCCGATTTTTACACGGTGCGTGCCCTGGTCGACAACCAGGAGATGGACAGTCGCGCGTCCACCGGAGCCATTTACTGGGAAGGTCTGAGCGAAGTATGGGACAGCAACCAGCGCCTGGTCGGGCGTGGTTACCTTGAAATGACCGGGTACGCAAGTCCTATGCGGCTTTAGTTAGCAACAGGCTGGTTGCGGTCAAAAGTCCATAACCATGGACAGGTTGACGTGTCGACCGGGTTGGGTATAGGCATCCGCCTGGGTGATGGCGTTGGCGGTTGTGAGGCCCTGCACATCAGACCATAGCCAGTACTTGACGTTTGTGGCATTCACAATGCCAGCGGTCAGGCGCAGGTCTTTGCGAATGCGCCACTGGCCGGTAATGTCGAGCGTAGTGGCCGCCGGGACGCTGGTGAACTGCGTGCTGCCCGCTTTGACACCGGATGTCGGGTCCACATCAGTGGCATCCTTTGCGGCGTGGTAGCGCATATCCGCACGCAACGACCAGGCAGCAGCTTCATAGTTGAGTCCCAGTGTGGCCATAGCCGGGTCGATGGAGTTCAAAGGCAAACCGGTGCCGTTGTCTTGCCCCCGGGTCCTGCCATAAGCAAACGGCGTGCTGAACTTTCCATCACCCGAAGTGCCCCAGTCCATATTGCCCTTGACCTCGAAACCCCAAATAGTGGCATTGTCCACATTGATGGTTTGAAAAACGTTGGGGTCGCTCACGGTGTTGGTTCCACCCAGAAATTTCTTGTCCACAATCAGCTGCTTGAAGTCGCCGGTAAACGCGGCTACATCCAGACTCAGACCCTGCAGTCTGCCGCGCAGTCCCAGCTCAATATTTCTGCTGGTTTCCGGCTTTAAATCGGGGTTAGGTAGCAGCCGCGCATTGACACCCGGTGACGGGTCGATGAAACCATTGAGTTGCGCCGCATTGGGGGCTCGAAATCCGCTGGCGTAATTGCCATAGATGCTCCACTGCGGCGTCACACGCAGCAGCGCACCCAGCTTGGGTGAGGTGTTTGTACCAGAAATGGAAACACCTGGCGTGGTAGCCGGTGGCGCATAGCCATCCTGACTGACAACGTCCACCGCGAAGCGCTCAATCCGCAGTCCGGGTGTGATGCTCCAGTGATCGCTTGCAAACTCGCTTTGTGCGTACAGACCCGCGTTGCTATCACGCGCATCAGGGAAATACTTCTTGGGAACATAGGCTGCCAAGGGAGCAGGGTCAGATCCCCCAAACCAGCTCGTAACCGTTGTACTGGCCAGATCTAGGCCATAACTCAGCTTCTGCGACCACTGGTCCGACACCACCAAGGACTTGCTCGCCTGCACGTTTGCCTGCACGGCATGCTCGTTGTAGGAGGTATCGCGCACGCGAACACCTGCGTCATTTCGCAAAGTGCGGCCGTTTTCCTGTGCGTCCGAGTTTTGCAGGCTCACCAGTGTCTGCACCTGGTCAGCCCACGGCGAGTCCAGAACATACCGTGCATCCCAGGTCAATCGGTCACGGCGCAAGGTGTCCCGGTCGGTTTCGCCCGCCACCAATGCTTTCGTGGCAGTAGTCGTTGGGGCTGGCAAGATGGCGGCCCGACTGGACAACAGATCCGTATCTGAGCTCTTGCCCACATGCTCGAACGTCAACACGTGCCTTTGTGCGGCATCGGGACGCAGCACCAATTTACCCAGCAGTGAGTCGCCACGGTTGGTTTGGGGGTTGGGTCGGGTGCGGTTCACGTTGGGCGCGTCGTTAGTACCCATGTTGCTCAAGGCACTGGCACTACGTGATGTTCCGGTCAACGACCATTGCACGTCCTCACTGACAGCCCCGGCGACCGTCGCAGCCACATTAAAGCCATCGTCATCACCACTCCAACTGCCGGCGATGCGCCCACCAAGGGCCTTGGCTTCCTTGTCGGATGTCGTCAGAAAATCCAGCGGCTCAAAGGTAACAAAGTTAACCAAACCGGCAAGCCCGTCCGACCCGTACAGAACCGAACTGGGGCCGCGCACCAGTTCCACCCTCTTGATCAGATCCAGAGACAAAGCATCGCGCCCAAAAGCGTTGTTTCCGTTGACATAGCTGCGGGGGACACGCGTGCCATCCACCAGCATCAGCACGCGGTTACCACCCAACCCTCGAATACTGAAGCCGGCATTCCCATCGCGCCCGGTCGAGTTACTGGCCCCCGTCACGGTAAACCGTGCGGGTGCATGCTTGACCGAGACATTGGGCATGTCCTTGACCAAGTCCTTGACATCGCCGATTTGCTTGCTTTCGAGATCTCTGTCACTCAACACATCCATGGACATGGGCAAATCGTCACGCAGTTGTTCGTTACGCGAACCGCTGACAACGACCGAGTTCAGATTGGCTGACGCACTCTGGGCGTAGACCTGACCAAGGGACAGGCAAACTAGCCCAACCGCAACGGCGACCGGATGTGTGTTGAATACAGGAAAACTCTTGATGCACGTCATGTAATTACTCTTGGTTAACAGTGTGTGGCGGCGATTATTCAGTATTAACCCGAACCAATGTGAGCGATCTTATGCAAAAATTGATGTAAGTTAATGTTTTGTGACCGGGTTTACCAGACCATACCTGTGTTCGCAACAAGGGCATAGAAGCTAACAGCGAACGCACTCTGATAGACGGGGTGCTCGGTCTAAAGCTCGATCAATTAGGAACTATTTAAATGAAAAATTTACGACTGGCTGGAGTTGCCGCTGTACTGCTAACCACTTGGGGGTTTTCTGCTTTTGCCCAAGATAGCGCGAATCAACCCACATTGACTGCGGCCGAAAAAACGGCTGCCAAAAAAATCTACTTTGAGCGTTGCGCCGGCTGCCATGGCGTGCTGCGCAAGGGTGCTACCGGCAAGAATCTGGAACCCCATTGGAGCAAGAAGTTGCCAGATGGTTCCATGCAAGAGGGGGGCACGCTCAAGCTGGGTCAAAACCGTCTGGAAAAAATTATCGGTTATGGCACCGAAGGCGGCATGGTGAACTTTGATGACATTCTCACCAAGGAAGAAATCACGCTGATGTCCAAGTACATCCAAACGACACCGGACATTCCACCTGAGTACAGCTTCAAGGAAACCAAGGACTCGTGGAAAGTCATCGTAGCAGTCAAGGACCGCCCGACCAAGCAGATGAACAAGTTCA
>CANNRR010000099.1 GCA_947508055.1 Burkholderiales bacterium
CTTGCAAACTATCCCAGACTTGCCGCAATGCGCCCATGGCCTGTGCCAAGCCGGCCAGCGGTTCAATGGCCAACGGCGTTGCACGGGCGCCTTTCAACGCGTGGTCAAGCACCTCAAGCGCGGACAGAACTGCCTCCCACTCGGGCTGGGGTTTGCCGGGCTGCACAAACATCACATCATCCAACCCAGTTTGGAACTTCTTCATCTGCCTCGCAGTCAGGTCAGCATATTCACGCAAATGTTTTTCAACTGACCCAAATGCGCTGAACCCCCGCGCCTGCATGCGCATCAGCCGGTTGTACAAGCCCACACCCCAAAAGAGGTGTAGCGCCAGCAATGTCCACAGCAATAGCGAGCCGCTCATGTATCTCCTGCGCGTCCCATCCCCAGGTTGTAGGGACGCTGGAATAAAAAAAACCCCAAGCCCCGTAAACTGGGCTTGGGGCGCTACGCTTAGTATAGCGACTCGACGTTAATCGGCAAGACCAACTGCGCCGGGCTGTTCAGCTACCAGCTCTGCGTCTCCGGCCAGTTCAGCCGCTTCCGCA
The DNA here is from genome assembly GCA_947508055.1 of Burkholderiales bacterium. Classification (GTDB taxonomy): domain Bacteria; phylum Pseudomonadota; class Gammaproteobacteria; order Burkholderiales; family Burkholderiaceae_C; genus Allorhodoferax. The sequence goes on from CANNRR010000099.1 coordinate 549, forward strand.
TCGGCGATCGCGCGGCGCTCAGCATCATCCATGCTCTCGCGCACTTTGCGTGCTTCGTGATAGGCCAGGCCCGTGCCTGCGGGAATCAATCGACCCACAATCACGTTTTCCTTCAAGCCACGCAGTTCGTCGCGCTTGCCCATGATCGCCGCTTCAGTCAACACGCGGGTGGTTTCCTGGAAGGAAGCCGCGCTGATGAAGCTGTCAGTCGACAGGGACGCCTTGGTGATACCCAACAGCAAGTTGGTGAAGGCGACTGGAATCTTGCCTGCGGCACGCAGCGCATCATTGGTGTTGAGCATTTCAGAGCGCTCAACTTGTTCCCCATTGATGTAGCTGGAGTCGCCCGCGTTTTCGACCACCACACGGCGCAGCATCTGCCGAACAATCACTTCGATATGCTTGTCGTTGATCTTCACACCCTGCAAACGATAAACGTCCTGCACTTCGTCAACGATGTAGCGCGCCAGTTCTTCCGAACCCAGCAAGCGCAAGATGTCTTGCGGGTCGGCTGGGCCGTCCACAACGCTCTCACCCTTGTTGACCACCTGCCCTTCGTGAACCAGCATATTCTTTTCCTTCGGGACCAGATCCTCCCAGACCTTGCCATCCGGGTCGGTAATTTGCAAGCGGATCTTGCCCTTGGTCTCCTTGCCGAACGATACCGTTCCTGTGATTTCCGCCAGTGTCCCCTTATCCTTGGGCGTGCGTGCCTCGAACAACTCGGCTACGCGCGGTAAACCACCGGTAATGTCTCGAGTCTTCTGACCTTCGATCGGGATACGGGCCAGCACTTCGCCAGGGCCTACATCCAGACCATCACGCACCTGGATCAGGGAACCGACCGGGAAGCCGATGGTTACCGAGTGATCGGTGCCCGGAATCTTGACTTCGTTACCCGATGCATCGATGAGCTTGACTTGTGGACGCACAACCTTGGCCGCTCCGCGCCGCTTGGGGTCGATAACCACCATAGTGGACAGACCGGTCACTTCGTCGACTTGCTTGGCAACCGTCAACCCCTCTTCCACATTCTCAAAGTGGGCCTTGCCGGCGAACTCGGTAATGATGGGGCGGGTCAGTGGGTCCCAATTGGCCAGAATGGCGCCAGCTTTGATGCCCTGGTCTGCCTTCACGGTCAGAATGGCACCATACGGCACCTTGTGTCGTTCGCGCTCACGGCCATGCTCGTCGTGAATGATGATTTCGCCAGAACGCGCAATCACGACCAACTCTTTTTTGCTGTTGGTCACGTAGCGCATGGTGGCATTGAAACCGATATTGCCGTTGGACTTGGCTTCCACGCTCGACGCAATGGCGGCACGGGATGCTGCACCACCGATGTGGAATGTCCGCATGGTCAACTGAGTTCCGGGTTCGCCGATGGACTGGGCCGCAATCACGCCGACCGCTTCACCACCATTGATCAATCCGCCGCGGCCCAAGTCACGTCCATAGCACCTGGCACAAATGCCGAACCGTGTTTCACAGGTCAGCGCGGTGCGTACTTTAACTTCGTCAACACCGGCAAGTTCCAGTTCCTCAATCAAGTCTTCGTCCAGCATGGCACCAGCGAGTGCCAGCACGGAGCGATTCTCTGGGTGCAACACATCGTCGGCAGCAGTGCGCCCCAGAATACGGTCGCGCAGGGACTCAATCACTTCACCACCCTCAACAATGGCGCGCATCAGATAACCACCGTGCGTACCGCAGTCTTGTTCGGTAACAACCAAGTCTTGCGTCACATCCACCAGACGACGTGTCAAGTAGCCGGAGTTAGCGGTTTTCAACGCCGTGTCGGCCAGACCCTTACGTGCGCCGTGCGTGGAAATGAAATACTCCAGAACGTTCAGACCTTCACGGAAGTTGGCGGTAATCGGTGTCTCAATAATGGAGCCATCGGGCTTGGCCATCAGGCCCCGCATACCGGCAACCTGGCGAATCTGGGCTGCGGAACCCCGGGCGCCTGAGTCGGCCATCATGTAAATGGAGTTGAACGACTCCTGTTGAACAAGGTTTCCATGCCGGTCAGTAACCATTTCCTTGGACAGCTTGGCCATCATGACCTTGGAGACTTCATCGCCAGACTTGCCCCAGATATCGACCACCTTGTTGTACCGCTCACCCGAGGTCACCAGACCGGAGACGTACTGCTGCTCGATCTCTTTAACCTCTTTCTGTGCCCGGGCAATGATGGCATGCTTTTCCTGCGGCACCAACATGTCGTCGATACAGATGGAAATACCGGCCCGGGTTGCCAAACGGAAACCGGCTTGAAGCAATTTATCGGCAAAAACCACAGTCTCCTTCAAACCGCACTTGCGGAAGGAAACATTGATCAGCTTCGAAATTTCTTTCTTCTTCAACGCCTTGTTGATGTTGGAGAAAGGCAAACCCTTTGGCAGAATTTCGGACAGCAGCGCGCGACCGGCGGTAGTTTCCCAAAGTTTGGTAGAGGCAATGAAATCGCCCGTTTCCTTATCCTTGGTGTACTCGGTCAAACGCACATTGATTCGTGCGTTTAACTCGACCTCACCGGCATCGAAGGCACGCTGCACTTCACCGGTGTCGGAGAAGATCAGTCCCTCGCCCTTGCCGTTGATACGGTCACGGGTCGTGTAATAAAGTCCCAGCACCACGTCCTGCGATGGAACGATGGAAGGCTCACCATTGGCAGGAAAGAGCACGTTGTTGGATGCCAGCATCAAGGTGCGGGCTTCCATTTGCGCTTCCACCGACAAGGGTACGTGAACGGCCATCTGGTCACCGTCGAAGTCGGCGTTGAAGGCCGCACAAACGAGGGGGTGAAGCTGAATGGCTTTGCCTTCAATCAAGATGGGCTCAAAGGCCTGAATGCCCAAACGGTGCAGCGTAGGCGCACGGTTCAGCATGATGGGGTGCTCTTTGATCACCTCTTCCAGGATGTCCCAAACAACAGGCGTACCGGACTCGACTTCCTTCTTGGCAGCCTTGATGGTGGTGGCAATGCCCATAGCTTCCAGGCGCGCGAAGATGAAGGGCTTGAACAATTCCAAAGCCATCAACTTGGGCAGACCGCATTGGTGCAACTTGAGAGTCGGACCCACGGTAATCACTGATCGACCCGAGTAATCGACGCGCTTGCCAAGCAAGTTCTGGCGGAAACGTCCTGATTTACCCTTAATCATGTCGGCCAAAGACTTCAGAGCGCGCTTGTTGGCGCCGGTCATGGCCTTGCCGCGGCGGCCGTTGTCCAGCAAGCTGTCCACGGCTTCTTGCAGCATCCGTTTCTCATTGCGAGCAATGATCTCAGGCGCTTTGAGTTCCAGCAAACGCCGCAGACGGCTGTTGCGGTTGATCACGCGGCGATAGAGGTCATTCAGATCAGAGGTCGCAAAGCGGCCACCATCCAGAGGAACCAGAGGACGCAGGTCCGGTGGCAACACGGGCAGCACATCCAGCACCATCCACTCGGGCTTGATGCCGGACTTCTTGAACGCTTCCAAGACTTTCAAACGTTTGGCGTTCTTCTTGATCTTCAGTTCCGAGCCGGTCAGGTCGTTGCGCAATTTCTCGATGGACCCTTCGATGTCAATGCTTTGCAGCAGGTCCTTGATGCCTTCAGCGCCCATCTTTGCCTGGAATTCGTCGCCGTATTCCTTGAACTTGGCATCGAAATCGTCTTCCGACATGATGCTGAACTTCTTCAGCGGTGTCATGCCGGGGTCAGTGACGACATAGGCTTCGAAGTACAACACGCGTTCAATATCGCGCAGAGTCATGTCCAGCACCAAGCCCAAACGGCTAGGCAGGGACTTCAGAAACCAGATGTGCGCGCAGGGTGCCGCCAGGTCGATGTGACCCATGCGCTCACGGCGAACTTTCGTCTGTGTAACTTCAACGCCGCACTTCTCGCAAATAACACCGCGATGCTTGAGGCGCTTGTACTTACCGCACAGGCACTCGTAGTCCTTGATGGGTCCAAAAATCTTGGCGCAGAAAAGCCCGTCACGCTCAGGCTTAAAGGTGCGGTAGTTGATGGTTTCAGGCTTGCGCACTTCGCCAAAAGACCACGAACGGATCTTCTCGGGCGAAGCCATGCCGATTTTGATGGCGCCAAAATGCTCATCGGGCGTGAACTGCTTGAACAGATCGAGTAATGATTTCATGGAATTTCCTTAATCCTTATTCAGTTGAAGACAGATCTCAGCGCTCTGCGCATTGGTCTGCCCCGCAAGGTCTCACGCTTAGTTACGCTCAAGTTCGATGTCGATGCCCAAGGAACGAATTTCCTTGACCAACACATTGAACGATTCCGGCATGCCGGCTTCGATGGAGTGCTCGCCCTTGACGATGCTCTCGTATACCTTGGTACGACCCTGCACGTCGTCGGACTTGACAGTGAGCATTTCCTGCAAGGTGTAAGAAGCGCCATAGGCTTCCAGAGCCCACACTTCCATCTCACCAAAACGCTGTCCGCCAAACTGGGCCTTACCGCCCAACGGCTGCTGGGTAACCAAACTGTACGGACCGGTTGAACGGGCGTGCATCTTGTCATCCACCAGGTGGTGCAACTTGAGGTAGTGCATGTAACCGACCGTAGTGGTGCGCTCGAACGCATCCCCGCTGCGGCCGTCATACAACTGTGCCTGCGTACGCGCGGCAGTCAGGCCCTTGGCCTTGGCTACATCTTCAGGGAAGGCCAGCTGCAACATGTCGCCGATTTCCTGCTCGGTAGCACCATCGAACACCGGAGAGGCAAACGGCACGCCGTTGGTCAACTCTTGTGCCATGCTGCGGATTTCATCATCGGACAACTGATTAAGGTCTTCCTTGCGACCGGTTCCGTTGTAAATGCGATCGAGGAAACCACGAATCTCTGCAGCCGCGGCTTCGCGTTGCAGCATGTCACCGATCCGTTGACCCAATCCCTTGCCAGCCCAACCCAGATGCACTTCCAAAACCTGCCCAATGTTCATCCGTGACGGAACGCCCAATGGGTTCAACACGATGTCCACCGGCGTACCGTCGGCCATGTAAGGCATGTCTTCCACGGGCGTGATCTTGGAGACCACACCCTTGTTGCCGTGACGCCCGGCCATCTTGTCACCAGGCTGCAAGCGGCGCTTGACGGCGATGTACACCTTGACCATCTTGAGCACACCAGCGGGCAACTCGTCACCTTGTGTCAGCTTCTTGCGCTTTTCTTCAAAAGCCAGATCAAAACTGTGGCGGGTCTGCTCGTTGGACTTCTTGATGCTCTCCTGCTGGTTTGCGACATCCTCGTCGGCCGGACGGATATCAAACCAGTGAAACCGGTCCACCGATGCCAGATAGGACTTATCGATCTTGGTGCCCTTGGCCAGTTTGTTTGGTCCACCATTGGCCACCTTGCCACCGAGCAGTTTCTCCAAACGGTCAAACGCATCATCTTCCACAATACGCAACTGATCATTCAAATCCAGACGAAAGCGTTTGAGCTCGTCATCAATGATCTGCTGGGCACGGCGGTCCCGGGTGATGCCTTCACGGGTAAAAACTTGCACATCGATCACGGTTCCTTGAGAGCCCTGATCGACACGCAACGAAGTGTCTTTCACGTCGCTGGCCTTTTCGCCGAAGATGGCGCGCAGCAACTTCTCTTCTGGAGTTAGCGTCGTTTCACCCTTTGGTGTCACCTTGCCAACCAGCGTGTCACCGGGCAAAACTTCAGCCCCCACATAAATGATGCCAGACTCGTCCAACCGGTTAAGTTGCTGTTCACTCAGGTTCGGAATGTCGCGGGTAATTTCTTCAGCACCCAACTTGGTGTCGCGCGCCATGACCACCAGTTCCTCGATGTGAATCGAGGTGTAGCGGTCTTCGGCAACAACGCGTTCGCTGATCAAAATCGAATCTTCGAAGTTGTAGCCGTTCCATGGCATGAACGCCACCAGCATGTTCTGCCCGATGGCAATTTCACCCAAGTCAGTTGAAGCGCCATCGGCGATCACATCACCCTTGGACAGCTTATCGCCCTTTTTGACGATGGGGCGCTGATGAATGTTGGTGTTTTGATTGGAGCGCTGGTACTTGATCAGGTTGTAGATGTCTACGCCCACTTCACCGGCTTGCGCTTCAGCGTCGTTCACGCGAATCACCACGCGGGTGGCATCGACGTAATCGACCATGCCGCCACGCGTTGCAACGACCACGGTACCCGAGTCCACGGCCGCCACCCGCTCGATACCGGTTCCGACCATCGGTTTTTCCGGACGCAAGACAGGAACGGCCTGGCGCGACATGTTGGCGCCCATCAATGCCCGATTCGCGTCATCGTGCTCAAGGAAAGGAACCAACGAAGCCGCCACCGACACGATCTGAGCAGGAGACACGTCCATGTATTGAACGCGCTCGGCACCCACCAGAATGGACTCACCTTTTTCACGAGCGGAAACCAAGTCACCAGTCAGCACGCCGTCTTTGTCCAAGGTCGCATTGGCCTGGGCAATCACGTACTTGCCTTCTTCGATGGCAGACAAGTAATCGATTTCCTTCGTCACCTTGCTGTCGGCAACCCGGCGGTATGGTGTTTCGATGAAACCATACTCGTTCAAACGGGCGTACAAAGCCAGCGAGTTGATTAGGCCGATGTTTGGGCCTTCAGGGGTTTCAATTGGGCACACGCGGCCGTAGTGGGTAACGTGCACGTCACGCACTTCAAAGCCAGCACGCTCACGAGTCAGACCACCTGGGCCAAGAGCCGATACACGACGCTTATGGGTGATTTCTGCCAGCGGGTTGGTCTGGTCCATGAACTGGGACAGTTGCGACGCGCCAAAAAACTCTTTCAAAGCAGCCGAAATGGGCTTACTGTTGATCAGGTCATGCGGCATCAAGGGCTCTTGCTCAGCTTGACCCAAGCGCTCCTTGACAGCCTTCTCGATCCGGGCCAAGCCAGTGCGGTACTGGTTCTCTGCCAACTCACCAACACAACGCACGCGGCGATTGCCCAAGTGATCGATATCATCCACTTCACCACGGCCATTGCGCAGATCCACCAGAATCTTGACCACTGCCAGGATATCTTCGTTGGTCAGCACCTTGGGACCGGTGGACTCCGCCCGACCCATCTTGGCATTGAACTTCATGCGTCCAACACGAGACAGATCGTAGGTGTCGGGGTTGTAGAACAGGCGCTGGAAGAGGGCCTGCACCGCGTCTTCTGTTGGTGGCTCGCCAGGACGCATCATGCGGTAGATGGCAACCCGCGCCGCAAACTCGTCCACCGTTTCATCGGTGCGCAATGTTTGCGAGATGTAGGCGCCTTGGTCAAGTTCGTTGGTGTAGATGCAAGGCAGATCCTGCACACCGGCCAAACGCAGTTTTTTGAGCAAGGCTTCGGTAAGTTCTTCGTTGGCCTTGGCCACGATCTCGCCCGTGTCACCATCAATCACATTACAGGCTACGACGCGGCCAACCAGGAAGTCTTCCGGGACGCTGATATGTGTAGTTTCCGACTGCTCCAACTCGCGGGTGTGGCGCACGGTCACACGTTTGTCCTTCGCGACCACCACCTTGCCACTCTTGTCGGTGATATCAAAACGGGCAACCTCACCTCGCAGACGTTCCGCCACAAATTCCATCTGGGCACCACTGTCCATCAAACGGAAGTTGTCGTTGACAAAGAAGTTGGCCAGGATCGATTCATTGGTCAAGCCAATGGCCTTGAGCAAAATCGTGACCGGCATCTTGCGGCGACGGTCGACGCGAAAGTACAGCAAATCCTTGGGGTCAAACTCGAAATCGAGCCAGGAACCGCGGTAAGGAATGATGCGTGCGGAAAACAGCAACTTGCCCGAACTATGGGTCTTGCCCTTGTCATGCTCGAAAAACACGCCAGGCGAGCGGTGCAACTGGGAGACGATGACACGCTCAGTGCCGTTAATGATGAAAGAACCTTTTCCCGTCATGAGCGGCACTTCGCCCATGTAGACTTCCTGCTCCTTGACCTCTTTGACGACCTTGTTTTGCGACGTGGATGTCTCACGGTCATAGATGATCAGCTGGACTTTTGCGCGCACAGCAGATGCAAAGGTCAAGCCGCGGGTCTGGCATTCGCGTACATCGAAAGCCGGTTTGGCCAACCCGTACTCCAGGTATTTCATCTCGACAAAGCCGTTGTGCGAGACGATCGGAAAAGCCGCCTCAAATGCAGCCTGCAAACCTTCGACGGTTCGTCTCTTAGGTGCAACATCTGCTTGCAGAAATGCCGTATAGGCATCTTTCTGCATTTGCAACAGGTATGGAATTTCGAGTACGCTATCGCGATTTCCGAAATTTTTGCGAATCCGCTTGCGTTCAGTGTATGTATAAGCCATTAGATCTCCGGGCAAAGACTGAGGAATCCTGGGGGTCCTAGGCGACTGTCGTGTCGAGCAAAACGCTCAACTCTTCTTGGCGATTGGCCACTACCAATCATTGGCGGACAGTTGTGCATTGCACACAACCCGTTCCAAGGCATCTTCTGCAGTCGAATCAGAAGACACTAAAAAATGGTTTCCATCCACTTTTTAGTGCGCTCTTATAAGCGGCAAAGGCTGGGAGCCCTTGATGGAACTCCCAGCCTAAACAAACAGGTTGATTACTTCAACTCAGCCTTGGCGCCGGCTTCCACCAGCTTCTTCAGAGCAGCCTCGGCATCCCCTTTGGAAATGCCTTCCTTGACGTTCTTGGGAGCGCCGTCAACCAGGTCCTTGGCTTCTTTCAAGCCCAGTCCGGTGATTTCACGCACAGCCTTGATGACCGATACCTTTTGAGCACCCGCCTCAAGCAGAACGACGTTGAATTCGGTCTTCTCTTCAGCAGCAGCAGCAGGGCCAGCAGCAGCAGCAGGGCCAGCCATAGCTGCAGCGCTCACGCCAAATTTCTCTTCGATGGCTTTCACCAGGTCGTTGAGTTCCATGACCGTCATGCTATCCAGCGCGGTCAAAAATGCGTCTTTATCGAATGCCATTTCTATTTCCTAACAAGTTTGGTTACTACAGACAGGGGCGCTTACGCCGCAACTGCCTCTGCGGGAGCAGCTTCTGCTGCGCCAGCGCCACGTTGCGTCGCCAAAGCGGCCAGCACACGTGCTGTACGCGAAATGGGGGACTGCATCAAGCCCAACAACTGTGCCAACAACACTTCCTTGGAAGGGATGCTTGCGAGTTGCTTAACGCCGTTCACGTCCAGAACTTTTCCGCCATATGCACCAGCACGGATTACCAACTTGTCGTTGGTTTTCGCGAACTCGGCCACCACTTTAGCGGCAGCCACTGCGTCAACGGAAAAGCTATAGATCAGAGGACCGGTCATCTGGTCGGATACGACTTCAAATGCGCTACCTGCAACAGCACGGCGAGCCAGGGTGTTTTTCAACACACTCAGGGTCACGCCGTTGCTGCGCGCGGTGCTGCGCAGTTTGGTCATGTCAGCGACCGTGATGCCGCGGTATTCCGCGATCACGAGCGTTTGAGCTTTAGCGGCGAGGCCGGTCACATCACTGATGACCGCTTCTTTCTCACTGCGATTCAGACTCAAGGTCTACTCCTTTAATTGCGCTTTGCGGCTCACGCCACGCTACGCTCCACATTGCAGCGACCAACTGTCAATAGAACTCACATTCCATTTGCAGCGGGATCGCCATCTGCGTTGGTCAGAGCCTCTGGGCGAACCCATCAACCCACTAATTAAGCACAGACAAGCTGCACACCAACGGTCTTGGATGGCCTGCTAAAACCGTTCGGCTCCAGCAGCCCACCACATCGGATGCCCTTTCGAGGCACCCAAATTCTTGCAATTACGCCGCGATGGACTGGATATCTACACGAACACCCACACCCATGGTCGACGAAACCGCAACCTTCTTCAAATAGACGCCCTTGCTCGAAGCCGGTTTGGCCTTTTGCAACGCATCCACCAGTGCCGCCAAGTTGCCTTGCAACTTGTCAGACTCAAACGAGCGGCGACCGATCGTCGAATGCACAATGCCGGCCTTGTCGACACGGAACTGCACTTGACCCGCTTTAGCGTTACGCACGGCGGTTGCAACGTCTGGCGTGACGGTACCAACCTTCGGGTTAGGCATCAAACCACGTGGCCCCAGGATTTGTCCCAAGGTACCCACAACACGCATGGCATCGGGTGCGGCGATCACAATATCGAATGGCATATCGCCAGCCTTAACCATGGCAGCCAGGTCATCCATACCAACAATGTCGGCACCTGCCGCTTTCGCCTCTTCTGCTTTCGCACCCTGTGCAAAAACCGCGACGCGCTTGGTCTTGCCGGTGCCGTTTGGCAACACAACAGCACCGCGAACCACCTGGTCCGACTTCTTGGCATCGATACCGAGCTGTACCGCAACGTCGATCGACTCGTCAAACTTGGCTGTGGCGAATGCCTTCACCAAACCCAGCGCGTCGGCAAGCAGATACAGCTTGTTGCTGTCGATCTTGCCAACTTGTGTCTTTTGTTTTTTGGTCAAATTGGACATTTACACGCCCTCCACATTCACGCCCATGGAACGGGCAGTACCGGCGATGGTGCGAACCGCCGCATCCAGATCGGCGGCAGTCATGTCTTTCATTTTGGTCTTGGCGATCTCCTCGAGCTGGGCACGGGTGATCTTTCCGACCTTGTCCTTCAGCGGATTGGCCGAACCCTTGTCGAGCTTGATGGCCTTCTTGATCAGGACGGTCGCTGGCGGCGTCTTGATGATGAAGGTAAAGCTCTTGTCTGCATACGCCGTGATCACCACAGGCAAAGGCAGTCCTGGCTCAACACCTTGCGTCTGCGCGTTGAATGCCTTGCAGAACTCCATGATGTTCAGACCACGTTGACCCAAGGCTGGACCGATGGGTGGGGATGGGTTGGCCTTACCAGCTGGTACTTGCAGCTTGACAAAACCGACGATTTTTTTCGCCATGATTTCTCCTTGCGGGTAATAGCGCCTGGGTGCTGAACAATTCAGGCCAAGCTTCCCGGGGTTAAAGACTCTTCTCTACTGTTCGCACCGAGTCAAAAAATGCGAACTACCTCTACTCGGTTGGGGTCAGAGCACATCGCTGCGCGAGTGGTCTGACCCACAAATACTCACACTAGTCGGGGTCAGAGCCCCTTGCTCCGCAAGTGGCCTGACCCGCAAGAATTACGTTTTCTCGATTTGCGAAAACTCCAACTCCACCGGAGTTGAACGACCAAAAATTGTGACGGCCACCCGCACCTTGCTCTTTTCGTAATTCACATCTTCGACCGAGCCATTGAAGTCGGTGAACGGGCCTTCCTTGACGCGAACAAATTCACCCACCACGAACTCAACCTTGTGCCGGGGCTTCTCAGTGCCCTCCTGCATTTGGTGAACGATTTTTTGCACTTCAGCTTCCGAAATCGGCGCTGGACGGTTCTTCGCGCCGCCAACAAAACCTGTGACCTTGTTGGTGTGCTTGATCAAGTGCCAGGTTTCATCATCCATCACCATCTCAACCAGAACATAGCCAGGAAAGAACTTGCGCTCGGTCGTCTTTTTTTGGCCGTTTTTAACCTCGACAACCTCTTCCATCGGCACGAGGATACGACCAAACTTATTCTGCATGCCGGTGCGTGTAATACGCTCCTGGATATTGCGTTCAACCGCCTTCTCCATGCCCGAATAGGCATGAACAACATACCAGCGCAAGTCTGGATTGACCACTGGCGCGGCCACAGGGTCAACCATCGGGGTTTCTACGACATCAGTCATTATTTTTTCCACCCCAAAATCAAGTCATAAAGAAGCCATTCAAGCGTCTTGTCCGTAAGCCACAAGAACATCGCCATGACCAACACAAAACCAAATACATAGGCGGTAATCTGGATCGCCTCTTTACGGGCAGGCCAAACGACTTTCTTGACCTCGCGCCATGCATCGCGACCAAAGGCGACCAGTTCCTTGCCCGTTTCCGATGTAAAGAAAACTGCTACCGCCACACCCAAGCCGACCAGCAAAGCGGCCCATTGAACCAACGCGCCTTGTTTATCAAGCAGATAAAAGCCAGCCAACGCAACCACCACCATGACAGAAGCAGCGGCCAGTTTGGCCTTGTCCGCCCCTGCATTGACGGTTTGAATTTGTGACGTGGCCATATTTCTTGTTACTTGCGTTTCTGATTCAATTCAAACTTACTCTTGCTCAAGACGCCAAAGCCCACTACTGCGTAGCGGGCCTGAGTGCCACCGGTTTTACTGCAACCGGGTGGCAGGGGCAGTAGGAATCGAACCTACAA
>CANNRR010000100.1 GCA_947508055.1 Burkholderiales bacterium
GCCAGTGAAGCCCCAGTCATTCGCCTGGTGAACCAGATCATTGGCAGGGTCGTCGACCTGCGGGCCTCAGACATTCACCTTGAGCCCTTTGACGACGGCCTGCACGTGCGCTACCGAGTTGACGGTGCGATCTATATGTCAGAAGTGGTCCCAAACCAGCACAGCGCGGCCGTCAACTCGCGCGTCAAGCTGATGGCGCACCTCGATATTGCGGAGCGCCGCCTGCCCCAGGACGGACGCATCAATACACGGGTTAAGGGTCGTGAGCTCGATCTGCGCGTGTCCACCATACCCACGGTCCATGGCGAGAGCGTTGTCATGCGGGTACTCGACCGCTCCAGTGTGCGCTACAGCTTGGAGTCCATGGGGCTGACCCCTGAAAACTTGGCCAGTTTCAACCAACTACTGGCCAAGCCCCACGGTATTTTGCTGATCACTGGACCAACTGGCTCGGGCAAAACTACTACGCTCTACACAGCACTATCCAAGCTTGATGCCAACGCGCACAAAATCATCACCGTTGAAGAGCCGGTCGAGTACCAGCTCCAGGGGGTCAATCAAATTCAGGTTCACCAGCAGATTGGCTTGACGTTTGCAAGCGCCCTGCGTTCTATTTTGCGGCAAGACCCTGATGTCATCATGATCGGTGAAATGCGCGACCAGGAAACCGCACAAATTGCTGTGCAGTCCGCACTCACCGGCCATCTGGTGCTGTCTACTCTGCACACCAATACTGCGGCTGGCGCCATCGTGCGCCTGCAAGACATGGGCATTGAGTCGTACCTCATCACCTCATCGGTCAACGGCGTGCTCTCGCAGCGCCTGGTGCGCCGCTTATGTGATCACTGCAAGCAACCCTACGCGTTGGCCCCCGCCCTGCTCGTCTCCAGCGGGCTCCAGCGTATGGGGCTCTCGCCTACGCATCTCTACCAGGCGGTCGGGTGTGACCACTGCCGCCAGACCGGCTATTCTGGCCGCTGTGGCATCCATGAGTTACTGGTTCTGGACGACACCATGCGCCGCGGTGTGCTGGACGGTCTCGATGCCACTTCGTTGCACGCCAAGGCGGTATCAGCTGGCATGGGTTCCCTCTACGAGGATGGGCTGCGCAAGGTCGCCTCGGGCATTACCAGCCTCGACGAGTTGCTGCGCGTCACCCAAGACAGTACCGATGCCTGATTTTCATTGGAGAGCGGCGCAAGCTGACGCCCAAATCGTTGAAGGGCAGCTGCAGGCCGCAGGCTTGTCGCAGGCTATGCAACAACTCCGTGCCCAGCAACTGACGCCCCTGTCCGTGGTCGAAACCCATGGCGCTGCCTTCCCAGGTCCGGCCCCATCCGCGGACGGCAAGCAGTACGTGGTTGCACGCCCTGGCAAACGTCTCAGATCAAAGCCCGTTACGCAGCCTGACATACTGGCTATGACCGGCGAGCTATCCATCATGCTGAAGGCCGGGCTTTCGCTTGACAACGCTTTGCGCGTCCTGATCGGCATGAATGCCAAACCCGCCATGACGGGCATGACCCAGGCCATTCTTGACGATGTCAAAAGCGGTGTTCCCTTTAGCCGCGCCCTTGCCAAGCACCCGGCGCAGTTTGGCGATTTTTATGTGAACATGGTCCGCTCTGGTGAAGCGGGCGGCCAACTCGGCACCGTGCTTGAGCGCTTGAATGAGCACCTTGAGCGGTTGCGTGCCCTGCGTGAAAGCGTTGTTTCCGCTGCCATTTACCCTGCCATTCTGCTCAGTGTCGCCGTGCTCTCGGTCGTCGCCATGCTGGGCTTTGTTGTGCCGCAGTTTGAATCCCTGTTCAAGGAAATGGGCGATGCCCTTCCGGCGCCGACACGACTCATCATGTCAATAGGGCACGTTTTTACCGAATACGGAGTCTTCATCGGGCTCGGCTTGGTGCTGGTGTTCTGGTTGGCCCGCATGTGGCTGCGTTCGCCCAAAGGACGCCAATGGTGGCAAGCACGCGCGTTGCACCTGCCCCTCTTGGGGACGCTGATGCTCAAATACGACTTGACACTGTTTGCCCGCTCCCTGGGCACTTTACTGGGCAACGGCGTGCCCCTGCTGTCGGCATTTCATATTGCAACGCAGACTGTCGGAAACGGCAAACTGCGCGATGCATTGGAGCGTGTCATTCCTAAAGTCAAAGACGGCTGGAAAGTGGTTGACGCCCTGGAGGCAAGCGGCATTTTTGAACCGCTGGCAATTAATCTCGTCAAGGTGGGCGAGGAAACTGGCCGCATGGGCCCCATGCTGCTGGAGCTTGCCCGCATTTTTAACCGTGACGTGGAAACTGGCATCAAACGCATGCTGACTTTGTTAGAACCCGTGCTTATCTTGATCTTGGGCATGCTCATCGCCTCCATCATTGTGTCCATCATGCTGGGCATTCTGTCGGTCAACGATCTTGCGGCCTAAGGCTATAATCCGCCTTCCTCAAGCTTGCCTGATCCCTCCCTCTAATGAGTCCAATCTTCTCCCCAGTGTCGCTTAATGTTCGGCGGAACAAAGGCTTCACCCTGATCGAACTATTGGTAGTTTTGGTTATTCTCACGCTTTTGGCGGGTTTGGTGGGGCCGCGTGTTATGAACTTGCTTGGCGGAGCCAAGTCCAAGACGGCTGCATTGCAAATCACCGACCTTGAAAAATCCCTCGAAATTTACAAGCTCGACGCCGGGCGCTACCCTACCACCGAAGAAGGGCTTAATGCTCTCGTAGCCAAGCCCGCGTCGGCCAGTGGTTGGAACGGTCCCTACCTCAAGGGTGGGCTGCCCAACGATCCATGGGGCAAGCCCTATGCCTACAAAGGGCCAGTCGGCAACGGTGAATTTGAAATCTTGACTCTTGGAGCCGATGGCGCTCCGGGCGGCGATGGTGAAAACGCCGACATTCGCAACAAGCACTGACGGTCCAAGCCGTATCAACTCCAATCCGTGTCGGACGGAGCAGTGGGGTTTTACGCTCATCGAGTTACTGGTCGTCATGGCCATTGGCGCGCTGCTGGTCGGTTTGGCGCCCACGGCATTGGTTCGGTTTCGTGACGGTAGCCAATATCGCGACACCGTGCGTGCCGTAATTGTCGATCTGCGCCAGGCCCGGCAGCAAGCCTTGGTCTACAAGCAAATGGTTCGTTTCCAGGTCAATGTGTCAGACCGCCAATTTGGCATTGAGGGCGTGCCGCCCAGGACCTTGCCAGCCTCGCTGGAACTCAAAGCCACGGTTGGAACCAACGCACTTGCAGACATACGCCAACAGGCAATCATTGCTTTCTTGCCAGATGGGGGGTCCAACGGCGGCACCCTTGAGTTGCTTCGGCAATCGGGCGGCGGTGTGCGTATACGTGTTGACTGGCTCACAGGCCAAGTCACCCAAGAACCCGGTATTCCATGAGGCAGCGGGGGTTTTCTTTACTAGAAATGCTGGTAGCTTTCGCCATCATGGCCATGTCACTGGGGATGATCTACCGTGTCGCCGGTGGCAGCGTCCGTAATTTGTCGGAAACTGCGCAGGCGGAGCGCGCAGTTTGGCTGGCCGAATCACTGTTTGCCAGTCGCAACAGCCTGTTAGCTGAGGGCTGGAATGAAGATGGCGAGCAAGACGGATACACGTGGCGCGTGCGTAGCCGCCCTTACAGCGATAACGTCGCGCGACAGGCGGTGCCGTTGCATGAAGTCCGGCTTGCCATCCGTTGGAACGCGCGCTTGCGCCCGGGCGAACTGGACGTTGTGACCCTGATGCCCCAGCGCAAACCCCAGCCCAGCGAGGTGCTTCGATGAGGCAACACGCCATGGTGCCTGCGGACAGAGGGTTCACGCTGCTTGAAATGCTCGTTGTCATGGTTCTGCTGTCTGTCATTTTGCTCGGCCTGCTCTCGGCCTTGCGCACGATGGGGCAGACTGAGACCCGGATTGATCGACAACTTGACCGACTCGATCAAATTCGCGTGGCGCGCACGTTTTTGCAGCAAACATTGAACCGTGTCTCGTCTGTTGCGATGGATGCACCGGGAGCATCCGGCAAAAAGGTGATTCCCTTTGCGGCCACCGGCGAAAGCTTGACCTGGGTGGGCATTCTGCCCGCGCGGCCGGACGTTGGTGGGCGCCATTTCTTTCGACTGGCGGTCGAAGATGTCGGTGCGGAGCAGGCATTGGTGTTGCGCTACGCGCCCTGGAACCCGGATGCACTGATGCCCAACTGGCTCAGCGCAGACTCGCGTGTGCTACTGCGGGACATCACCAAAATAGCAGTGCAGGCCCAGGGGTTGCCCCCGCAAACTCGCAGCTTGGCAGAGCCTTGGCCCAGAGGATGGCAAGACGGTTGGCCAGTCGCCGACGCTCTTCCTGAGCATGTGCGAGTCACGGCATACTCTGCCAGCGGCAGCGTATTTCCGCTCGCCACGGCCTTGTACGCCTTGCCGGGTGGAGACAATAGTTTCAGCCGCACGACGTTTGGTGGTGGGTCACGATGAAGCGCCACAGCGTCCCTCGGCGCGGCATGGCCTTGCTGGCCGTCTTATGGGTGGTCGCCGCCATGGGGCTTGCTGTCACTGGTATCGTCCAAATGGTGCGCAACGAGATAAAAGCGGCTGGCATGCAGCGACAAATATTGCTTGCTAGTACAAAGGCTGATGCATTCATTTTGCTTGCTTTGCAAAATATGCAAACGTCCCCCAGTGAACCGGGCCGTAACCCGCAAGAATTGATGGTCAAATTCGAAGACGAAGACAGCACGGTTTCAGTCTTGCCGCTCAATGGGCTCATCGACATCAACTCGGCGCCCGTAAAATTATTGGCAGAAATGTATCGCTATGCGGCGGCGCTCAGCCAGCACGAGGCGCAAATTCTGGCCCAGTCCACACAGCAAACGCGGCAAGCTAAAAATGCAAATGGAGTCCAGCAAAATTTTGACGCCACTGAAGACTTGCTTCAGGTTCCGGGAATGACCTACAATCTTTATGCTAGTCTGGCCGAATTCGTAACCGCGGACCTTCGAAATGGTACCGGGCGGGTCAATGTGCTCGCTGCCCCGCAGGGGGTTATTCAAATCTTGACAGGCGGAAACATGGCTAGGGCAGCCACCTTGACTGCCCAACGCAATGCGGATGCCAAGGCCTTGGACACTTCCTTCATTGACCCCGAGCTTGTCGACATGGCATCATCCAGTACCCTGCGTTTGCAAACCCAAGTAGCACTACCGAGTGACGGGTTTCTTCAAAAATCCTGGCTCGTCTACTGGGCTGTTGATCCCCGCTCTGGTCTGCCATGGCGCGTAATCGGCAAACAACAAACAGTGTCGCGTGCTACTCTGTCGGGTGGCTGAGCCCCTCTATTTGTATGGCCGTCACACCAAATCAAACCCGCCTCTTCGGCGTAGACCTTGGATTGCCTGGGCGAGACCTGCTTCTGGCATGGCGGGGCATGCTCAACTGGCCCGTCCTGTCATGGCTGTGGCCCAAGTCGGCCGTGCGCTTGTGGCTGCCTGCGGGTGACAAGGCCGTTATCTACAACATGGCGGCTGCGCCCAGTCAGGACGAGGTGGCACTGCGCACTGCACGGTTTGACGCGGTTCTCCTTCCCGAGAGCCTTCTGCTGCGTCGCACCCTGAGCCTGCCGCGACTACAGTCCACTGACCTGTTGGCAGCACTCGGCCTCGAATTGCAAAGCCTTAGCCCGTTTGACCCCACCGATCTCGTGTGGGTGCATGAGGCAGCACCACAAGACAACCTCACCCTGAAGGTGCACATTTCGCTAACCTCACGTAAGCTGATTGCCCGCCACATGGGCGAGGTCTATCCAGAGACCCAGGCATTGCTCCCGGAGGTGTGGCTTTCCCGAAGCGAGGGCGCCGGGTTTTTGATGCTTGCAGGCTTTGGCGAGACGCGTCGTTTGCGTTACGGTGTGGCTTGGCGGTGGGGCAGTGCCTTGCTGGCCCTGCTGGTCCTAGCGCTCATCGCGGCTATTGGCGTCACCCCCAGTGCACAGCTGTACCTGCGTACGCAGCAGGCCCAGTTGGCCATGTCAGCACTGCATCAGAAAGTGGCGCCAGTTGTCAGTCATCGCGAATCGCTAGCGCGTACCACCGGCATGATCAATGGTTTGGCTGCGTTCATTGGCAAGCCTGTGCTGCCGCTGCAGGTTATGAAACTCCTGACCGATGTGCTGCCCGATGACACCTACCTGTGGACGATCCAGGTGCAAGGGACCAAAGTCAACCTGACTGGGCAAACCGCCAATGCCGCCGTGCTCATGAAGCAGCTCGACGCCACCCCCGGCATCAGTAACGTCACCGCTCCAACCCCGGCCAGCAAGAACCCGGGAGCCCTGCGTGAACAGTTTGCCATTGAATTTACGCTGAATCCGGCCGTAAGTGCCCCTCCCAAATGAGGCGAATTGCTTTTAACCGTGTCGTGCTCTTCCAATCGCTGACCGTGTTGGTGCTGGCGGGGTTAGTGGTTTTTGCCTCGTATACCACGTGGGCCAAGCATGACCGCGCGCAAGGTATTTTGGCGGATCTGGAACCGCGATACGCCCGACTACAGGGGTTGCTGGAACGACAGGCCGATATGCAGGCGATGGATGCCAAAGCCAAAGAATTGCTACTGCAAATGGCGTTTCCTGCCACGCAAGACCTAGCCAAAACGGGCAACGACGCGCAGCAGCGCATTCGGAGCCTGTTTGCCGACAGTCGGTTGGACGTCATCAGCATCCAGATTTCGCCTGGAAAGGCCGAGGGAGATTTTGACCGGATCTCCATCAGCTTACGGGCGGAGGGCACCTTGACGGACGTCCAGGCCGCGCTGGGGCGCCTGGCGGACCAGTCCCCAGTGATACTGATTGACAGCATGCTGTTGCAAACCGTTGGCGGGGCACGCCCGGCCAGCGTTCAGCGCATCGGAGGGCAGTTTGTCTTCTCGGTTTTTCGGGTCCGCCTATGACAAGAATCTACACGCCAGTGCGCCTGCTTGTGCTGCTGGTCATTGTGTTCAGTGCGGGTTTGGCCAGCCTGTGGCTCGATGAGCAAGGGCAATGGCGCAACGTCTCCTGGGCGGCGCCCGTCGCCATCGCGCCAGACATCAAGGCCCCCGTCAACCCGCTGTCTGAAAGTCGCAGCACTGCCGCAGCGGTATCATACGCAAGCATACAGGAGCGCCCGCTTTTTGCGCCCGATCGTCGGCCACCACCACCACCACCACCACCGGCGCCACCCGATCCCTTTATTGGCATACAAATATATGGTATTTTTTCTGGCAGCAAAGGAGGCATTCTGGCCCGCATAGAAGGACGGGTGCGCCGTGTCAACTTTAATGAGTCAATCGGTGGCTGGACGCTAAAGAGCGTCGCAGGCCGTCAAATCAACTTTGTTCAAGGGGAGCAAACCCGTGAATTGCGTCTGGAGTATTCCAAACTCAACTGAGGCCCCTTAGTCCCTGTTGCCAACAGCTTGTAGCCATATCTCCTCTTATGCCGTTTACTTTTAAATACCTACTCCCTTTGCTCTTTGTTCTGAGCGGGGTAGCGCATGCCCAGCCGGTTGCGCCGGCTGGCCCGGTGGCGCTCCAGAAGACTGAAGATGCGGCAGCCAGTCCGCAGGACAGAATCATCCAAGGCACCGACCAGGTGATAGCCCCGCCCTCAGTGGCTGGGCTGCCCGAGGGGATAACCTCAGGGCTCCAGTTTGAAAGCGCACCGCTGGCAGACGTGGTGAGCTTGGTCATGCGGGAAATTGCCAAGGTGAGTTATGTCATTCACCCTCCAATCAATGGCACCGTCACCATGGCAACCTTGGGCGCGGTTAGCGCCGACCAGGCAGTGTTGCTATTAGAGGCTGCCCTCCAGGCCAATGGCCTGCTGATGGCGCGAGACACACGTGGCGTGTACCACATCGGGCGCCCCGAATCCCTCAAGGGTGTCGTGCCCGCCATCCGCCAATCGGGGCGCGGACCGTTGCCGCCCGGCTATGGTGCCGTGGTTATCCCCCTCAAGTACATGGGCGCTGGCGAAATGGCCGGCATCCTCAAGCCCATGGCTGCACCAGAGGCCATTGTGCGAGTTGACACCGTGCGCAACCTGCTGGTTATGGTGGGCACCCGCACCCAGGCGGAGGGGTGGCTTGACATTGTTTCAACCTTTGATGTCGACTTGCTCAAGGGTATGTCGGTGGGTGTGTTTGCGCTCAAACATATCACCACCCGCGAAGTCGAACTCGCCCTCAGGCTGCTCAACGGGGGTAGTGCCGCAACGCCCGCTGCCGCAGCGCCGGCCACTGCTGGTGGTGCAGGCGCCCAACTGGCAGCAGGGTCGCCGTTTTATGGCGCGCTCAGGGTTATTCCGGTGGAGCGAATCAACAGTGTGATGGTGGTTACACCTCGTGCGGCCTACTTGGACGAAGTGCGCCGCTGGATCGAAAAATTCGATAAACCCGGTGGCAACTCGACCGAGGCGCAACTGTTTGTCTACGCGGTCCAAAACGGCAACGCCAAACACCTGGCTGACGTGCTCAACGGCCTTTTTGGCAGTGGCCCGCCCGTCGCGTCCACAGCATCCAGCAACCCAGGCGCCAACCCCAGTGCGGTGGCTCCGGGCCTTGCCAGCAGCACCGCTATGAGTAGCGGTTTTGCCGGGGCCAGCGCCAACAATGCCAGTACGCCGGGCAGCAAGGCCGGCAGCAGCAACATACAGGGTAGTGGATTGACTTCGCTGGTGCTCAACGCCGGCTTGCGCGTGATTGCAGACGAAATCAACAACGCGGTGCTGGTGTACGGCACCCGCGACGAGTTCGAAAAAATACAAGTCACGCTGAAGCGGCTGGACGTGCCGCCCACCCAGGTTTTGATCGAGGCCAGCATCATCGAAGTAAGCCTGACGGACGACCTTCAATACGGCCTGCAGTGGGTATTCAACGACACCGCCAAGAACAGCAACGGCTTGCTGGGCACCGGCGTACTCAGCACTGCGGCGGGTGCTGCACTGGGCGCTCCGGCGGCCGGTTTTTCGTACACCCTGCGTAACGCTGCGGGCGATGTGCGTGCCGTACTCAATGCGCTGGCCGACAAGTCTTTGGTCAAGGTTATTTCAAGCCCCTCGCTCATGGTGCTGGACAACCACACCGCCAGCATCGCAGTGGGAAATCAGCAGCCCATCAAGTCGGGGGAGACGGTTACCGCAGGCGGCAATGTCACCAGCAACATCCAGTACAAGGACACCGGTGTCAGCTTGGCTGTAACACCATCGGTTAGCGCCAGCGATGTCGTCACCATGCAAATCAGTCAGGCCGTAACCGACGTTGGTCAGGTCGATGCCGCCACCGGCCAGCGCAGCTTTTTGCAGCGACAGTTTTCCAGCAAAGTGGCGGTTCACTCGGGTGAGGCGTTGGTGCTGGGTGGCCTGATTCGGGACAACACCACCACGGGCAAGACCGGTCTGCCGCTGCTGCAGGACATCCCGCTCTTTGGCAGCCTGTTTGGGGCTACGGCCAAGAACACCAACCGCACCGAACTGCTGGTGGTGATCACGCCACGCGTGGTGCGTAGCCCGCAAGACCTGCGTCAGATCGGTCAGGAACTAAAAGACCGCATGAAGGCTCTATACCCTGTCGGTGCTGAAGCCGCCGGCACTGGTGTGGGCGAACCGCGAAACTGAAAAATCGTAATCGCCCACTATTTTTGTCACTACCTTGCTTTAAGTTAGACCCATGAACCGTTCACTGTTAAACCCAATCAAGCCTACCGCATGGCGCCCATTGGCCCGCACAAACTCATTGTTGCTGGCCGGTCTGGTGATAACTGGCTGCGCCACGGCAGCCGAAACCACTGCGCCTCAGGGCGCTGCCTCGCAAGCACCTACCGGCCCCCAATGGGCGCCAGAGCAAGTAGCGCCGAAGCAGTTGCCAAAGATCACTACACCACAGCAAGCCCAGGTGCGCGACCGGGCCGCGGCGCGCTGGCAGACCCTGCTGGCGGGAGACTTGGCAAAGGCCTACACATTCACGACGCCGGCGTTCAAGAAAAACACGACAGAGGCAGCCTATGTAGCTGGGTTGGGAAAGGTGCAATGGCACGGTGCCGAGGTGATCTATGTCACCTGCGCTACGCCCGACAGTTGCGTGGCCAGGGTTCGTGTGGACCTAAAGGTGGCATTGCCCCGCACGACCATGAATAAGATCACCACCCATGTCGACGAAAACTGGTTGTTGGACGAAGGTCAGTGGTGGCTTTCTGACGACACACCACGCTAGCATGCTCTACTGCGCTTGCCAAGTAGCTGCGTCTGTGTATACTAAACAAACTGTAATAGGTGTTCTTGCATATCCAAGGAGGGTTGATATCGAGACAGCACACTAATTTTTTCAAGAGGGTGCGTTGGTTTTTAATTTATGTTGTTTTTTTTTAACTCCCTCACTAAAAACACATGAAAACGCGCAAGAGCGAATTTGCACTTGTGCTAACATTCAGTAGCGTAATCAACCCCCGTAAGGGTTGCGCTCAACAATCTTTAAACGGAGTTTTTTACATGAAAAAAAATGTACTTGCCTTGAGCATTTCGGCTGCACTCTGCGGTCTGGGTATGGTTGGTAGTGCTTACGCTATCACCGACTTGGGTGTCGCGGCGTCAGTCGGTGCTGCCACTCAGTTGAAGGGCAACAACGATGGCGTTGGCCATAACCTGATCGTTCCTTACTACACCGCCCAGGGCAAAAATGCGACGGCATTCACACTGACCAATACCACTGCCCAAGGTAAGGCAGTGAAGGTTCGCTTCCGCGGTGCAGAGAACTCGGACGACGTGTTGGACTTCCAGGTGTTCCTGTCTCCATATGACGTCTGGACTGCCAGCGTTAGCCAAGCTGCTACCGGCGAGGCCATGATTACGACGACGGACAAGAGCTGCACCAAGCCTGCATTTACATCGGGTACCGGTGTGAACTTCAGGACTGGTCGTCTGAGCGCAGCCACCAATGTGGCCGGCACCCGTGAAGGCTATATTGAGATTTTCAACATGGCTGACGTCACTGGTACAGTGTTAACTGCGATTACGCACACTTCAGCAGGTGTACCGAAGGATTGTGCAGCCGCAGCCTTTACTGCCCTGGATACCGATATGGCGCAAGCGGCTTACGTTGGCTTGGCCTTGCCGACAACTGGTCTGGTTGCCAACTACATTATTATCAATACAACAACGGGTACGTCGTGGAGCGGACAGGCTGCTGCAACGCAAGCACTGACTGCCGCTGGCGCTCCGACCACTGGAAACCTGGTGTACTGGCCACAAATGGCTACGGGTGTTGGTGTTAATGTGAGCGGTTGGACTGCTGACCCATTGCTGACTGGTGTTACTCCGATTGTCACGCCCACGATGCAAGATCTGCCCGATATGTCGACGCCATATATCAGTGGTTTGGCGCCAACTGCTGGCGTCAACTTCAATGCGGCTGGTGCGTACGTCGCTGCTGCAAATGACCAGTGGGCAGCCAAAGTGCAAGCTTCCAAGCTGACTACTTCCTTGGCCGTTACGGGTGTTAACAACGACTTCTACGTTGAGACCGGAATTGGTGGAGCAACCGATTGGGTGTTCACCATGCCTACACGTCGCTACAACGCGGCAGTGAAGTATTCCACCACTTCCCTGGTTTTCACGGATTACACAAAGACAGATACTGCCGTTCCTGGAACAGTTGTTGCTGCTGCCCCAGCTGCTGCGCTGCCTAACCTGAACTACTTTGACGCTACCAACTCAGCCTTGAGCGGTAGTGTGATCTGCGTGTCGGGTCTTACGCCTACGATGTACAACCGTGAAGAAGGTACGGCTGCCGGCTCTTCCGTGACGTTCTCGCCATCCACTGTGATCACTGCTTCGTTCTGCGGTGAAGCAGGCGTGTGGGCCCTGGGTCAAACGCTGGCCGCCGGTGGTTCTACCAACGTGCTGTCAAGTGGCATTGCCAATGTCGCCCAAGGCGTGTCGGTTAATAACTTCGCTGCAGGTTGGTTGAATGTTGCTACCGCTGGTTTGGGTGGCCGTGGTCTGCCAGTGGTCGGTGCTTCCTTCTCCAAGGCATCTTCTGACCCAGCCAAGACCTACGGTTGGAGCCAGCCACATACTTCGAGCCGCATTGCCGGTTTCGTGTACTAATCACTACTCGGTTAGTCTGATAAACAAAAAAACGGGGGCAACCCCGTTTTTTTTCGTCTTGTTTTCTTGTATTGGCTGTTGGGTTGATTGTATTAATGCGTGATTGTCTCCAGGCCTGGCAGGCCCTTTGGCGAAGTCGTGGCCTGTTGCTGACCATGACACGCCGTGAACTGGCCGCTCGCTATGCAGGGTCCGCCGCTGGTGTGGCATGGGCCTATTTGCAGCCGCTGCTTACTGTGGCGGCCTATGTATTGGTGTTTGACCTGGTGTTTTCCATGCGCATGGGCCCCGACGCGCCCACGGCGCGCGTGGGCACCTATCTGGTGGTTGGTGCAGTGCCCTGGCTGATGTTTTGCGAGTCACTTTCCCGCGGCACCAGCAGCCTGGTGGATGCAGGCGGCTTGCTCCAGAAAAATGCGATTCCCCCCGTGCTGATAGTCGCGCGCAGTGTGTTGGCGGGTTGGATGGTTTTTGTGCCCCTGATGCTGGTGTTGACGCTGGGTTACCTGCCGGTGAGTGGCCTGTCC
>CANNRR010000101.1 GCA_947508055.1 Burkholderiales bacterium
ACAACAAGTCGGTCAGCTGCGGCCCGGTGCCACGGTAGGGAATGTGCGTGATGAACATGCCGGTAACCAGTTACAGGTATTCCATGGCCAGATGGCCGGCGCTGGCATTGCCGGCCGAGCCGTAATTGAGCTGGCCCGGGTTCTTTTTGACGTAGGCCACAAACTCCTTGAAGTTCCTGGCCGGCACATCGGCATGCACCACAAACACATTGGGCACCTTGGCCAGCAGTGTCACCGGGATGAAGTCCTTGTCGACATCATAGGGTTGGCTCTTGAGCATGTAAGGATTCACCGCCAGTGTCCCCACATGGCCCAGAATCAGGGTGTGACCGTCCGGTGCCGCCTTGGCCACGTCCTGCATGGCCACCACACCGGCGCCACCTGGCTTGTTTTCAACAAAGACGTTGTGGCTGAGTTGCTTGCTCATTTCGGCGGCGACCGAGCGCGCCACAATTTCGGAAGTGCCGCCAGGGGCAAAGGGCACGACAAAGCGGATCGGCTTGGACGGCCAGGCAGCTTGCGCATGCAACGGGGACACGGCCGAGCCCAGGGCAGCGGCGCCGGCGGCGAGCAGCAGTTGGCGGCGATCAGGTGAAGTCAGGGAATTCATATTGTCATCTCCGGAAAAGGTAAACATTGTCATGCCGGACTTGATCCGGCATCCATGGATTGCGGGTCACGCCCGCAATGACGATTGCTGCATCCATCAAGGGTACTGCATCAGAACTGGTAGCGGCGCAAACCGCCGTCCACCGCAATCACGGTTCCGGTGATGTAACTGGCCAGGGGCGAGGCCAGAAAGCACACCAGATGGGCGAGTTCTTCGGGCTCGCCGTAGCGGCCCACCGGGATCTCATTATCGGACTGCCATTGGCGGTACTCCGGCGTGTAGTTGCGCAGTATCTGCTCCGACAGTATGCGCCCGGGCGGAACGCTGTTGACCGTGACCCCGTGTTTGCCGACCATGCGGCTCAGACCCTTGGCCCAGCTGTGGATGCCGGCCTTGGCACAAAAAGCACCGTTCACGTGTTCCGGTTCGCTCTTTCCCGTGATGTTGATGATGCGCCCCCATTTGCGCTCCATCATCTGGTCCAGCAGGGCATCGGCCACCTGGCGCGGCCGGTGAAAGTTCAGCGTGATGGCTTCCTGCCAGCGCTCCTCGCTGACATGCAGATCGGCAAAACTGCGCGAGCCGCCCGCGTTGTTGACCAGAATATCCACGTGGCCCAGACCGGCCATGGCAGCTGACGTGAGACGCTGCGCTGCGTCTTCGGCGTACAGGTCGGACTCAATGATCACAGGTCGTTGACCGCCAGCCGCCACGATCTGCTCCGCCACCTCGGCCAGCAGATTCACGCGCCGCGCCGAAATGGCCACATGCACACCCTCTGCCGCCAGCGCCACCGCAATGCTGCGACCGATACCGGTGCTGGCGCCGGTGACCAGTGCGGTTTTGTCTTTAAGCTGTAAGTCCATGTTTTCTCCTTTGGAATTATCGAAATTCGCTACATCGCATTTCTTGCGTGTGTGGGCCGACGGTGCGACTGTGGATGATTCCGCGAATGTCCCCCGCCCTGCGGGCTCCTCCTTGATTTCGCTGCATCACCCACAGTCACACCGTCGGCAACGAGCCTTAGCGGTTCGCGTAGTCCGAATACCAACCCCACATCCGAGATCTGGCTGATGGGGCGCTCAACGCAGGAGTTATTGGGGTCAGACACCAATTTCGCTGCGGCGCTTTGCGCCGCACCCATTGGGCGAGCCTTTGGCTCGGCGAATTTGGGCTCTGACCCAGTAGTGTCCGGTGAACGTTGTTCGACTTTGGCGCGGAGTCAATAACCATGCGGGTTTGCGGCCGGTTTTATTTGGTGCCGATTTGAATTTCGTTGCTGCATTTTTAGGTAGTTTCCCTGGGTTGACAACTTTTGGGACTTCCAATGAATCTTGGCAAGACGCTCTTTGCCCAATTGATGGAGTTTGTGCCATGGACCAGCTTCGCTCGCATCGTGGCACGTTACTCGGGCGACGCGCGTGTTTCGGCATTGCCATGCACTGAACACTTTCGCATCATGGCCTACGCGCAGTTGACCTGGCGCGAATCGCTGCGCGACATCGAAGTCACTTTGGGCGCCAATGCCACCAAGCTCTACGCCATGGGGCTGCGCCAAGCGGTACGTCGCTCCACGCTGGCCGATGCCAACGAAAGGCGCGACTGGCGTATCTGGGCCGACTTCGCGGCGGTCTTGATTCTCCGCGCCAACAAGCTCTACGCCGACGAGCCGCTCGGGCTGGATGTGAATATCGCAGGCAATGTCTATGCACTGGACTCCAGCACCATCGACTTGTGCCTGAGCCTGTTCGACTGGGCACCGTATCGCACCGGCGACGCGGCGATCAAGTTGCACACGCTGCTGGACCTGCGTGGCAATATTCCGAGCTTCATTCACATCAGCGACGGCAAGATGGGAGACGTCAATGTGCTCGACATCTTGCCCATGGAAGCCGGAGCCTTCTACATCATGGACCGGGGCTATGTGGACTTCACTCGGCTGTACGCCATGCATCAGCGAGGAGCCTTCTTTGTCACCCGCGCCAAATCCAATTTCGATGCCAGGCGCGTGTATTCGGCCAAGGTGGACAAGGCCTCTGGCGTGGTGTGCGATCAGACGATGGCGCTGAGCGGCAGCAAGAGCGCACGCAACTATCCTGAGCATCTGCGTCGGGTGCGATTCAAAGATCCCCTGACCGGCAAAACTTTGATCTTTCTGACCAACAACACGACACTGCCCGCGCTGGTGATAGCCCAGCTTTACAAGAGCCGCTGGCAGGTGGAACTGTTCTTCAAGTGGATCAAGCAGCATCTTCGGATCAAACGCTTTTTGGGCACAAGCGAGAACGCAGTGAAGACGCAGGTCTGGTGCGCCATTGCCACTTACGTGCTGATCGCCATCGTCAAAAAGGAACTTCACCTCGATGCCTCGCTTTACACTTGTCTACAGATTTTGTCGGTCTCGGTTTTTGAGAAAACCCATATTTCATGCGCCTTGCAGGCCGACGACTACGACAATCCACCACTACCACCCGCTAACCAATTGATTTTGTTTGGGTTTTGACCGGACAGCACTGGTCAGCACGCCAAATTCATCGACGATGAGAAACTGGCAACAACAGCGCAAGAAAAGATCACACGTTGCAATCAGATGATCACAGACGCGCAAGGGTTCTTTCGGGACATTACAGCAGACCTGGTCCCAGGAAAGAAGTCTCTGCTTGAACAGGCCGTGCCAGATGATGTGTCCGATGGGCGAATACTCATCAGTGTCGAGAGCCTGGACCGTTGGGCCAGGAAGAAATACAAATTTTCGATAAGGACTGGACGGCTGCTCGGAAGCAAGCCTCTGTTTTGCGATGACAGCGCTGAGGCCGATGACTACGGTCCGTTGAAAGCGAAGAACATGATGGTGACATTGGCACTGATGGTTGACCTGTACGTCAAGATAGGATCGCCCTACACCAAGAGCTCCAGTCCTGGAATTGACGGTGATGAAGATAACGATACGAACGCGAGCTTCAACGCGATTGCAGAGGTCATTTCCCATCAGGCGACGCTTCGATGTAAGCCCGGTTATGACGAAGCACAAGGCACCCAGACAATTCGAAAATTGTTGAAGGTAGCATCTGATGAGCTTAGACCGAGGCTAAAGTAGGGAGAAAAGTCCCGCAACCGGCTTACCAAATGCATAGTTGGTAAGGGACCCCTAAGAAGGTCAGATTTCGAAATGATGCAGGCATGTTCCACAACCGCCGAAAGGTGTACATGCCGCAAACAAGCGAAACCAAAAATGGGGATCCCACCCCCACAACAGAAGCTGGGAATCAAGCCGACATTGCTAGCCAAGAGGCGGTCACGACGCCGACCGTTAGTTGGGTATCAGGTGACAGCAGGTCCTTGCCGGTAGTTATCGATACTTCGAGTGTTTCAAGTGCCAGTGCGGTGCCGGTGCAATTGGTGCAATTTCCGCACAACCTTCCGAAAAAGCTGCGCATCATCCGCGCCAAGAATGGTGCAGCGTATTCAGTCAGGTTCGATAAGAAGAACCGCTACGTGCTGGCGGTTGGCACTCGTGTGCTGAACAACATAATCCGCGAGGAGGGGTACAGCGAGGGCCTGACCCTGCGCCAGTCATCGATCACCGACGTCAACCATTACCTGCAGGCCAAAGCCGAGGCTGCAGCGACATCGCATGATGTCTGGTATCGCGTGGCTCCCGTTGATGGCGGTGTTGAGGTTGATCTGGGCGATGACGCGCACACACGTGTTCGCATCACGGCAGGCAAGGTTGAACCCGTGGAGGACGGGTCAAAGACGCTGTTCTACCGGAACCAGTCAATGCAGCCCATGGCGCGTCCGGCAGAAACCGGCAATATCAAGCTTCTCCAGAAGTATGCGAATCTTGGCGATGCGGAATTTCCACTCTTCAAAGGTTGGCTGACCTACACGCTTGCACATCCCAAGTTGCCATCGTCAAAGTACGTCATTCTGGTGATCAGCGGCAACCAGGGCTCCGGTAAGTCTGTGCTTTGCAGGCTGATCCTGCAGTTGCTTGACCCGAACAGCATTGGTATCCGGGTCATGCCGGGCAACACTAAGGATCTAGCTATTGCCGCGCAGAATGCCCATGTCCTGTGCTATGACAACGTTCGCGGCTTCTCCGAGGTGCTGTCAGATGCTTTTTGTGTCGCTGCTACCGGGGGCGCGATAGCGAGTCGTCAACTTTACAGTGATGCGGAGCAGGCAGTCATCTACCTGCATGTCGCGCTGGTTCTGAATGGCATCGATTCATTCATCGGTCAACCCGATCTGGCACAGCGCTGCGTTACTGTGGTGATGAAGGCACTCAAGGACAGTCATAGAAAATCGGAAGCTGACATGGCTGCCGGACTGCAGGCTGATCTGCCCGCCATCATGCGTGGCCTGTTCGACCTGATCGCCAAAGTCTTCGTGCATCTGCCAAATGCAGAGGTGAGTAATCCCGAGCGCATGGTTGACTTCAGTCGTTGGCTAGCTGCCATGGAACTGGCTGATGGTGTCCCGGACGGCCTGTATCAGGATTCCTACAGCTTTTCCATCAAGCAGGGCCAGCGTGACAGCCTGCTCGACAGCAATCTGGCGGCTGCGGTCCTCTCGTTTGCCGAAGACCAGATTACAGACCAATGGGCAGGCACACCCACTGAGCTTTTGAAAGCCCTCAACGCACTGGCAACAAGCGGCACCCTGCGCTCGAAAGGATGGCCTCTGACCGCGATTGCCTTATCCAAGCGTCTGCTGCCCCTTCAAGCTGGTTTGCTGAGCCAGGGCATCACCGTGGAACTCAGCCGTGGCAAGCACCGTGTCGTCACGATTACCAAGTCAGGAGTCAAGAAATGAATTTTGAAGAAATCAAGTTCTACGAGCGTGGCGGTAACCATCCGCCAAGCCTTGGGCTGCATACGCCCGGCGGCTATTGGGTGGAGAAGTCGTATTTCGTGACGGCCTGGAACATGATTTCGCAGGCATGCCCGACAGGAGTTTGGTGCGGCGTGCAGACCGCGGAGAGCCTGTGCTGCGACCCAACATGGAAAGATCGAAAAGACGGTCCACGGCAAAAGCTTGGCCGTTGCGTCAAGCTCTTTGTCGAGCAGGAATTGCTAGCCCTTGAGGAGGTCAATAAGGGGAAGGGTGGGCCGCGCAGGTATCGCCCAACCAAGCGGTAAATCGGACCTGCACCCTTGGCTCAGCATTGACCTTGGGTGCGCCGCGCATTGAATCCTTGCCGGCTTACCAACCATGGCCTTGGTAAATCGTCCCATCAATAGGTCAGTCCGATTCCAATTGATCCTGCCAAAACGAACGAAAGGAATGGCACATGAAGAAAGCAGAAAGACCGGGCAAGTTGAAGCCAGTCGACGTCAGTCAAATCAGTCCCACCGATATCACTAATAAGGAAACCAAAATGAAATCTCTCGCAGTCGCAGCAGGCAACAACAGCAAGGCAAACAACAGCATCGAAGGGCAGTCCAAAGACCCAATGGCCACCGATAAGGTCATGATCGTGCTCGACAAATTCAAGGTCGAAACAGAGTTCTTTGAATTGGTGGAATTGGAGTTCGGCGAAATCTATCCCTTCTTGCTGGAAGACGCCGAATACAGCCCTCAGGACCTCGTCGGCGAGCCGCTCTGGAACGATCTGACCAGTCTGGCACAGCGCCAAGCCATTTCTTGCCTGAAGCATCTGGCAACGATGCCTGGCGTCCCTCTGATTGACGTGAGCTGCCCTTGCTGCGGTACGTCGAGTTTTCAGATCGCCTAGGCAGCTCCTCCCATGATGGAACTGAAACTTATGCCATCCACAACTAACATCTCCGCAGCCATTCACCATGACCGGTTTGCGGCCATCAAGTACCAGACTCGCAAAGGCAAAAAGAGCGCCGCCATTGGCTTGCAACTTGGGCCGCACTTCGTGTTCAAGTGGTTGGTTCAGGAATCGTGGAATCACTTTGCCGCCAGCATCCCTACGGCCAGCACCTGCAAGTTCTATTCGGCTGAGAACCTGTTCAATGATGCCGAGCGCTGGGACGCTCTTGAAAAGCCATTTCACATCGCGATTGGCCGCTGCCTAGCGTACTTCGTTGACAAGAAAATGCTGCCCCTATCGTGTGGCAATCCCTATGCAAGCAACAAACTTTACCTGGTGACATCCACCAACCATCAACTAACCACTACTGAGAAAACATGAACACAAAAATTTGCCTGATCAACGGCGCCGACGTAAACGAAATTCGAGACATGGGCGTGACGGCTCGAAACATGGCCAATTACGTTGCCAACGTTTGCAAGGGCGACGCCATCACATTGCCTGACCGGGAGATTTCGACCGCATTTCTCAATCGCGTGGCAGAGCACCTCGATCGCTATGAACTTATCTTCCTCGACAACGATCGAATCTTTACCAATGAAGATATTAAGGCGCCGTTCATGAGCTCGCTTAGTGACGCTGAGCGCGAGTCCTTGACGACCTGCATAGGCATCCTGGTAGGGCAGGGCCGCATCGAGCTGTGCTGCCCGTTCCACGCCGATGCGGCTGCACCGGAAAAGAGCGCCGACGAACTCGCTCAAAGCAAGCGATGGGTCTCTTACACGTTTATCGAGCGTGTGCAAGCCGAGCTGGACAAGATCAGTGTTGGCTTGAACGGTTTGAGTATGTGCGAAGACGCACTTTTCAGTGTCGAATTTCTGCAATCACTCACCCAGGATGAGCGCGAAATGCTGATGCCTTGCACCATGAAGATGGTCATGGCAGGGGCCATTAACTTGCCAGTCATTGAACTCGCGGACGACGAAGAAGGCGAAGACGCTGCTTTGGCTGCGTAAGACACCGGCTTGAATCCGTTCTCACTGGCAACCGTGGCACCTACCAAGGGGCTCGGTTGCCATTTGTATCAAACTTTTATGGAGAGCCAACACTATGGCCACCGTACTACTAACATCCGAATTCATCCTGAACGGGCTCATAGCCGCGCAGGGTGATTCAGCTACAGAATATTGCGATACGAACCCAGCATCACGTGGCCTATACGTTTACGTCACAGCGGCCAACCCAGGGCACGGTACCTACAAGGTTCGGCTGAAAGTTCGTGGGACCAGTGCCCACTTTCTTATCGGCAGCACTGACGACGTTACTTTGCCGACTGCCAGGCAGGAAACAGTCAACTTGAGGAAGCAGCGAGCCCAGGGGACTCTTCTCAAAGCCACGGAAGAGCCCAAGGCAGAGGCGTTGACGTTTGCGAAATTCTTCACTGACCATTACTACCCGTACGTCGTTACCAGGAAGCGCTCCCACAAGCGTGATAAAGAGTTGGCGGTGCGGGTCAATAAAGTGATTGGCGACAAGAAGCTGACCGAGATAAATCGGCTGATGCTGTCCAACCTGCACATGTCTCTGCTCAATGCCGAGAAACTAGCTCCCGCCACCTGTGATCTGCACATCCGCTTCGTCAAGCACGCGTTGCAGCTGGCAGTCGATTGGTCCATGCTGGAAAAGAACGTGGCGTCGCGGTTCCCCATGTTCAATGTGGACAACCGCAGCAATGACTTCCTGACCGATGCTGAGCTACAGCGCTTTGTTCAGACGGTCCAGGCCAGCAAGAACAAGGTCATCGCCAACCTGATTTTGGTCATGCTTTCGAGCGGGATGCGCCTTTCAGAAGCTATGTCCATGCGGTTTGTTGACTTGAACATGGACAACCGCACGATCAGCATTCCTGCCAGCCACGCGAAGAGCCGCCGTTTGAAATCCATTCCGATGGGGGACCTTGCCGCCGAGGCACTACAGAGTCAGCTTGCAACCAAGGGCGACTCGGAGTTTGTCTGGGTCAATCCGAAGACTGGAAAAAGGTACGTGAACATCAACAAGCCATTCGATGTGCTGCGTAAAAAAGCCGGTGTGCCGACCTTCAAGATCCATGGATTACGTAGGACTTTCGCGACCACGCTGGCTAATGCTGGCACCTCGATCAATGTGATCCAGCAACTGCTCACGCACGCCAGCCCAGTAACGACAGATCGGTACATTAGGATTTCATCCAAAACGCTTCACGATGCTACCAATGGTGCATCTTCAGCGATTCGGGCGGCGATGGCGGTGGCACCTGCGCTGGTGGAAGCGTAAGCGATGGGAGGACCGACACCGGGCGCGGCGAGAGGTGCCCGAGTCGGCCCATAGCGGGGCCAGGCAGCGCGATCGGGGTGCGGCGATGGCTGCCCCCATCCGTTGCCCTGCGCGCGGCACCATGGCCCACTCTTGCCGCCCCGGGGCGGTTCTTTCGGGCTCATGGCGGAAAACTTCTTGCTGGTCCCGTCGGACTCGACGACTTGTCGCCAACTGCTGCCCGGCTGAAAAAGCCATTGCAGGCCATGGGCCGGCGTCGGATGCGTCGGGTGGTTTGGGGAGGCTTTCTCGGGTGTAGCGGATTGGTTGCAAAGGACTCTGGTCGTCACTCCAGGGACTGGCATGGAGAGCACTATAGAACCACAAAGCAGCTGCATTTCGTGGAGCGCCAAAGGTCCGCCGGTTCTTCACCTTGAAGTTTGGAACAGCCTTTTGACGCCCGGATCAAAAATATATCTTATGTTGCACTGTTGATGTCAACCGTTTTCATGTATCATGCGTTACAGTGTCGATATCAATGACATAAACGCCGGAGAAAACCATGCAAACAAGAGACGCTATGGACGACATCACCGCAGGGTTCAGTGCCCCGTTCACCATGGACGCGCTGAAAGATGACATTCTCGATGTCATGCTCGCTTTGATAAATCAGACACGATTCACCTTCTATAGGGACAGTGAAACTGAAACTCAGTTATGGGCGCTTCTAAGTAGGACTCCAACTGAATATTCGTTTGAACTCGCCGACCCAGAGATGACTCCTAAAGATCTTGGTCTAAGTTTCTCGGCTGTTGAGAATCTGTCAATGGTGCAGGATCTCATGCAGTTCTACGAGTACGGGGTAAACGGAATTCTTGATACGTCAAAGCCGTGTTTTGACGATAGTGAGGGAGGGGGCAATTGGTTGTCCCGGATTCTTTTTGACCTGCGTCGGTCCAAGTTCCTGGAAGATTGGTCTGCGTACAAGACAGAAGATCTCTTTGGTGCGGTAGACAGATGCCTATTTGTCGCCGAACTAGCCAATGCCCGATTGATGTTGGAAGGTGGGCAGGAGGGATTTTTCTTGGGTGGCCAGGACTACACGCTATCTATCCGACAAATGTCTTTGCTATCAGGTATGACCGAGGCCAGTGTCCGTACCCTTGCAGGCCCAAATAGAAAGAACCGGTTGATTACCAAAAAGGATGGCAACAACACAGTTATTGATATTGAAGATGCCAAGGCCTGGCTTATCGCAAAAGGCCGCTACGTCCCGATCAAGAAGACCAGCGCTCGTGGAACTGACGATTTCACTGTTCGTAAGTTCTTTTCTCGCGATGAATTTGAGCAAGCAATTTACTACCGCCGCGAATTTCTGAACGCTGAACTGGGTAAGGACGTCGTCAACGAACGAATCGCACACACCGAATTCGAGGAAGTTGACATACCCCACGCAAACATACCTGGAACATTCAAGGGTATCAGCAATGAACAACTTCTAAACACCGACTTGATGCATCGACTGGGGGCTGCGCTGCAATTGCCCGCTGAGCGTTTTGCACTTCGGGCAGCAGAAGCGGTCACCCACGAGAAACTTCGAGCCATTGAGGCACAACTTCAGCAAATCCAAACCACTCCATCTCAGTCAGGAGAAAAGTCATGAATGTCAGTCGTCACGCCAAAGACCGAAGCCAACAACGTGCCATTCCCGAAATGATGATTGATCTACTGCTGCAGTTTGGTTCCACTGAAAAAGCCGGCTCAGGCGCTTGCAAAATGTTCTTCGATAAATCGTCACGACGCAGGGTCAAGGCATACGCAGGACCACTTGCAGGGTTATTGGAGGAGCATCTTGATGTGTATGCCGTCGTTGCCCCCGATATGACGGTGATTACCGTTGGGCACCGCGTCGAGCGCATTCAGCGTTACTAAGAGTCAAATTTTGATCTCTCGGTATCACGACTGGATATCGGTCAGCCCGATTCAAAGCCAATATTTTCACATCTCAGAAGGAAACCAAACATTGATGCAAGCAGCCGCTACTAAAAAAGCCGATGTCGCGATTTTTCTCTCTTCATTGATAGAAAACAGTGGCAAGTCTCGCAAGGAAATTGCAAATGAGTCGGGTTTTGGGAAACCAAACACAATTTCAATGCTGAAGACAGGAGACACAAAGCTCCCGTTAGCAAGGCTCGGCTCATTTGCAAAATCTGTGAGAACGGATCCCGTTCAACTGTTGAAGATGTGTCTACGGGAGTACTACCCAGACGTCTGGGATGCCATCACCTGCTATCTCGATGCATCGCTCACCTCGGATGAGTTGAGAGTGATCAAGGCGCTGCGTTCAGCCACTCAGAGCCCATACTTGGTATCCCTGAACGTTGAAGAGCGCGAGCACTTGGACAACTTCCTGAAACTGCTTGCTAAATCTAAAACGGTTCACTGACCTATGAATGCAAAAACGCAATATGGTCAGGCAAGGAGACAAGTGTTCGTTGACACCGAAACAACAGGGCTAAGCGTAAAAAGTGGTCATCGCATCGTCGAACTAGCCGCAGTTGAGGCCGTCAATGGTAAGGTGACAGGGAAGACTTTTCACACGTACCTCAACCCTGAAAGGGCAATCGATCCCTACGCTCAGAAAGTCCATGGACTAAGCAGTGAGTTCTTAGCCGATAAGCCTCGATTTTCCGACATTGCAGAAGGCTTCAAGAGCTTTGTTCAGGGTGCGGAATGCCTGATGCATAACGCACCCTTTGATACCGGGTTTATCAATGCTGAATTGGAAGCGGCCGGATATAGCGAGCGTCTGCAAGAGATGGTAAACATCGTTTGTACAGTGAGCCTAGCCAAGCGCCGCTTCCCCGGCCAGGCCGCATCGTTAGATTCTTTGATCGAACGGTCTGGAAGGTCAACCAAGAGAAGAAATCATTCTGCACTAGAGGATGCACGGCTGTTGGCCGATGTCTACTTCAAATTACTTTCCAAACCCACAGTGAAATCCATATCAACTACACAAGCACTCAGCCTTCACAAATCTATGGTCCCAACCCCACAACAACTAGGGCTGACGAAGACATTGGCCTTCGTCAACGTACCGTTCGGCCAAACCTTCTTCTACAAAAAACGCGTCACCAAAGACTGTGACGGGAACATTCAGATTATTCACACGGCACACGAAGACGTTCATCGTTTCCGTAGAGTGTCAGGCCCATTTATTTACGCCGTAGCAGATAGCGGTGGTAACACACGATATCTCGGAAAGTCGCTCGAAGCATTTCTATATAAGCGATGGATTCGAATTAAAGGGAATATTCATCACAAGGAAAGCCGCGACTACATCATTGCCGAGATTCTTGCGAACCGCAGTCCTGTATGGCTGTGGAGTGCGTCAATTGACGAACTCAGGAACAGACTACCGATTGAAGTGCGATCACTTGACTCGCGGGACATCGCTAAAAAGCTTGAGGCACTATGGATTCAGCGCTGGAAGCCTCACCTTTGGAACGAAAAATATGAAACAGTCGATCTCAGTTTCTCCGACGGTGAATATTGGCGTCCGTGAAAGGGAAGGCGTACCCTACGCTTAACACTGACACAACAGGGGGCTTCTCGCAACCACCCAGCTCCCACCGCCATACCGGCCCCAAGTTCGGGCCAGTTTCGGAGCGTTCGGCGGGAATAAAAATGGCTATGCGCAAGCCATTGATCGGTATAGAGATTTCGACGGGAATTTCCGATGCCAGCCGAAAAGTTCGGAAAGAGGTTCGGAGAGCAGTTCAGGGGATTTTGGGCAAGAAAAAAGGCCTTACAAATCTTCAACTTGTAGGCCTATGGAGAACGTGTTGGCTGTCTTAAGAGTCCGCTGCTCTACCAACTGAGCTAAGTTCCCATTCGGAGAATTTGGGTGAATCGGACGGGGTCGATCCCGTTTTTCACCAGCGCGAATTCTAGCAGGGTTTGGGG
>CANNRR010000102.1 GCA_947508055.1 Burkholderiales bacterium
GCTGCAATTTCGTCTGCCAGTGTAGGGTCACCATCCTTGCAGGCATTGATTGATGCGACGCCGAAGGGCGCCACGTTGAGCCTGGCGCCGGGTGTTTATCAGGGGCCGGTCAGCGTGTTGACGCCTATGGTGATAGATGGTGGTCACGCGGCGACTATTCAGGGCGATGGCCACAGCACCGTCATCAGCGTGCGGGCTAACGATGTCACGCTGCGCGGGTTGCGCCTGCGTGGCAGTGGTGATTCACACGACCGTATGGATGCCGGCTTGTTATTGGAAGGCGAGGGTCACCGGGTGGAAGGCAACGACTTTGAAGATGTGCTTTTTGGCATGCACCTCAAGGCGGTCAACTACTCCGTCATCAAGGGCAACCGCGTGA
The DNA here is from genome assembly GCA_947508055.1 of Burkholderiales bacterium. Classification (GTDB taxonomy): domain Bacteria; phylum Pseudomonadota; class Gammaproteobacteria; order Burkholderiales; family Burkholderiaceae_C; genus Allorhodoferax. The sequence goes on from CANNRR010000102.1 coordinate 380, forward strand.
CCGGCAAAGCGCTCGCAGTAGGGCTGCGTGGCGATGCCATTCGCATGTGGAATAGCCATGACAACCGGATAGACGGAAACGAATTTGCGCGCGCCCGTGACATTACCTTGGTCAATTCGCCGAAAAATAAGATTGTGGGAAATAGTTTTTCCGATGGGCGCTATGGCATGCACCTGATTTTTTCACCCCGCGTGCACATCGAGGGGAACCATTTGACCGATACAGGCACCGGCATTGTGGGTTTGTACTCTCCCGAACTAACCATTGCCCGCAATCACATTGCCCACGCTTTGACCGATGGCGGTGCGGGTATCGTTATTAAGGAAAGCCCTCGCTCGGTGGTGGAAAACAACCAGGTTTTGCATTGCGCAGTCGGACTGAAAGCCGATGCGTCGCTGGACGTGGATAGCGCGCTGGTAGTGCGTGGAAACCAATTCGCGCACAATATCGTCGGCCTGTTTTTTTATGGTGAGGCCGGCGGCCACCAGTTCATGGATAACCGGTTCGAAAGCAACCTGACCACCGTGGCCATCAGCGCGCCAGGTGCGGGGGGTGCCAACTTCTGGTTGGGTAACATTTGGGATGAATACCAGGGCTTTGATCGCGACAACGATGGAATTGGTGACACCGCGCACGAGCTGTTTTTGTTCGCCGACCGTATCTGGATGGAGACCCCCATGGCTACTTTCTTTCGCAACTCACCCGCGCTGGAAATGCTGGATTTTCTCGAACGCCTTGCACCATTCTCGTCACCACACAAGATACTGCACGACGCCAAACCACGCATGAACTAAAGCCCACCGTTTGAAGATTCACCCTTTTTTTGATTTCTAGAAAAACCGTTATGAAATTGTCACTTTCCAATGCGGCAGCATTCTGCCTGGCAGCCCTGACTATGTACAACCCCGTTCACGCGGCAGACGCTGAGTTGGGTCTGACTCTTGTTACCGAACTAGCCCAAGTCAATGGAGTGGCGTTGGCCTGTCAGGACACTGCGATAGCCGCAAAGGCGAAAAAGCTGATGCTGACCCATGCGCCAAAAACCCCTCGCTTTGGCAGTGCGTTTGAAGAGACCACAAATGCGAGCTACCTGCACCAGGTCCGTGGCACGTCGGCGTGCCCGGATGCTTCTGACTTGGACAGCAAACTGAACGCGCTGGCCAAGCGTTTGGAGGACTCGCTGCCAGCATCGCCACCTACTGCGCAGTGACATGGGGGGCCAAAACATCCGTGCGCTGGTCGTTGCCTACACCGTGGCTTTTGGATTGGTGCTGTCCCTTGTGCTCGCAATGCCGATACATGCCCAAGGCCACACTGCGCCATATGCCCATGTGGTTGCGGAGAAGATTGCTGCCCTTATTGCACCGCGCTACTTACTGATGGGCACCAACGGACGGTCTGTCACCTCTGAGGATTTTCGGGGGCGTCTTCAGCTGATTGCATTTGGCTTCGTCTCGTGTCCGGATGTGTGCCCGACGACGTTGCTCGAAATGTCCCATGTGCTCTCTGCAATGGGCGCACGTGCGCAGCATTTGCAGCCTATTTTCATCACCGTTGATCCACAGCGCGACACCGCCCAGGTGTTGGGGGCCTATATACAGGGGTTTGATGCGCGCATTCTGGGTTTGACTGGTCCGATTGATCTGGTCAGGCGCGCGGCGGAGAATTTCAAGGTTCAGTTTGCAAAGGTGCAGGAGCCCGGTGCTAATCCGGACGTCTACACCATGGACCACACTTCGGGCATGTTTTTGCTCGGACCTGACGGTAGCCTGGTGGCCAAATTTGGCTATGGTGCGCCAGTTGCCGAGGTGAGTGAACGTGTGCAGTACTGGCTCGATGTTGCCGGCAAATGAAACGTCGTGAGGTTCTTGGGTTCATAGGTGGCGCTGGCGTCGGCTGGTCAGCCTTGCCAGTCGCCGCAAGGGCTGCTTCGTCAGCGGGAGGATTTGCGGTACAACGGGTCGTCATTGTTGGCGGCGCGTGGGCCGGTTTGAGCGCGGCACGCGAACTGCGTCTGCGTGCACCAGAGCTTGACGTGCTGGTCATCGACCGCGACCCGGTGTTGCGCTCACTACCCCTGAGTAACCCATGGCTGGTGGGTCGCACGCCCGAGCGCATGCCGCGCCTGAATCGGGCCGCACTTGCTGCCGGTCTGGGCTACCGATTCGTTGCTTCTGATGTGCAGCGCATTGACCCCGCACAGCGCCAGGTCTACACCACGCAGGGTGTGTTTGACTACGACTGGTTGCTGGTGTCAACCGGATTGACCTACGACTACAGCGACTGGTTTGGAACTGATCAGCAGACCGTCAAAGCTGCGCAGGAGTTGTTTCCAGCGGGCAACGTTGCCGGTGAGCTTGACGCGCTAAAACAGCGCTTACAAGGCTTCAAGGGCGGCAACCTGGTTATCAACGTCCCTGCGCCACCCAGTCGTTGCCCGCCCGCACCTTACGAGCGGGCGATGTTGCTGGCCTGGTGGCTCAAGACACAGGGCATCAAGGGGAAAGTGACCGTGCTCGACGCTGGTGGCGGTTTGCCCCGATTCACCCGCCTTTTCGCTGAGCGGTACCCGGGCTTTATCGACTTTCATCCCTACACGGCGATTCGCTCGGTGGACCCATTCGCCCGGCGCATCACCACCGACGATGGTGACGTGGCGTTTGAGCACGCTATGCTGCTGCCACCCATGCGCGCCAGCACGCTGGTTGAGCAGGCCGGCTTGTGCGGCCTGGACCCGCAGGGAAGAGCGGTCCCCTGGGCTGCCGTTGACCACCTGCACCTGCGCTCACTGGCGAACGAACGTGTGTTTCTGGCTGGTGACCTGCTGGGCACGGTTTCGCCACTGTTCGGCCACTATCCCAAGACGGCACACATGGCAACGCGGCTGGGCCTTTGTGCGGCCCGGCAGATTGCCGCGCGTAGTCGGGGCGCCAGCGCCGAGCCCCCCGTGGACCTGCCAGCCAGCGTGTGTCACGTCTGGCTGGATGCGGACCCTGCCGAGCAGTTGCGTATCGAGACTACCTACCGCCTGCGCGGTGATGGCGTGATTGCACAGGCGGTGAGTCAGCACGACAATCCACAACCCCGAGGTGAAGACCTGCAGTGGGGGCTTGGTTTGTATGCGCACGCTTTGGGTGCGAGCCTGGAACGGTAAATTACCCAAATTTTCAGCAAGTCTTACCCAACCGCTGTGGTTCTTCCAAATCCGTCTGTAAATACCACCACATGGTCTGTGGGATCGAGAGAAAAGGTCCCACTCGAAAACTCCCGACGCAGGCGGGCACTGTGGCCACTGAAAAGTAGGTCGGCTGCACCTTCGACAGCCATACCAATGCTGACTTTGGCGCTCATGCCGATTGCAATTTGTTGCTCCATCTCCTTTTTTTCGGCCAACGATTGGCCCCACACCTGCACTGCATGTTGCCGAGACGCCTTAATGCGTGGCAGCAGACCCTTGGGGTCTTTCATTGCGGTCACTTGTTTCATCAGTTTTTCCAGAGCTTCTTCATTGGCTTTCTCTACCTCAATGCGCTTTTGGAGATCCGCATACCGTGCCGAAAGCTCCGCATTGATGCCGACCACAACGGTGGTCACGGCCCCATTAGCCGAGCCGAGCACGGGAACGCTAACTAGCATCATGGCGGTTGTGGACCCTCCCACAAGACGCCCGTGTCCAGGATTCTTGATGCCGATCACAATCTGGTTAAGCGACTGCAAATCGCATTCCAGTGCCATATCGCTTAACGCCAAAACCGTCCCTGCATGTATCTGCACCCCCTGGGCAAACCGAGCACTGACAGCACCAGCCGCCCGCACCCTGGCATTTGCAATCACGCCTCCGGCAATGCGTATGTCCCCGCCGGCCTCGAGGATTCCGCCGTCCACCATGCCAGACACAACAACATCGCCGCTGGCCTGAACTTTCATGCCTTGAAGCACATCGCCTTTGACTTGGACGGAACCGTCGAAGTGAATATTCCCGGTGGCCATGTTCACTTCGGCAACCTGAAGGACTTGCTCGACCATGACCCCGTTTTCGACTCGGACCGGTTGACCGGTGACCGCTGCTTCCAGCAGGTTGGGGTCATTTGCCGGATGTTGGGTCCCGGGAAGTTGCGGCGCAAAAGGCTCATCATGGCCAGGGCGTGCAGGTAATGGACGCCCGCGCACGGTGTGACCCTCCAAACCCGGGGTAGCGGGGTGACGACGCATCAGCACTGTGCCCGCCGTCACAACATCGATGGACCCATGTTCGCGGTAGTCAATCAACCCGTTTTCATCTAACTTGGGCGCGCGGTCTGCGGGGTGTGGAATCAACTCTTCAAAAACCGAGTCGGTGCCGTCTTGTTGAATGGTTCCGTGGGCAATGGGGACAGGGCAGGAGCTCTCTGACTGATAGGCTTCCAGCAGCGCGGCTTCGTCGATGCCAAATAAGACGCCAGCAGCTTTCAGTAGCTCGATAATGTCGTCAAAGGTGACTTCTTTTCCGCCTTTTGCCCGCGCTAGGGTCACTTCGGCGCTCATGTCGTCCGCTGCAATCGCTACATCGACCCTGGCGTCCTTGCGGTCGCCAAGTTGTACTAGAAATGGCTCTTGCTTGGTGTTGCAATATTCCGCTGCAGTTGCGATTGCTACTTCGTCAATCGCACAACTCTCATACCCAGACTCCTTCAGCAATGTGTGAATAACATTGGCGTCCAACGGCTCTCTGTTTGCATTGCATTGACCACGCAAGAAAATCTGACCGTCAGCTTCAGTGATGGATATGCCTGGTAGGACCATGCGGCCGCCTCCAATGTGATCGTCGTTGACTACTCACCAACCTTAGCACCTTGGAAGGTGTTTCTCAAGTCAAAACGTCAATCAAAACACCAATAAGCAGAAAGCGCTATTCAATATATAGCAATTTGACTACACTACTTCCCAGTGTCAAGGTCGGCACGACGGTCCCACCGTCAGTGCCCGGAGTCACAAGAAAGTGTTCATTTGTGAAACTGCTTAGACTTCCTTCATCTAAAGTCCGTCTGGGCATGACATTGCCGTGGAATGTTCGGGATGAGCACTGTCAACTGTTGTTGTCAAAAGGGCATTTGGTCATCGATCAGCACTTGATGGATGAACTTCTGTTGCGCGGTGCATTTGTCGACGAAGAAGAAGTGAGGTCGGCGGTGGCTGAGGCGGCGGCACAGAAGTTGTTGATATCCGGTGGTGACCCGGTCAAGTCGATGGGCACTGTGACAAGCGTGTTCGAACTTTGGGATCAGACGACGGATACATTGAAGGCATTGCTGAACGATCCTTCAAGCGAGCCAGATTTTCCCGCGCGGATGCATGCGTTTGCATTGCATTTGGTGGAAATATTTGATATCAATCCCAACATCGGCATTTACCGGTCGGTGCGACAGGACAACGCCCAGCATTTTTACTACGGCTACACCCACGCGGTACTCACCGCCATGTTGTGCATCCTGGTCTCACGTCATTTGAGTTGGCCAAAGGACTCAATCATGAGCTTGGTGAAGGCAGCATTGACCATGAATATGACGGTTTTCGAATTGCAAGGTCAAATGGCAAACCAAGACCATCCTGCCAGAGACAAACAGCGTGCTGCATTGCAAATTCACCCGAGCCAAGCGGTTGAGATATTGGTAAAAAATGGGGTCACGGATGCCGATTGGTTGGGTGCTGTGGCCCAACACCATGAACATCCGGATGGAACAGGGTACCCGGCGGGTATCAAAGATATCTCGGAGATCGCTACTACCTTGCGGGTTGCAGACGTCTTCATGGCAAAAATAACACCACGCACGCTGCATGCTGCAATCGCACCTAAAGAAGCAATTACCCAACTGTATCGCGATGACAAGGGGGGTCCACTTTCGACCGCCTTGATCAAGGAATTCGGAATATATCCCCCGGGCGATTTTGTGCGACTCGCTTCTGGAGAATTGGGTCTCGTGGTTGAGCGAACAGATAACGCTCGGGCCCCAATCGTTGCCTCGATCACAGATCGCGTAGGCCACCCCACTCCCAAGACCGTGCGCCACGACACCGGGCAAGCGGAGTTCGCGATTGTCGGGGAGGCTACGGACAAGGCCTTACTAAAACGCCTGGCACCCGAACGTCTTTACGGCTTTGCTTCAGCGCCGGCGGCGCCCACATAGGTTTCACTGCAGGGTGCCATAGCGCCATCGAAATAGGCTTGAAATAGGCTTGCAATCTCCAAACTTGTTCCTATAGTTAAGTCATGAGGGAAGACCCTGGAAGCTCAGATAGCTTACAGAAGAGCCCTTTCGAAAGGTGGCATTTATAGGTAACGATCACAACAATATCATCCAACCACCGGTCCTATTTAGCCCGGTTTACGTTACCGCCCCGTAACGTCAAGAGCTACAGTAATGTGGCAAATCTGCAAAGCTCTGCGTTTTCCGTGGGGCTTTCGCTTTTTCGAATCCGGCGTAAAAAATTCGGTCGTCCAAACGCACGAGCAGCGTCCTCAGTGCCGAGCGTACACGCTGCTACGCCCATCTGACCCCACCAACATCGTGTTGAAGGCTTCGCGCCGGATTTCTTTGGGTTGTCCTGCATTGTCCAGAATCGTGCAGGCGGTATCGCAGACCGGGTTGTAGCTCTCGCGACCGGGGGCGCCGCCCGGCAGCCCTGGCACGGCCAGCCCACGGGCATTGGGTCTTTCCTGCAGCAACAGCAGGATATCTTGTGCCGGCACATGGCCTTCTACGAAGTAGCGGCCGACCTTTGCGGTGTGTACCGATTCGAGTGCGGACGGCACGTTGAGCCAGCGTTTGATTTTGGGCATGTCAGCCTGTAGCTTTTCTTCGATGGTCACCACAAAGCCGTGCTGGCGTAAATGGTCGGCCCAGTCAATGCAGGCCAAGCAGGGGCTGGGTGCATACAGCACCACGCTGGGCAGCTCAGCCGTCTCAGCCGCACTGGCCGCAGTCAGCCACCACGGTGTCAGCAGCATGACGGCAATGCGCAAGATGCGGCGCTTCAGCACGGCTTGCCGGGCTTGCAGCCCTTGAGAATCCACAGCGAAATCTCGCCCGCAATTTCATCCGCGCGAACTTTGCGGGCCAAGCTCAAAACGTCGCGCCCGTCGTTGGTCTTGAGCTGAGGGTCGGCACCCGCCTGCAGCAGCAGCATGACTGCATCCCTTCGTGTGGCAAACGCTGCCATGTGCAATGGGGTGCGGCCGTCAGTGTCGCGCCCATTGGGGTTGGCTCCTGCAGCGAGTAGGGCCTTAAGCGGGCCGCTGTCGCCGTTCATGGCCGCGTAATGCAGCGGGCTGGCGCCTAACGGGGTGCGGACGTCGCGGTTCTGTGCGGACGCTTTCAGCAAGCGCTCCACCTCCTGGCGTGTCCCCATGCGTGCGGCATCGTGAATGGGTGCCTCATTCATACCCGGCAACATGTCCGAGGCTGGCGGTATCTGTGCCCAGGCGACGGGCAGGCTCAGCGACGCTATCAGTGCAAAAGCTGCAGTGTTTATGTTACGGGCGCGCGTCATATGACTATTGCTGATCAATCAGTTGGTGGAAAGCCGGTAATTTAGCCGTTCAGGGTTGACCTGACTGGATCAGGGTCAAATAAGCCAGGATGTCTTGCAGGTCCTGCGCCTTGAGTTCGTTCAGGATGCCGCGCATTTCCATCTCGTCGTGCGAGCGCTCGCCCGTGACGAAGCTGGTCATCTGCTTCATCAGGTAACTTGTGTACTGCCCCACAAGGCGCGGAAACTTGCCGCGACCCATGCCGTCTTTGCCGTGGCAGGCAAAACACTCCTTGCTGTAGATATTCTTGCCGTTGTCCAGATCGCCCGGAGCCCTGGGAATAATCATGACTTTTTCCATCGCGGTCAGACGTGTCAGGGCGTCATCGTCCGGTTTGAATTCGGGCCACTGGGTGGGTAGTTCAATGGACGCCAGATAGGCAGAGACATCCTCTGCATCCTGGTCCGACATTTCCCGTTCCTGCGTGTAGGGGAACATGGGCAGGTTCAGGCGTGTACGGGCGCGAAAGGCCTTCAGCTGGTCGGCAATGTGGGCCGCGCGCTGACCGCCGATGCGGGGATATTCACCCTTTTTGCCGCCCTGACCAAACTCGCCGTGGCAACCAGCACAGGTGGCGTTGATCTCTTTGCCCTTCTCAAGATTTTGGGCGCCTGCCAGCGGCACAGCAATCATCAGCAATACAGAAAGCAACAGTGTTTTCATCATTGGTTTGAAATTATCCCGCTATGGGACATGGGCTCATGGATTGTGCCCCGGTTCATTTCAGAGTGAATTGATGAAGAATAAGTTTTTGTGCCGTCTTGCTACATCAGCAGGTGTTCACCCGCGTTGTCTCCACCCAGCGTGACGTAATTGACTTTGCGGATGTCCATCAGCTTTTTGCCACCGGAGTAGCTGATCGAGCTTTGCACATCCTGCTCCATTTCCACCAGCGTGTTGGCCAGCTTGCCCTTGATGGGCTCCAGAATGCGTTTGCCTTCAACGTGCTTGTATTCGCCCTTGTTGAAGTCGCTGGCGGAGCCGTAGTACTCCTTGAACAGCTTGCCGTCCACTTCCACCGTTTGTCCGGGGGATTCTTCGTGGCCGGCAAACAGTGAACCAATCATCACCATGGTGGCGCCAAAGCGGATGCTTTTGGCAATGTCGCCGTGGTCCCGGATGCCACCGTCGGCAATGATGGGCTTGGTTGCCACCCGCGCGCACCACTTGACTGCTGACAACTGCCAGCCACCCGTGCCAAAGCCGGTCTTGAGTTTGGTGATGCACACCTTGCCCGGGCCAATGCCGACCTTGGTGGCGTCTGCGCCCCAGTTTTCCAGGTCAATGACGGCTTCGGGCGTGGCCACGTTGCCGGCGATGATGAATGTGGAAGGCATCTTTGCCTTGAGGTAAATGATCATGTCGCGCACGCTGTCGGCATGGCCGTGGGCGATGTCGATGGTCACGTACTCTGGCGTTAGACCTAACTCGGTCAGCCTGTCCACGGTGGCATAGTCGGGCTTTTTGACGCCCAGTGAGGTCGACGCAAAGAGGCCCTTTGCCTTCATGTCTTTGACGAACTGCACGTTGTCCAGGTCAAAGCGGTGCATCACATAAAAGTAACCGTTTTGCGCCAGCCAGACGCAGATGGATTCATCCACCACGGTCTTCATGTTCGCGGGCACGACAGGCAGACGGAATTTGCGCCCGCCCAGTTCTACACCGGCATCACATTCAGAGCGGCTTTCCACACGGCACTTGCGGGGCAGCAGCAGAATATTGTCGTAGTCAAAAATTTCCATGGTCCAAGCTCCAAAAAAAACCGGGTGCCAATTGCTTGGGCCCGGTGATTGATTTTACGCAGGTTGCGGCGTGGGGGCGGATTTTTGCGGTTGATCTTCGTAACAGATCAGGGTGGTGATGCGTTTTGCTGCGTGTCCCCCGCCCGCCGCGCGGGCTCCTCCTTGACCTTCGCAAAACACATCGCCATCCTGATCTGTACCAGCTTGTTTGGTATTCCCGTGCAAACCTCGACCCGATGATTCGCACCGAAGGGCTTGGGTTGTGTGTTCTGCGCAGGTAAAGGAGGAGCCCGCAAAGCGGGCGGGGGACACGGAGCAGAGCACACAGCACAAGCCCTTCCCCACGAGGCTTTCTACAATCAAGGTATGCATCCCTCGTTCGCTCCCACTGACACCGTATTGTCACCCCTGCTCGCCACCCTCAACCCCGAACAGTGCGCTGCCGTCACGCTGCCCGCCGAGCACGCGTTGATTCTGGCGGGTGCGGGCTCGGGCAAGACCCGGGTACTCACCACGCGCATTGCCTGGTTGTTGCAAAACGGGCATGTGTCGTCCGGTGGCATTCTGGCCGTTACGTTCACCAATAAGGCGGCCAAGGAGATGATGACGCGGCTCACAAGCATGTTGCCGGTCAACGTGCGCGGTATGTGGATTGGTACGTTCCACGGTCTGTGCAACCGTTTTCTGCGCTCGCATTTCAAGATGGCGAACCTGCCGCAGGCTTTTCAGATTCTGGATACACAGGACCAATTAAGTGCCATCAAGCGCCTGTGCAAGCAGAATAATATTGACGATGAGCGATTTCCGGCCAAGCAGATGCAGTGGTTCATCGGCGGTTGCAAGGAAGACGGTTTGCGTCCCAACATGGTCCAAGTGCGTGACGAAGAAACCCGCCGCAAGGTGGAGATTTATCAACTCTACGAAGAGCAATGCCAGCGTGAAGGCGTGGTGGATTTTGGCGAACTGATGCTGCGCTCATACGAACTGCTGCGCGATAACGACCCCATTCGCGAGCACTACCAGCGCCGCTTTCGCCATATTTTGATTGACGAGTTTCAGGACACCAACAGGCTGCAATACGCGTGGATCAAGATGCTGGCCGGGCAGGGGGCTGACGCCAGCCCCGACACCCCCGGGGGCGCTGTGATGGCGGTGGGTGATGATGACCAAAGCATCTATGCCTTCCGTGGTGCCCGTGTAGGCAACATGGCCGACTTTGTGCGTGAGTTCAGCGTGCAGCACCAGATCAAGCTGGAGCAGAACTACCGCAGTTACAGCAACATTCTGGATTCGGCCAATGCCCTGATCAGCCACAACAGCAAGCGCCTGGGCAAGAACCTGCGCACCGAGCAGGGTGCCGGCGAGCCGGTGCGCGTCTACGAGGCACCCACCGACTTTGCCGAGGCGCAGTGGATGGTGGAGGAGATGAAGCAATTGGTGCGCGATAACGGCCTTGATGCCGGCTACGGGCGTAAAGAAATCGCTGTGCTCTACCGCAGCAATGCACAAAGCCGGGTGATCGAAACTGCACTCTTCAATGCGGCGCTGCCCTATCGGGTGTACGGCGGGCTGCGCTTCTTCGAGCGGGCCGAGATCAAACACGCGTTGGCCTACCTGCGCCTGTTGGAGAACCCCAATGACGACACCAGTTTCATGCGGGTGGTAAATTTTCCGGCGCGTGGTATTGGTGCGCGTAGCCTGGAGCAGTTACAGGATGTGGCACGCGCAAACGGATGCTCGCTGCACGATGCGGTCAGTGCCTTGAGCGGGCGTGCGGGTGCCGCCATTGCCGGGTTCGTTGCGAAAATTGACGTGCTCCGCGAGCAAACGATTGGCATGAATCTGCGCGACATCATTGCGCTGATGCTGGACCACAGCGGACTGATCGATCATTACAAGGTGGACCGTGAAGGCGCTGACCGGTTGGAGAATCTGGACGAACTGGTCAATGCCGCCGAGAGCTTTGTCATGCAGGAGGGTTTTGGTCGGGATGTGCCAGCCTTGGTCGCTCTAGCCGCAGGCCAAAGCCCGGCGAGTCAGGGCCTGGCCCCCGACGACGTAGTCGCCTCACCGACCCCTGATGCGTTTGGTGATACTGGCGAAACGCTTTCACCATTGGTCGCCTTTTTAACCCACGCTGCACTGGAGGCGGGCGATAACATGGCGCAAGCCGGACAGGACGCCATCCAGCTCATGACGGTGCACTCGAGCAAGGGGTTGGAGTTTGACTGCGTGTTCATTACCGGTATGGAGGAGGGTTTGTTTCCGCACGAAAACTCCATGAGCGACCACGACGGCCTGGAGGAAGAGCGCCGCCTGATGTATGTGGCTATCACGCGGGCGCGTAAGCGCCTGTACCTGAGCCACTCTCAGTCGCGCATGCTCCATGGCCAGACCCGCTTCAACCTCAAGAGCCGCTTCTTTGAGGAGTTGCCAGAGGCGTGCTTGAAGTGGCTGACGCCCAAGCAGCAGAATTTCAGTCGGGGATGGAATGCCGAATCTGCTATTCATTCAGGAGCAGCTTACGCAGGTTCTACGAGGGCTACCGGCTCATTTGACCAAACAATTGCGCGCAGGGACGAGTCGCAGCATGGCTTACGGCTAGGCATGCTGGTGTTCCACGCCAAGTTTGGTGAGGGAACGGTGTTGACGCTCGAAGGCAGTGGGGACGATGCCCGCGCACAAATCAACTTTCCGCGGCACGGCACCAAGTGGCTGGCGCTGAGCGTGGCGAAGCTGACTCCGGTCCCTTGAAAGCGTGTTCGTTCAGGCGAAAAAAAGCCCGGTGAGAACCGGGCTTGATTGGGTCGCCGGATTTAGCGCGCGTTGGGCGCCGTCACCTGCAACAGGCGGGTGACGTCCTTGTCGTTGGGCAAGGCGTAGTCGTAGGCCCGGATGATGCGGCTGTCTTCGGCGCGCACAAACTTCAGGCTGACGTA
>CANNRR010000103.1 GCA_947508055.1 Burkholderiales bacterium
CCTGAATTTTGCGAAGTCATTCAAGCAAAGTGGCCGCAGTGGGATGGCATCACCCTGCCGGTCGTGCTGGTAGATCATTTTTCGCAACTGCCCTGCACCGTTCGACTGCCTGGCGGTTCCATTGATCTCTTTGCGCATGGCGACCAAGTCCAGCTTTGCGCAGTGCGCCGCGGCGACCCGGCGCAAAAGTTGTCTCCAAGAGAGCAACGGGTTGCCTATTTATTTGCCTCCGGGCTGAGCTATAAAGAGATCGCGCGACAACTTTCACTTTCTCCAGCCACGGTTAGAACCTATTTGCGAAATGCTTATGTTCATCTTGGCGTGAGCAACAAGGTGCAACTGAGCAATTCGCTCCAATCCAAATCGTCCAACTGATACATCGTGGCTGGACGGGTTGACCGACCGGCTGCTGCGCCTCACCGGGGGCATTGAAACGCAGGGTCACTTGCTAGCAATTCTGCCAATAAGCTGAAACAACCACCTTGTCGGTGCCAAACAGGCATGCCTCAGACCGCGCAATGCAGAACCAATGTCAACTTGATTTCTTATCGGACAAAGACGCCCCTGACAACAACTGCCGTGCGGCGCGTTCACTTCGCAACAGGATCTCATGGCCTCACCCACCCGTCGCATTGAAGCGCAGGCTGCCGGCATCGGGAACGCGCCGGGCCGCGATGCCGGTGGAGAGAAGCGTCAGCGCAATGGTGACAGTGACGGGTTGTTTGCGGATGTTATGCATGGCAAGGACTCAAAAAATCTTTGTTGACGATGAGCGGCACGCAGAGCTGGTAGCCCATGCCGCGGATTGACTTGATGTTGGGCGGCATGGCGCCGACCTGTTCGAGCTTTTTTCGCAGTCGCGCGATCTGCACTTCGAGCGTGTTCTTTCTCACTGCTGCGCCGCCTCTGGCGACGATGCTGATCATTTTTTCGGTGCACAGGCGATGCTCCACCGACTGGGCAAAAGCGCCCAGCAGCTGACACTCGACATCTGAGACGTTGACGCTTGCCTCTGGCCCGTGCAGTTGGAGACTGGTGGTGTTGAGCGTGCACTGCCAGGCGCTGGCCTCAAGCGAATGCAGACGCCGCTGCAAAGCCAGAATGGCCGCGCACACTTCAACGAGCGAAGCGGGTTTTGAAAGCACCAGGTCAGCACCGCTTTGGTAGGCGCTGACTAGCTCATCGTCTCGTGCGACTGCGGAGATGACGATGATGCCGATGCCTGGGTGAGCGGCCCGAATGCGGCGCACCTGGCCGAGGGCTTCTGCGGTGGGCGCCGAGAGCATCAGGATGTCGGCGCCAGCGATGGGCGACGCGTCGTCCAGTGCCCGGGCGCTGGCAACCGTATGGCCCATGCTGCGCAGCGCAGCCACCGTGGCCTCGCGCATCACGTCGTGAACTTCCACCACGAAGATGCTCAGGCCGCTCATGGTGCGCCCGCCGGGGTGGTTGTGGCACTGTGGCCGGTTTTTATGGTTAGGTGTTGCATGCGCAGTTTTCTTGAATTGCGGCGCTACGTTACCTAGCCGCAAAAAAGAAACCTGTCACATCCCATCGCTTGCTGTCACTTGCCTACAAAGGCCTATGGATTTGGGCGATTGCGGTCTCCTGTTGTCATTGCGGACCTGATCCGCAATCCAGTGGTCGCGTGGCACCGGACCCCGGATCGAGCCCGGATGACAGTTGGGGCGCCCGGGATGACAAACCTCCGCCGCGCTACGACGGCCCGGACTTGGTGATTTGCACTGCCACGCAGAGCTGGTAGCCGCTTCCCCGGATCGCTTTGATGGTGGGGGAGGCTGCACCGGCTTGTTCGAGCTTTTTGCGCAGACGCCCAATCTGAACCTCCAGCGCTGCCTTGCTCTGGCTCTCCATGGCGCTGTTTGAGAGCTCCATCAGTTGCCAACTCTCCAGACGATGATCCTTGGCTTTGCTCAAGGCCAGCAGAAGCGTGCTTTCATGGTCGGAGACATCGACCAACTGGTGGGGCCCCTGGAGTTGCAGGGTGATCGGGTTCAGGCTGAGCCCGCCCTGCGCGCTGGCCTGTGGGCGAATGCGCCGCGCCAGTGCCTGTATGGCCGCACCCAGTTCTTCCACCGAGGCGGGCTTGGGTAGGTAGATGTCGGCACCGCTGCCGTAGCCGCGCATTCTGTCGTTGATCTGGGTTCTGCCGGTCACCATGATGATGCCGATGCCGGGTTCGGCCGCGCGTATGCGCCGCGCCAGGCTGAGTCCGTCTTCGCCGGGTAGATTGAGGTCGAGCACCAGCAGGTCGGCACGGAAGCTGCCCAACTCGTCGTCCAGCGCTTCGGCGCAATCAATGCCTCTGGCGTCATGGCCCATGCTGCACAGCGCAGCAACGGTGGCTTCACGCAGGTCGGCGTGGTCTTCAACGACAACAATATTCAGAGGGGTATCCATAGCTCAAACCTCACACTTTCAGTGCTCGGACGGTAGCGCAAGGCACCCCCGAGATTGCGCGCACAGCCGTGCGCAATGTGCAGACCCAGGCCGGAGCCGGACTTGCCGTGCGCACCGGCGGCGCGGTAGTACTTGTGAAATACCTGCCGTGGATCTGGAAAGCCGCTGGCGCCGGGCGTGTTGGTGACTGTTATGCAGATGCCTTTACGCAGCCGGCGCTTGGCCTCCATCGCATGCACACTAACCGGGCTGTCTGGCGCGCTGTGCTTGAGTGCATTGCCAATCAGGTTGTCCAGAGCGACTTCGAGCAGTGGGACATCGGTCTTGCACAAGGGCAGATCGCCCGCCGCCAGCACCACCCGTTGCGGGGCTGCGCATCGGCCCACAACATCAAGCAGGACTTCTGAAATCTGGTAGGGCAACGCCAGCACGCTGACTCGCCGCTGTTCGATCTGGTCAGACTGAAGGCAGCGCTCCAGAATGCTGTTCATGGCCGCAGTGGCACGCGCAACTCTTTGCCTCACGTCCGCCGGGATGGTCGCAACACCCAAAGAGAGCGAGATCACCGCCAGCGGGGTCTTGAGCTCGTGGCTGAGCATGGCCATGAAACGTTCCTGTTCATTGCGCCGGCGGATCTCAACCGTCAGCAGTATCGCCAGAATAAGGATGATCAGCAGCACCGCGACGGTGCCAGCGGCGGGCCAGCGGATGCGCTCGCGAACTCCACCCCGGATGTCGGATTCCGAGAACCCGGTGACCATCACCAGCGGCAGGTCGGCCACTTTTTTGTAACTGAACAGACGCGCAATGCCGTCAACCGGGCTGGTGTTTTGATAGCTGCCCGCAGGTGCCTGCTGAAGCCTTTCCCACAAGACGGACACCAGTGGCGCTTGCCAGTAATCGTTGGCGGGCTCCGGAGCGCGCGCCCTGAGTTTTTTGTCGAGTGTCCCGATCAGGGTCGCCGAATTCTGTAAGCCGCCAGCCTGCTCCTGGTAATAGCTGGAAAACGCTTGCGGGTTGACGGTGGCAAGCACCACGCCGGCAAAGCTGCCATCGGTGTTGCTGATGCGCCGTGTTACTCGGAAATTCAGATTCCCGGTGACGCGGCCGCGTTCCACAGATCCGATGAACATCTGATCGCCTGGGCTTGATTGGTGAAACGCAAAATAGTCGCGGTCCGTCACGCTCAAATCGGTTTGCGACGAATCGTGAGTAATCACGATATTGCCCCGCTCGTTGATGAGATAGACGTTGTCGATGGTAGATCTGTCAAACGGCAAGGAGTCGATAAAGCTGTCGGTCTCGGCAGCGGAGTGCGAGCGCAGGTAGAAACTGCGCACCGAATGCAAAATCGTGTCGACCTGGCTCATGACTTGCTGCGAATGGTGAGCCAGCACATCGTTGCGGAGCTGCACGGCCTGGCTCAGCCGCTCCTTTTCCCACTGGAAAGATTTGGTGTAAAACAAGCTCGCCTGGCCGGCGATGGTCAGCAAGAGAACCAGCACCAGAGCCCACAGCAACAGCAATTTGTGGCGGAAATATCCAACAAGAGTGAAAACCGCTTTTGCACGCTTGAGCGTGTCCCGGCGTTCTGGCAGCGTTTGACCGAGTCCGATCCAGATCACGCCAAAGGTGATGGCTGACATCATCAGCATGTAGGCAGCCACTGTCGTCCATTCGGTGGGATTGACACCGCGCAGTGCAGGGGGCACCTGCGCCGCGAGGCTGAGGACCAGCACCCCCCGTGCAGCCGTGCTGGCGGCAACCAGGCCAAACAACATGGCAGCTATCAAGTAAACCGGGTTGCGCGCAGGCTGCCAGCCCTTGCGCGTCAGGATGTAAGTAATGCGCACGGCGATGGCTGAAAGTGCGAACGAGAAAACTGCTGATCTGTAGTTTCCGACCGGCTCCATCAGGCCCCAATACCAGAATGGCAGCACTGTCAGCGCCACCACGCCCCAGGCAAAGCGTTCCGGCCGGCGGGGATGCAGTTCCAGGAAGTCGGCGACAGCGGCAGCAAAGACCGCACCGACCGAGAGCAGCATCAGGTTGGTCCCGACGACGGTCGCCCAGCGCGGCAGTGCAGGCCCGTAGCCGGAGACCAGCAGGCCTGCCGACAGCAGCAAGATCGCCACCACGCTGCGCCGTATCAAGCCACTGGCCGGCTGCAAACGTGCAAGCGCCAGCAACAAGAGACTCAGGCAAATACTCCAGGCGCCGGCGATGAGGTAAAGGGTATTGGTATTGGGATCCAAAACGAAAACAATTTGTTTGATGGTTCAAGACGACCCAAGGCAAGTATCGCATCCGGCTCGATCAAGATCAGGAGCATTGAGAGAAGCCATCACCGATTTCATGCCGATCGAAGGGCTACTGTCGAGACAGGCATTGGATGTCAACTCGTTCTGACCAAGGGCCGAACAGACCCCGAGGTTGGCTTTTGCCTTTGAACCGCCTGATTCTCCGCGTGACGGAGGGGATGATGCGGTTCCGATCCTGGTAGTTCATCCAGACATGCCGAAAACATGGTCTCAAGTGCTTTGTAGCCTCTTGCGGGGCGACTTGCCGAGCAGCAGCAGGGCTAGCCAAGGGGTGCGTGATGCATAGATGTCCACAAACAGCGGACCGATCAGACCAGACAGCAGACCGACGGCGATCTGCACTGGAAGAATGTTCAATCCGACCCTTTCGAGTGCAATCCGGGAGGTTGCTGTGAAGAAGACGTGAAACAAATAGATTGTGTATGCGGCTGCTCCAATCCGGGCCAGCCAAGGCCATTCAATTCGCACGCTCAGGCACAACCCACATAAAGACAGGCCCGCCAACAAGAACAACCAGGTACGCCGATCCGGGTAGAAAGCCGGTATACCGATTTGCACTACAGCAAATGCGGCCAACAACAGTAGAGCAATTTGGAGCCACCGTTGGCGCAGTTTCGACGACCAACCGAATCGCGTCGCGGCCAATCCAAACAAAAAGTAGGGCAGCAGGTAGATCGCGCCCTGGATGCCTAACAGTCGCGGGCCACGCACCGTTAGGTACAAAAGCACGGATGCAAGAAATACCAACAGATAATCATGTCTCCGACTTAGATATGCACGGCGCTCCAGCGCCCATACAAGCACGAATATCCAGAGCAGAGACTCCAGGAACCAGAAATGGGCGACTGGCTCGATATGCAGCAAGAGCCAATTTGGGACGATCTCATTCGACCTCGGGTTCGCGGCCTGTAGCAGTGCAAAAGCCGTCCCAACCACCAGCATCGGCACCATCAATCTCCGCACCTTTCCAATCAGGAATATCCTGCTGTCGCCCTGTTTCAAAAATGGGCGAAATCCATAGACCAGACCGGAAAGCACCGTGAATAGCGGCATGCGTAAATAGGCGAGTCCGTCATTGAACAATCGCACCGGACCATCTGTAATGCGCAGACCGTGCCAAGGATCGGTCCCGATAACATGGTAGAGGACCAGCAACACACATGCCAAGCCGCGAAGCGTCTGGATATGCCGGCTCATGTAATCCACGCAGACGAGGGCTCGATAGACGTTGTGGCGACTGCCACCATCTTGCCTTTGCTTCTTTGTCGTCGAGTTTCACGGTAAAAGCTGAAAGCTGCGTCTTCTGCCATCTGAGTCCCCGATGCGTTTGGTATTCAAGCGTGTTGGTCGCACCATGCACATTGGCAAACAGTGATTGACACGATTATGTTTTCCTTTGCACTCTCAATCTTTACGACATTGTCAAATCCGCTCACTGCCAGGCGGTCCCTTTTGCCCGCAACTGTTCGAGTTCGGTTGCTCAAAATGTCGAATTCGTTGAGAAACTTTCCGCCAAGACTCGTAGCCTCAAGTGACCGGCATCGAGCAGGCAGATCAGAAACTTCCGCTCAACTCTCTGGTCAAGCAGATTCGGCATCTCATGAATGACAACGCTTCGGGACCTGGTCAGCTTTTCAGATCACAGCTATAACCAGCGCACTGAATCCCGGTAAGCATGCCAACTGGCGTGCCCCAACAACGGGCCAACCACTACCAGTCCCACGGCCATCGGGAGCAGAACAGAAGCTCCTACCATTAATGCAATCCAAAATGCCCACGCCAGCATCGCGCCCGTGTTTTGTCCCATCACGTCCATGCTGGTGATGGCTGCTGTGATGGCGTCCGTATCGCGGTCCAAAATCATCGGAATCGACACCGCCGAAAGGCTAAAGGCCAGCGCAGCGAAAGCAACTATGACGACGGCGTATGCAATCAAAAACTCCCAGTTATTGGCATTCCATGCGGCCTCCATCACGTCGAAATCGGACGGCAGGATCGTGTTGAAAAACAATGCAGTCACGACCAGCGATGCCCGACCCCATAGCAACGCCAATACCAGCAGCACGCCAACCAGCATGCCCATACTGCGCAGGTGCGGTTTCCAACTGGTCAGTGATCCCATGAAATCGGGTGCCAAACCCTGTTCACGGCGACGACTCAAGTCGTAGAGCCCCATTGCTACGAAGGGCCCAAGCAGCAGGCAGACCGAGATCCCCATCATGGTGTACTCTGGTTCGAACTGAAAAACTCCATCCAGTACCAGCGCCATCCACCAGAAAGGCAAGCCGTAAGAGAGACTGGTAAGCGGATGTGCCGCAATGTCGCGACAACCTAATCTCAGCCAACTAAAAGGCGAACTCCATGTCAACAAGTTGACTGTTTGGGTGCTGCCTCTGAAGTGGCGGGGACGTACGGTAGTGGTGATTCCTCGAGTAGGGTGCTGGTCATCTTGAAACCTCAATTTGTTTCGAAATATGTCACGCTGTTGATCGCTGCATGAAGCGATAAATCCATTGTGCAAGTTGTGCCTTAAGGGCAGCTTATGAACTTGCATGGGTCGTCTGTCAGTCGTTGTCTCGTCTGTCGCCGTGCCCGTCTTTACCGCCCTTGATGTCGTGCTTGTTGGCGCTGCGGTGGCACACCACGCAGTTTTCAAACTGGCGAATGCCCTCTTCAACATGCTCGCGCCGGATACTGGCAGGCGTGTGTTCATGGCACCCATAACAGGTGTAGCGACTGTAGTCATTGCGCACATGGCAGGTCACACAACTGGCGGTGTGGTCGCGGTCCAATGCAAAATACTTGTCGTGTTCAAAAGTGGCCGGCGTCCACTTCTTTTGGGTGTGACACTGGGCACAGTTGCCAGCGATTTGCTTGTGCAGCGCGTCGGCAGGTGGCTTGTGACACGCCTGGCACTGGTTGCTGGTTTCCTTTTTCAACAGTGCGTGGTCGAAGTAGCCTTTGAGGTGGTAGCGCTTCACGCCAGCGTGGTCGCTGTGACAGGCCACGCAGTCCTGGCTGATGAGTTCCTGGTGGAAGGGGGTGGAGGTCAACGGCTTTGCAACCGGCGCGCCTTTGGTTGTCACGCGTCCTATATCGGCGGGCTTATGGCAGCTTACGCACTTGGGGGAAGCGGCCCCGGTGAATGAGACGTGGCAGGCAAAGCAATCCGTATCGAGCTGCTTGTGCCCAGGGATCAGCTTGCCAGGGCCGACCATGAGATGCGGGTAGGCAAAGGTCAGCACGGCCAAGACCATCAGGTTGATCGCCAGAATGATCTTGAGAGTCCGGCTCATACCCAACCCCAGAACAAAAAGATGCTGAAGATATGACCCAAGGCCAGAA
Source organism: Burkholderiales bacterium (assembly GCA_947508055.1). GTDB lineage: Bacteria > Pseudomonadota > Gammaproteobacteria > Burkholderiales > Burkholderiaceae_C > Allorhodoferax. Next base: position 8,088 of record CANNRR010000103.1, read on the forward strand.
CCGCAAACACTATGAAGATGGGGATGTGCACCTTGCGCCACTGCGCCATGGAACCCAGCGCCACCGCATCCCAAAACACGGCTCGCTCAACTTCGGCCTTGGACAGGCCGCGCAGTTGGAAGCGCTCGCGTTCGCCTTGCACATGCTGGCGCGACTGTTTCAACAGCATCTTGCCGACCATGCCGCTGATTACGTTCACCCCCATGGCCACCGTAGCCAGCCAGGGCAAGATGGCATTGAAGTGGACCCCGGCATGGATCAAAATCATCAATGAGCCCAACCACGTCCCGAATTCATGCAATTTGAGCAAAGACTTCGGGTCGCCCGTGGTGACCCATTTGCGCTTGCGCGCCGAGTAGTACAGCGACCCAATGATCAGCAGCGTGCCCGGTATTCCCATGTAGCGCCCAACCCAGACCAGGTTCAGGCGGTGCAACAGATAGTCTCCCGCCAGCGTGGCTGCCGCAAGAAGTCCGAGCAGCAGGGTGAAGGGCAACACATGTTCGCGCCACAGTGAGCTTTTCATTTACGCCTCCAGAGTTACAGCCGTCTTGGGCGTGCATACGCACAGCAGGCAGCTGCCCGGCTCGGGATCAAAATCCGGCGCCTGCGTGTAGGCTACTTCGCCAGCGCGAATGCTGGTCTGACAGCTGCCACAGCCACCTGCTCGGCACCCGGAGCTGACCACAATGCCACGGGCTTCGGCAAAGTCCAGCAGCGAGCCCATGCCAGGCTCCCAAGTCTCCTGTTTACCTGACTTGGCAAAGGTCACCACGACAGCGTCAGCCCTGATCCCGTGTTGAACTGCGGCCTGCTCGGCAGAGTCTGATTTCTTGCGGGCAATGGATGCCGGGCCAAATGTCTCAAAGTGAATTCGCCCCTCCGGCACCCCCCACTCTTTCAGCGCCCCCACCAGACTTTGCAGCATGGCAGTGGGGCCGCATAGGTAGTATTGGAAAGGCTTGAGTGGCAACAATCGGCGCAGCAGGGCGACGTCTACACGGCTATGGTGGGTGTCCACAGGCCCTGACTGATGCCCAACAGGGGTATGAGCCTGCGCATTGCTGATGCAAAGGTGCAGATGAAATTTTGGATGCTGGGCGGCTAGGTCTTTCAGGTGCGATTGCATCACCAGCTCGGCACTTTTGCGCACCCCGTAAAACAGCCACACCTCGCGTTCTGGCTGGGCCACCAGGCACCAGTTCAGCATGCTGAGCATCGGTGTGATGCCTATGCCGCCGCCAATGAGCACTACCGGCGCCTCACTGTGGTCAATATGGAAATGACCGGCAGGTGCGCGCACCTGCAACTGACTACCCACGTCAACATGGTCATGGAAGTAGTTGGATGAAACGCCTGCGGGAAAGTTACTTCCGGTCGGTGCGGGTGCGCGCTTCACGGAAATGCGGTAGTGGTTGGGCTGTGGTGCGTCGGACAGCGAGTAACAGCGTACGACCGATTGGGTTGCACCCAAAGGGGCCGGCGCATCCAGCTGAAAAGTAAGAAACTGCCCCGGCAAAAACTCTGGGAGTGCTATTTTGTCCTCCGGCACGAGGTAGAACGAGCAGATTTGTGCGGCGGAGCCTTCTTCCACTTTTCGCTCGACGCGAAACGTGCGGTAGCCCGCCCATGCGGCGCCAGCCAGTGGAGTCACCTCCGGGGCAATGCCAGGGTTCACGTCAATCTCAAACTCTTGCGCCACGTGGCGCAGCGCTTGATACGACTGCCAGTGGCGCCAAAACCCAACGCACAAGCAGATGGCAATTTGTAGGAGGATTCCTAACGCTATCCAAGACAACAAATAGAGAGACGTCATAGATGGAGTGAAGCGTACGCCCTGAGTCTTAACTTTGAATTAACAGCTATCAAAAGCAACTGTGGCGCGGTGCCCCACTTGCCTGGCGCCCCGACATCGCTGGGCATCATTTGAATGCTGGCACGCAAGCCCTGTATGTACGCCGATCAGTGACAGTGTTTGCTTTCGGTTTGATTGATGGAAGCTCTCTGTCGCGGGAATTCAAACTTGGCATGCAGGGATGACCGACATTTGCAGAAGTTGCAACTCCAGCCATTGCTGCAAACCGGCTGTCAAATGGAAATTTGGGTCCGGCGCCATGGCTGCTCAGAGACCCAAGCCGACGCCGTCGTCGACTGCCGAGCGCCGAGGGGAATGTCAGGTCTGGAGAAAGTTGTGGACCCGCTGGGCAGCTGAAATTGGCGCACGGCTGCTTGCCGGGGACCCAGTCACTCGACTTTGAGATCAACTTTTCATGACACTCTGGCAACAGAAAATCGATTTCGACTAAGATCGCCGCTTGCTCATTTTTAGCGAGTTTGTAGCGCAGTTTATGTCCTTGTTTCCCAGCATGAATCACCGCGGCGTTTGGACCACCACACTGATGGCTGCGTCCATTCTTATGATCACGATGGGGGCGCGTCAGTCCCTCGGCTTGTATGTTGGGCCCCTGAATACCAGTACGGGCCTGGGGATTGTGACCATCAGCCTGGCCATGGCAGTTGGTCAATTTGTGTGGGGAGCCATTCAGCCTATTGCAGGAGCATTTGCTGACAAATACGGGCCCCGTCCTGTCTTGCTTTATGGTCTTTTGATATTGGTGATTGGCTCTGCCCTGACACCTTTTGTGAGCAGCGGCCTGGGGCTCACCTTGACGCTGGGTGTCTTGACCGCCATCGGCGCGGGCGCTTGCAGCTTTTCTGTATTGTTAGGCGCAGCCGCCCAGCGCATGCCTGCCGAATCACGTGGGATGGCTTCCGGCATCATCAACGCCGGCGGCTCCTTTGGTCAGTTTGTATTTGCCCCGATCATTCAGAAACTCATCCAGTGGCTAGGCTGGATGGGCTCTATGTGGTCCATGGCTGCTCTCACTTTGCTGGCCATTCCACTGCTTAATCGTTTAACCAACGAAACACACGCACCTGCGAAAGCCCCCGATCCGGAAGGCGGTCTGAAGAAGGCTGTGCACGATGCCATGCACAACCCAAGCTATTTGCTGCTGCATTTGGGGTTCTTTACCTGCGGCTTTCACATAGCCTTCCTCGTGACACACTTACCCACTGAAGTGGGCCTATGTGGCCTCACGCCTGTTGTGGCCAGTTGGTCGCTGGCCATCATTGGGTTGGCCAACATTTTGGGTAGTTTGTACGCCGGGTCGTGTGTGAACGTTTACCGAAGTAAATATGTGCTGGCCATCATGTATGGCTCACGGGCTGTGCTCATTGCCTTGTATTTGGCAGCGCCCAAATCCCAGTGGACCTTTTATGTTTTTGCCGTGGGTCTGGGCTTCACGTGGTTGGCCACTGTGCCGCCCACAGCGGCCATCGTGGGCAAGCTCTTTGGCGTGCGCTATTTGGCAACGCTGTTTGGCCTGACCTTGCTCTCGCACCAGATCGGTGGTTTTTTGGGTGCTTATCTGGGAGGCCTGGCCTTTGAATCCCAAGGCAACTACCAGTGGATGTGGTGGGCAGACATTGCACTGTCCGGCATGGCAGCGCTGATCAATTTACCAATTAAAGAGGCACCGATTGCAAAGCCTCAAGCGGCTTGAGGTCGTTACGGAGCAAGCCAGCGCCCAACAGAGCCACACCTCATTGTGGTGTATCACCATCTTCCTGCGGCGGGGCCTGCATACAGAAACATGTCGTGTTGGATGTGCGACCAACTCCTATGGGAAACGGTTGGGATTGCGGGAACCGTTCATCGTCCGACGGACATTCCCCGGCCGCCAGTCAGCAGCGCATAGGCCGCGGGAGCCGTGCGTCGCAACAAGGCACCCACCATGACCGACACGGCGATCAGGCACAGGGGCAAGAAAAGGTAGGTGGCAAGATGCGGATCGGGCAGATTGCCGAACAGCCGCAGACACGGATCGATCAGCACTGCGACCAGCGGCGCATGCAGCGCATAGATCATGAATGAGAACGCACTGGACCAGACAAACCATCGCTGCGCCATCAAAAAGCGCACCAGCGCATCCGAACCGTACCAGGCAGTCACCAGCCCAGAGAAAATGCACAGCTTGTGCAGATTTACCATCACGGGAAACACTGCATCCCCCAGCATTGCCTGCCCTTCAAACGCGAGCCAGGTCTTTGCCGTAGCGCTGGCCAACCACAGAACAGCCCACGGTGCCGGGCGCAGCCAGCGGCCGGGCGTGGCGAGGTTGAAGCCTGACTTCTGCATCCAGACACCCAGTCCGAAGAACAGCAGACCTTCGCCCTCAAAGAAGAAGATGTTCAAGCTTGCCAGCCACAGCAGCAGCGCCACGGAAAAGAACACTTTGCCAGAGGCAGGACCAGTGACCCAGCGTGCCAACAGGGGATATGCCAGGTTGTAGAGGAACAGCACGCGAATAAACCACAGCTGGTAGGGCAATGGCGCAAGCAGCCAGCGGATCAGCACATCATTCCATTGGTAATCGTGAACCAGCCGTTGCTGCTCGGTAATTGCAGCGATGCCGTGGGCTGAAACCCAACTTCGCAGCGTGGGGTCCATCTCCATCAGGTAGAGGA
>CANNRR010000104.1 GCA_947508055.1 Burkholderiales bacterium
GGAATCGCCTTGCTGACCGCGCAGCAGGCGCCCAAGGCGCGCGCCGCCCATGACGGGGCGTGAGCCGACGATGCTGGGGTTACCGCCGGGTTGCAGCAGGTACTGGCCAGCAAGGCTCATCTATATTCATACCTGGCTCACGAGATACAGACCGGTCAGCCCCAGAACTGAGCCCAGTGTGACGACTACCGCAGTGGCTTTGCGCGCCATGAATTTTTGCAAACCCAAGCCAGCGCCAACGCCACCGAAATGCAACACCGCTGTGGTGGCCAGGAAGCCCAGCGCATAGACAGCAAATCCACTGGCTGGTGCCTCAGCGCCATGGGCCATGCCGTGTGCCAAAGCCGACACAGCGACCGCGCCCAATCCCAGCATGGCAGGCACTTTGTGCACACTCATCACCAGCATGGCACCAAAGAGCACCACGCTCAGGGCAATCAACTGTTCCAGCATGGCAAACTGAACGCCGAGCAGCCCCAGGACGGCACCGGCCACCAGTGCCAGCATGAACAGGGCCGGGCCTTGCCAGGCGCGCTGGGCCGGCAGCACCCTGACCGACCACAAACCAACCGCCAGCATGGCCAGCATGTGATCCGGCCCCAGGGGATGAAAGAGGCCAGAAACGAGACTCGATGCGTCATGCCCGGTGTGCGCCTGCGCGCTGCCCGCCAGCACCAGCAAACCGGTTGTGGCCAACTTTGCGGCCGCTTGGAATTTCAGGGATTTCATTTAAGTAGTCTCCGTAAGGCTAGGGTTGGGTTCACTCAATCGCGATGGCCGCTCTGTGATGAGACTGCCATCCTTGTCCATCTCGGGCACCTTTTCGCCGCGCAAAATCTTGCCGAGCAGTTCTTCATCGACCGGGTCATGTTGCACGCCGCCCGGTGGAATAACCAACAGCTTGTCCATAAACGCGGTGGCCGCCGCGATGGCCGCTGCCTGGTTGCCGAACGGGTGCATCGGCGAATGCAGGGAATGCATTTGGCAGACGCCCAGTTCGTCAATTACGTTGATCAGGAACCGGTAATTTCCGTTGGGGAAGGTCACCGAATGCTTGCTTCCCAGCGCCTGTGCCTGCCAGTCGTCCTGTGGTCCGGGGAACCGTACCAGACTCATCATCCAGGGCGTGATCAACATGCCCAGGATGCGTCCTTCGAATTCCTGGAAGCCCAAAGTCGTTACGCTGAGCGCCTTGTTCAGTAAAGGCAAACCGGCCATCTGCTCGCGGTGGATGCGCTCAAACAAGTTGGCGACGCGTGTCTCAACCAACTGGGGGGAGGCAGTAGTCATGGGCCGACCTCCGCCATGGTTTGACCGAGTCCCGGGAAGTGATGGGGCACGTCAATGGCGTCAGCTCCATCCATGATTTGTTGCAGGCCGTCCAGCGCCAGGTCGATGTCTTTTGCCTGTTGCTCGTCGATCACCTCGCGCGCCCACCCCAGGAATGCGAGCACCCAGGTGCCAGCCGGCTGCTGACCGATCAACAGCATATTGACATGTTCAATGCCATTGCGGCCGCGGCACTCGGACATGACCTCGTGGCTCTGCATGACCTGAACGGGTGTACCTACACACATGCCGCCTGCTCCTCCAGATCGGCTTGGTGGTGCCAATGCCCGATGCGTACTTCCTGACGTGGTGTGGCACTGATACCGGCCAAAGCCAGTTCCTTGACCAGCATGTCAACCATGGCGTCCAGGCCGGCTGCGGCCGGTTTGCTCAGGCCCAGGCGGTTTTCCAGCCCGTACGGAACCATGCCAATGATGGCGACATGCTGTGGTGTCTCGTTGCGCATCACCAGCAGTGCCAACAGGTCGGAGAGTCCCAGCTGATGGTTGGAGATCTTGGTCTGAAAGAAGGCGTTGATTTCTTTATCTGCAATGCGAATGAGGGTGCCGGGTGGCCGATCAAAGTTGACGGCATCGGCAACGATCAGGCAATCGGCCGTGCGCATCGGCTCGAACAGTTCGATTCCGGTGGTACCGCCATCCATGAGCCGGACATTTGCGGGGAATTCATAACGGCCATCGAGTTCCTCGACCGCACGCACGCCGATGCCCTCGTCCTGCATCAGCACGTTGCCCATGCCGATGACCAGGACATTTTTGAACTTGCCAGTGGTCTTCATGTCGCGCCTTTCCTTCGGACCTACAGCGCCTTGACCTGAACGACTTCACGCTGCTCGTTGTCGAACATATGAATGGCGCAGGCAATGCAGGGATCAAAAGAGTGAACCGTGCGCAGCACCTCCAATGGCTTGTCCGGGTCGGCAATGGGGTTGTTCATCAGAGAAGCTTCATAGGGGCCTGGCTGATCATCGGCATCACGCGGACCTGCATTCCAGGTGCTGGGCACTACCGCCTGGTAGTTCTTGATCTTGCCGTTTTCGATTACCACCCAGTGCGACAGCGCGCCGCGCGGTGCCTGGTGGAAACCAACGCCCTTGATCTCGCCCTTGGGGAAACTGGGGGCGTTGAAGGTGGTTTGGTCTTTGCCAATGTTGGCCACCAGCTTTTCCCACTGGTCATTCAGGGTGTCGATCATTACCGCACAACGCACCGCCCGTGCGGCATGGCGCCCGATGGTGGACTGCAACGCAATGAGCGGGACATCCGACAGCTTGCCGACCGCCTTCATGGTGCCAATGGCTTGATCCAGGTATTTGATGTAGCGCTTATTGCCCGAGGCAACGCCGACATGCACGTCGGCAAGGGGCCCGACCTCGGCGCGTTTGCCGTAGAAGGTAGGTGCTTTCACCCAGGAATACTTTCCGTTCTCCTGGAAGTCGGTGTATTGGGGCTCGGTTTCACCAACCCATGGATGCAAGGCTTTGTCGCCGGTGTACCAGGCGTGTTTGGAACTCTCGGCAACACCATCGCGGAAGTAGGCGTCATTGAAGGTGGTGATGGGTTTGAGCGACTTCAAATCGCCGCCGCTGATGTAGCCGCCCGGCAGATCGAATATGGTGCCCTTGCTGTCTTGCGGGCAATCTGGCACCGACAGGTAGTTGTTGATGCCGCCACCGTATTTGGTCCAGTCAAGGTAGAACGCCCCGACGGCTGGCACGTCTGTCATATAGGCGGATTTCACGAAGTGCGAAAGCTTGTCGATAAAACCCTTGATCAGCATCAGTCGTTCAATGTTCAAGACCGACGGTGCATCGTGGCTGATGGAGTTGGACACCCCGCCCACTGCCACATTTTGAATATGTGGGCTCTTGCCTCCCAGAATTGCCACGATCTTGTTGGCAAAATTTTGTACATCGAGCGCCTGCATGTAGTGGGCAACGGCCATGAGATTGACATCTGGCGGCAGTTTCATCGCCGGGTGCCCCCAAAAACCGCTGGCGAAGGGCCCAAGTTGCCCACTGCCCACGAAGGTCTTGAGGCGCTCCTGCACGGCCTTCATTTCGTGGGCACCGTTCAACGACCAGTCAGACAAGGACTCGGCAAGTTTTGCGGTGGTAACCGGATTGGCCTTGAGCGCCGAGGTGACGTCCACCCAGTCGAGCGCCGACAGATGGTAAAAGTGAACGATGTGGTCCTGAATGGCATGCGCGGTCTGAATGATGTTGCGAATGAGTTGCGCGTTGACCGGGATTTCCAGTTGCAGTGCGTTTTCGACCGCGCGAACCGAGGTGATGGCATGCACCGTAGTACATACACCGCAGAAACGCTGGGTGTAAGACCATGCTTCGCGTGGGTCGCGCCCCACCAGAATTTTTTCAATGCCGCGCCACATTTGCCCGGAAGACCAAGCCTTGGTCACATGCCCGTTGTCGACCTCGACGTCGATGCGCAAATGGCCCTCAATGCGGGTGATGGGGTCTACTGTTATGCGTTTTGCCACAAAAATTCTCCTTAACCGAATGGGATGTCAGGTGCTCAATGCTCTTCGCGAGCCAAAACCGGAAGCTGTTTGACGATGAATAGATAAGCCATGATCTCTATGGCAACCATGCCGACTGTTATCAATATCTCGGGCAGTGCCGGGAAGTAGCTGTAGCCTTCGCCCGGATTGAATGTGATCATGAAAGCATCAAAGCGGTACAGCGCACCACCCAGCATCATGCTCACCGCCGCGTAGAGCAAAGGCCGACCCTGGGTACGCCGCGTCGGCGAACTCAGGACGACCACCGGATAGATGAACAGGGCAGTCTCTATCAGGAACATGAAGCTGCCGAGGTCGAACGCAAATATCAGCCCCAACTTGCCAGTCATCAGGAGCGCTGCGAAGCGCACCACCAGGAAGGTCGCAGTGAGAGAAATGATGATTTTGCCCAGTCCTGCCAGCATCGGTGTTTCGGGTTGCCGCCTGAAACCGACAGAACCCACGGAAGCCTCAAAGATGACGGCGGCAAAGCCCATGGTAAAGGCCGACAGAATCGCCAGTAGTGGCTGCATTTCCAGGGTTTGCCACAGTGGATGAACCTTCCAGCCCATGGCAATCAGGAAGCTGCCCAGTGACGACTGGTGCATGGTTGGCAGCAGTATGCCCAAGGCGATGAAGAAGAACAGCAAGCTGTTGAGCTTTTTCTGCAAGGCTTCGGCCTTGTACTTCTCGAGTACCGTTGGAACGAACTCGATGGCGAGTACCACCACGTACGCAAACACGCACAGGCCGACTTCCAGCATGACAGCGTGGGTGTTGACCTGCCAGGGCAGAAACATGTTGTAGAAATTCCAATATCGACCCATGTCGATAAAGGCACCCGCTGCTCCAAGAACGTAGCCCAGCAGACTGGTCAGCAAGGCCGAACGAATCAGCGGGTGATAACGTCCGTTGTTGAAGACATAGACCGTCACTGCCAGCGCGTATCCGCCGCAAGCCAGTGCCGTACCAACGACGATGTCATAAACCACCCAGATTCCCCAAGGGTAGCCGCCGCTCAGGTTGGTCACAGCCCCCATGCCATTGACGAAGCGCACGGCCAGCAAGACCAGCGCGATAGCCGCAAACACGCCCAGTACCAGAAAAGGCCGGGTGAGCAAGGGGCGGTTCAATACAACGTGGTGGTTCATGACTTGTCCTCCCCCTCTTTGCGGGCGTTCTCGGTGTTGCGCTTGACGATCCAGCTCAGACCACCCAATGCAATGGCCGGCAATGCCATGTAGCTGTACACGGTGCTTTGCACACCCTCTGAGATCGAAGCGTGGGATCGCTCACCCAATGGGGGCATACCCAGCTTGTCGTACGGAACCGCAGACAGGTGCATGACGTTGGTGCCGCCGGCTTCCTTTTCGCCCCACACATGGCTCTGGTACTGCGGCACAACTTTTTCATGGAAACTGGCCGGTTTGCGCACGTCGCCGCGCGGGTAGTTGTAGACCTGCCCGGGCTTGAGTGCGATGCGGCGTTTGGCTTCTGCGAGCAATGTCTCGCGTGAACCGAATAGCGTCGCACCGGTGGGGCAGGCTTCGGCGCACCCCGTCATGCCGCCCTTGCTGATGCGCTCGACACCTTTCTGGTTGCACATCTGGCACTTGTGGATCTTGCCAAACGCGTTGTCATAGTCGTACTGCGGCACGTTGTAGGGGCAGCCCGTCATACAGGTCCGGCAGCCAATACACACATCGGCGTCGTAGCTGACGATGCCCGTCAGCGGGTCGCGGGTGAGCGACGAGACCGGGCAGACCGATACGCAACCGGGGTCCACGCAGTGCATGCAGCTGCGTTTCTCGAAGGCAAAACCGTCTTTCTCACGATCCTTAACTGTCGGTTTGCCGTCTGAGTAGACTTTGATGACGTTGAGTGTCTTGGGGGAAAGGTCCAAGGCAAAGTCGGCATGTATCTCGTTGCCCATGGACACCGGTGGCATGCCGTTGACTTCCTTGCATTTGCTGACGCAGGCTTTGCAGCCTACGCACAGCGTGGAATCGAAGAGCATGCCAACGGCTTGCGGTGCAGGGTCCAGATTGGGCCTGGCTTGCACCGACGTGCTCGCCAGTGCTGCGCCAGCGGCACCCAGCGATGCCTGGAAGAAGTTTCTGCGCTTCATGCTCACACCCCTTTGCCAGGGTCTTGAGGAGCCTCCGCATCCTTTTCCCCCAGCTTCTTGCCTGCAACCATCGTGGCGCCGAGCGCTACGCCGACAGCAACGCCTGCAATAGCCGCCGCTGCAACCATGGTGGAGGAGCCAGGATTCTGCCGTTCGGCAATGATCGGGAATACGTTGGGTGGCGTATGGGTCTTGACCTCGGCCAGGCTGAACATGGGCTTGCTGAAGCCTGTGCCCTCTTCGGAGCAGCCAAAGCACGGATGCCCAACGCCGATGGGCCAGACACCTCCGCCGACATTGTTGTACTCCAGGCTGGGGCAGTTGTTGTAGGTTTCGGGACCCTTGCAGCCCATCTTGTAAAGGCACCAACCCTGCTTGTGTCCGTCATCGCCAAACTGTGTGGCGAAGCGACCTGCATCGAAGTGCGGCCGGCGGTAGCAGTTCTCGTGAATCAAGCGCCCATAAGCCCATTTTGGACGACCCTTCTCGTCGATGGGTGGCAACTTGCCGTAGGTTACGAAGTACAGCACCGTGCCCAGGAAGTTGGCCGGGTTGGGCGGGCAACCCGGGATGGTGACGACGGTTTTGTCCTTGAGAAACTGTGGGGCGCCGGTAGCGCCGGTCGGGTTGGGTGAAGCCGATTGGACTCCACCCCAACTGGCACAAGAACCGAAGGCAACAATGGCAGCGGCACCTTCGGCGGCCTCTTTGGCGGCATCCATCATGGTCTGCCCGCCAATCTTGCAGAAAATTCCGTTTTGCCCGGTTGGGATGGCCCCTTCGATGACCAGCAAATATTTGCCCTTGTATTTCTTCATCGTCTCCCGTTTGATTTCTTCCACCCGATGTCCGGCACCCGCATCCAGTGTCTGGTGGTAGTCCAGTGAAATGAGATCAAGAATCAAGTGCTCAAAACTGGGTTGTTCTGAGCGCAGCAAGGACTCGGTAGGTCCTGTGCACTCCTGGCCGTGCAGCCAGATCACGGGTGTTCTTGCCGGATTGGCGATTGCCGCTGCCATCGCCAGGGCAGACTTCGTTCCCAGGCCAAAAGAGGCCGCCACGCCGGTACAGAAGTTCAGGAAAGTTCGGCGCGATACCCCCAGGCGCCTTTCTACTTCAGAAAAGTCATGGCCGGCTTCGTCGGCAATATCAAATTCACGAACGCTCATCAAGTTCTCCTCATTAATGGCCGAAGGCAATGGCGACAAGGGTCAAGCAAGTTCAACGCATTCTTGATGCAATGAAGCATCGGTCTGCCGCCACGCGTTTCATCGTTGCGCAGAAATTGCAGCGCCGATGGAATGCGGAACGACACACAACTTCTGTGCCATAAAACGGTGCCTTCGCGTAAACACCTAGAGCGACCGGGGTGACCACTGCACGAACACCGAGCCCAATGGATGGGAGATGTGATCGGCGTTGACTAATGAGTGGTTAAAGGGTTTGCAGATTGGCAGCTTTACTGCAAAGTGTCTTTGCCACCGCTTCCGCCACTTTGATGCCATCCACAGCCGCCGACAGAATGCCTCCGGCGTAGCTGGCGCCTTCTCCGGCCGGGTAGAGTCCTACCACGTTGATGCTCTGCAAGTTGTCGCCACGCGGAATTTTCAGGGGGGACGAGGTGCGGGTCTCGACCCCGGTCAGCACGGCGTCGGCCATGTCAAAGCCCTTGATCTTCTTGCCAAAGACCGGCAACGCTTCGCGAATGGCCGCAATGGCATAGTCAGGCAGGCTGCCAGCCAGATCGCCTAGCTTGACGCCCGGCTTGTACGACGGCTGCACGCTGCCAAAGGCGGCCGATGGCCGTGCGGCAATGAAGTCACCCACCAGTTGGCCTGGCGCTTCGTAACTGCTGCCGCCCTGTGCGTAGGCACGCGACTCCAGCGAACGCTGCAGCGCAATGCCCGCTAGCGGGTGTGTGGCGGTCGCGCTGCCCGCAGGGTGGGCGGCGGCCAGCGCGACTGCCTCCTGCGCATAGCGTGGCCCATCCAGCGGGCCAAAAGCTTGCACGAAGCTGGCCTCGTCGGAGGGAAAGTCGCAGGGGTCAACTCCCACCACGATGCCGGCGTTCGCATTGCGCTCGTTGCGGGAGTACTGGCTCATGCCATTGGTCACCACACGGCCGGGCTCCGACGTGGCGGCCACCACGGTGCCGCCCGGGCACATGCAAAAGCTGTAGACGGAACGTCCCTTACCGGCACCGTTGACTGCGTGGTGCACCAGCTTGTAGTCGGCAGCACCCAGCATGGGGTGACCTGCATGGCGGCCCCAGCGCGCCTTGTCGATAACGCTTTGCGGGTGCTCAATGCGAAAGCCCACCGAAAATGCCTTGGCCTGCATGGCCACGCCGCGCTGGTGCAGCATGGCAAAGGTGTCGCGGGCGCTATGGCCCAGCGCCATCACCACGTGGCCGGCGGGCAGTTCGCTGACGCTGCCGTCATTGGCATTTTGTACCGTTAGCCCCCGTAAATAGTGCGTACCATGCTCATGTTTTAGTAGCACGTCGACGACGCGCTGCTCGAATCGCACCTCGCCACCCAAGGCGATGATCTGTTCGCGGATGCTTTCCACCACCTTGACCAGCTTGAAGGTGCCGATGTGGGGATGCGCCTCGTACAGAATTTCAGGCGGTGCCCCGGCGGCAACGAATTCCTGCATCACCTTGCGGCCCAGAAAGCGCGGGTCCTTGATTTGGCTATAGAGCTTGCCGTCTGAAAATGTGCCCGCTCCGCCTTCGCCAAACTGCACATTGCTTTCGGGCTTGAGCGTGTTCTTGCGCCACAGACCCCAGGTGTCCTGGGTGCGCTGGCGCACGGTGGTCCCGCGCTCCAGTACGATGGGCTTGAAGCCCATTTGCGCCAGCACCAGTGCGGCAAACATGCCGCAGGGGCCAAAGCCGACCACGACCGGGCGCAGGGCCAGATCCTGCGGCGCATGGCCGACCGGGCGGTAAGCCATGTCGGGGGTTTTGCCGACGTGCGGGTGCGTGTCAAAGCGTTGCAGTAGCGAACCTTCCTGAGCGGTGTCGACCAGCGTCAGGTCGACGATGTATACCACCAGCAATTCGGCCTTGCGGGCATCGAAACTGCGTTTGAATACATCCAGAGCGGCAATGTCGTTGGGGGTAATGCACAGCGCCTGCGCCGCTAACGCTTTAAGGGCTGAAATCGGGTGGGGTGCGGGTGCGCGGTCGGCGTCGGTCTCGGAGGGTGCATCGGCGGCGCGGCGGGCCTCTACAGGGACGTCGGAAAGAGGGAGTTTGAGTTCGGTGATGCGGATCATGGGCATGCGGGCTCGTGGTTATCAAGCAAGCCGCCAATGATACGGCCCCGCGCCCACGCGCAGGGTGTGTACAGGGCTCAGGCTGGCAAGAAGCCTTCGATCGACAGGTAACGCTCGCCGGTGTCGTAGTTGAACCCCAGCACCGTGGCACCTTGTGGCAGCTCGGGCAGCTTCTGCGCGATGGCCGCCAGCGTAGCGCCGCTGGAAATGCCCACCAGAATGCCCTCTTGCGCGGCGCAGCGGCGGGCGTATTCACGGGCCGGTTCGGCATCAACCTGGATTACTCCGTCGAGCAGTTCGGTCCTCAGGTTGGTCGGGATGAAACCCGCGCCAATGCCCTGAATCGGGTGGGGTGCGGGTGCTCCGCCGGAAATGACGGGCGAGGCCGATGGCTCCACGGCAAAGACCTTGAGCTGAGGCCATTTGGCCTTGAGCACTTGCGCCACACCGCTGAGGTGTCCACCCGTGCCAACGCCCGTGATGAGGGCGTCAATGCCATCGGGAAAGTCGGCCAAAATTTCCTGTGCTGTGGTGCGCACATGCACGTCAATGTTGGCAGGGTTTTCAAACTGCTGCGGAATCCACGAGCCGGGAATTGTCAGCGACAACTCGTAGGCGCGGGCAATGGCGCCCTTCATGCCCTTCTCGCGCGGGGTCAGATCAAAACTGGCGCCATAGGCCAGCATCAAACGGCGGCGCTCGACCGACATGCTGTCGGGCATCACCAGAATCAGCTTGTAGCCCTTGACGGCCGCCACCATGGCCAGGCCGACGCCGGTGTTGCCCGATGTGGGCTCGATGATGGTGGCCCCCGGCTCCAGGTCGCCACGCTTTTCTGCTGCTTCAATCATGGCCAGCGCAATGCGGTCCTTGATGGAGCCACCGGGGTTGCTACGCTCGGACTTGATCCACACGTTGTGCGTACTGCCAAACAAGCGGTTGATCCGCACGTGCGGGGTGTTGCCAATGGTTTGCAGAATGTTGTCGGCTTTCATGCGGGACTCCTGTGTGTGGTTTTGTGAATGATAATCGCGCTGTGAAGCCCGCCAGACCACCGCTGGTGCAATTCTGGAAACAGAGCACTGGAGGAACGTCCGGACTGCACAGGGCAGCGTAGCAGCTAACGGCTGTCCACTAAAGGCATTGCACGCAAGTGTGGTGCCCCAAGGTGAGGATCAGAGCAACAGAGACGAGCCAATTGAGTTTGGGTGAAACGGGCAATCTCTACGCGCAGCAATACCAAGTAGGCCAACGCAAAGTGAGGCGGTTCGCCGCAGCGCCCTGACCGGGGCCCCCGGAGTTGGCGGGTAGGTAGCACCGAGCCGATGGGTGACCAGCGGCCCAGAGTAATGGTGGTCACATGGGAGGCAACTTTCATGCACAGAATCCGGCTTATCGGTGGGCTTCACACTTTTTTGATGTATGGTTAGGGTTCTGGTTCTGTATTCAGGAGATGCGATGCGACCGATTCATGATTTGCTTAAAAAGCGCGAGGGGGCCAACTACAGTTTGAGCCCTCAGGACATCGTGTTTGATGCCCTGCAAACCCTGTCCAACCACAACGTGGGCGCTCTGATGGTGCTCGACGGTGGCAAACTGGTAGGGGTATTTTCAGAGCGCGACTACACACGCAAAATTGCATTGGCCGGCAGGTCGTCCAGAGATACCCGGGTGCAAGAGATCATGACCAGCAGTGTGGTTTCGGTCTCGCCCACGGTCAAGACCCGCGATTGTCTGGCACTGATGGCGCAAAAAGGCATTCGCCACTTACCCGTGGTCGATGGTGAAAAGGTGCTGGGCATGATCTCGATTCGCGACATCATGAACGACATCATTGCCGACCACGAGCTGACCATCAGCCAGTTGGAGCACTACATTTCGAGTTAAGCGCCTGGGTGGCAGAGCGTTCTGCTCCGTGTCCCCCGGCCTTCGGCCTCCTCCTTTACCTGCGCAGAACCCTCTGCCACCCAGGCTCCTGGAGCGCCTAGAACTTTTCGCCTGCGCCCAGATAGCGCCATTGCCCTGCCGGCAAATCGCTTAACGCCACCCGGCCTAGGCGGATGCGGCGCATGTCCAGAATCTCCAGCTTCGCGCGCTGACACAGGTAGGCAATCAGCCCGCGGTGAGCGCCTTTGATCGCAAAACGTAGCTTGCTGCGCTCGGGGGAGTTGCTGTTGATGCTGACCTTGGCATGCGGCAAGTTTTCGTCTGAATCCAGTGTGCGGTTCAGCAAGTGCAGCGCCTGAGGTGTGACCTCGCCCTGCACATCCACAATGATTTCGTGCTCCATCGAGCCCATGTCCTCGGTCAGCTTGCGCTGCACGCGCCAGTCCTGCGTGAACACGATCAGGCCACTGGCCGCGTTTTCCAGCGGTACGGCGGCGGTGAGGGCCTTGAAATGGCGCTGAAGCATGCGCATGCCTGACGGGTCCTTGGCCATCTGTTTGGCCGCCACCAGCAGCGTGCGGGCATCGTCAAACGGCGCGCGGCGCGTGGCCCGGTTGAGCTTTGCCAGCGACTCCTCGGTGCCGTCGATCCAGTCGGCTGGCTTGTGCAGCAGGATCGTGATGCTGTTGAGTTCGAGCAGGCTGGCGTCGGGGTCTATTGTGATCGTCTGGTTCTGGATTCGGAACTGCGGCTCCTCGACGACCTGCCCGTTGACCTTGACCCAGCCGCCTTCAATGTATTGCTCCGCTTCACTGCGCGAGCACGGCGCCATCGCGGCCACGCGTTTGGCCAGGCGATCGCCCGTGTCGGCTTGCTGCGGTGGTTGCGGTTCGGCGCTCGGGAGCGCGGTGGGTGGCTTGGTGCGCAGCGCTGTAACGGGGCGCTGGCGCGGCTTTGCGTTGGGGCGTTTGGCCGCTGCTACAACTGGCCGTACAGTCGGCTGCGCCACAGGCACGGCTTTAGGGGGCTTGGGCGGCAGCTTCAGCGTGCCGGGTGCTTTGGGTGCGGTCATGAAGGGGTGGCTTTCGTTGTAGGTGCTTGCAGCCGCTCCAGATGCGCCAGCAGGGAGCGCTTGGCAACCGGCCACACGCGCGGGTCTACATCGTCGTAGGCCTGGGGCAGCCAGTCGTCCACTGTGGCTTGCGGGTTGGCCGCGACCACGGCGGAGATTTTGGCTTCGCGCTTCAAGCGGTGGGCTTTCAGATGAGAAACGACGCCGCTGGCTGCTTCCTTTGATCCGCCCAGCACATGGCCGTGGGCCGGCAGGATGTAGTGCACTTCGTGCTCGGCGCAGGCCGCCAGTAACACGTCCAGTGAATCGAGGTAGTCGGACATATTGCCGTCCGGCGGGTCGATGAC
>CANNRR010000105.1 GCA_947508055.1 Burkholderiales bacterium
CCAATGTAGCCACCACCGACGACGACCAGTTTCTTCGGGATACTGTCCGGTGACAGGGCTTGTGTGCTTGAGATGACCCGGCCACCAAAGGGCATACCCGGCAGCCCGAGTTCGACTGATCCGGTTGCCAGCAGCAGGTGCTCGCCCTGGATGCGTACGGCGGGGCCGGCTGCGTGGTCGAGCGTGACATCCACCGTCTTGCCGTCCACGATGTGCGCCCAGCCCTTGACGACCTTGACGCCATGCTTTTTCAGCAGGGCACCCACGCCACCCGTCAAGCGGGCAACGATGCCATCCTTCCAGCGCACGGTCTGCGCAATGTCGATGCGTGCCGACTCGACATGAATGCCCAGCGCGCTGCCACCCATGAAGTGGTGCGCCTGGTGGTAGGCATCGGCCGCGTGAATCATCGCCTTGGACGGAATGCAGCCCACGTTCAGACAGGTGCCGCCCAGTTGATCGCCTTCCACGAGGGTTGTGGCAATGCCAAGTTGCGCCGCACGAATGGCCGCCACATAGCCGCCAGGGCCACCGCCAATAATCAGCAGGGTTGTGTGTTGAATGTCCATTGCCCTTACTCCACAAACAAGGTGGCCGGGCATTCCAGGTAGCCACGGATCAATTGAATAAATTCGGCGGCATGCATGCCGTCGACCACCCGATGGTCAAAGCTCGACGACAGATTCATCATCTGGCGCGCCACCACCGCGCCGTTGCGCATCATGGGTCGCTCGACCATGCGGTTGATCCCCACAATCGCCACCTCGGGGTGGTTGATCACCGGCGTACTGACAATGCCGCCCAAAGCACCCAGGCTGGTAATGGTGATGGTGGAGCCGCTCAGCTCGTCACGCGTGGCCCGGCCACTGCGTGCCGCCTCACTCAGGCGCACTACCTCGGCAGCACAGGCCCACATATCGAGCGTTTCAGCGTGACGGATGACCGGAACCATCAGGCCGCCCTCGGTCTGCGTGGCAATGCCCAGATGCACCGCACCGTGGCGCGTGACCACACCCGCATCGTCATCAAAACGGGCGTTGACCACGGGGCGCTCACGCGCGGCCAGCACCACGGCGCGCACCAGGAAAGGCAGCACGGTCAGGCGCCCGCGCTCCTTGCCGTGTTTGGCGTTGAGCGTTGCACGCAAGGCCTCGAGCTCGGTCATGTCCACTTCTTCCACATAAGTGAAATGCGGAATGCGGCGCTTGGCGTCCTGCATCTTCTGCGCGATCTTGCGGCGCAGGCCGATGACAGGCACCGTCTGTTCGTCCAGCCGCGGGGCAAAGCGTTGGTCCGCCGTACCCGCGGGCTGGGCTTGCGCGGCACGCGCCACATAGCTTTGCAGATCCTCTTGGGTGATGCGACCTGCGGTGCCGGTGCCTGGCACAAACTGCAACTCGACACCCAGATCCCAGGCCTGGCGACGCACGGCCGGTGAGGCAATGGGCTTGTCGCCCGGCGCACGCACGAGGGCAGCAGGTAGCTGCTGCCCTCGTGCTGGCGTGGCGTGCGGGGCTGGCTGGCCTGGCTGACTTGGTAGAGGAGGAGATGCTGACGCGGGAGCCGATGCGGCCGTTGCTGCCACTGCTTTAGCCGGTTCTGGGGCAACTGCACTTGCTACTGAATTGGTAGCTGCTTGCGCATTGTTTACGGGGGCTAGAGGCACTTCTGACTTGAAATTGCCAGCGCCTTCAACCTCAATGCGAATGACTTCGGAGCCGACGGCCATCACCTGGCCAACCACACCGCCCAGGGCAATCACCTTGCCCGCCACCGCCGATGGAATTTCCACCGTCGCCTTGTCGGTCATGACGTCAGCCAGGATCTGATCCTCTGCCACCATGTCGCCCACCTGCACATGCCAGGCGACCAACTCGACTTCTGCGATGCCCTCGCCAATGTCTGGCATCTTGATGATATGAATTCCCATCATGCCTCCTTATGCCTGTATCGCGCGTTTGAACGCTTCAGCGACCCGCTGGGGGCCGGGAAAATACGCCCATTCCTGGGCGTGCGGATAAGGCGTGTCCCACCCCGCCACCCGCTCGATAGGGGCTTCAAGGTGGTAGAAGCAATGCTCCTGAATCAGCGCGGTCAGCTCAGCACCAAAGCCACTGGTGCGGGTAGCCTCGTGCACCACCACGCAGCGACCGGTCTTTTTGACCGAGTTGACGATGGTCTCCAGGTCCAGCGGCCAGATGGAACGCAGGTCGATGATCTCGGCGTCCACACCGCTCTCTGCAGCCGCCGCTTCCGACACATAGACCATGGTGCCGTAGGCGATCACCGTCAGGGCCTTGCCCGGACGAAAAATGGCCGCCTTGTCCAGCGGTACCGTGTAGTAGCCCTCGGGCACATTGCCCATGGGGTGCTTGGACCAGGGCACCACCGGCTTGTCGTGGTGGCCGTCAAACGGGCCGTTGTACAGGCGTTTTGGCTCCAGAAAGATGACCGGGTCGTCATTCTCAATGGAGGCAATCAGCAGGCCTTTGGCGTCATACGGGTTGGACGGCATCACCGTGCGCAGTCCGCAGACCTGGGTGAACATGGCCTCCGGGCTTTGGCTGTGGGTTTGCCCGCCGTAGATACCACCACCGCAAGGCATTCGGATCGTGATGGGGCAGGTGAAGTCGCCCGCCGAGCGGTAACGCAGGCGCGCCGCCTCGGACACGATCTGGTCGCTGGCCGGGTAGAAATAGTCCGCAAACTGAATTTCGACCACCGGACGCAAACCATAGGCACCCATGCCTACCGCTGTGCCGACAATGCCGCCTTCAGAGATGGGGGCGTCAAACACCCGGGAGGTACCGTATTTCTTCTGTAGGCCTTCGGTGCAGCGAAACACGCCGCCGAAGTAGCCCACGTCCTGGCCATAAACGACCACGTTGTCGTCGCGCTCCAGCATCACATCCATGGCGCTTCGCAGCGCCTGGATCATGGTCATAGAAGATGTGGCCCCCACGCTTGTCGCTGCGCGTACTGCGCTGCCCCCCGAGGGGTCGCTCACTTGCTTGAGGCGGCTCTGCGCTGCGTTATCGTTACTCATATTCCCAACTCCTGACGCTGCCGGCGCAAGTGCTCGGGCATGACCTTGTACACATCTTCGAACATCTCGGCCGGGCTGCGCACCATGCCATCGGCCAGGGTGCCGTAGCGTTCGGCCTCTTTCTGCGCGGCCGACACTTCAGCTTCCAACTCCTTTTGCATGGCATCGTGCTCGGCGTCAGTCCAGGCGCCCAACTTGATCAAATGCTGTTTGAGCCGGGCAATCGGGTCGCCCAACGGGAAACGCGCGGGGTCATTGGCAGGACGGTATTTGCTCGGGTCGTCGGACGTGGAGTGCGGACCTGCCCGGTAGGTCACCCACTCGATCAGCGTAGGGCCGAGGTTGCGCCGTGCACGCTCCAGCGCCCATTGGGACGCCGCGTACACCGCCAGAAAATCGTTGCCGTCCACGCGCAGGGATGCAATGCCACTGCCCACGCCGCGCGCCGCGAAGGTGGTGCCTTCGCCGCCGGCAATGGCCTGGAAGGTGGAAATGGCCCACTGGTTGTTGACCACATTCAGGATGACCGGTGCGCGGTACACATGCGCAAACGTCAACCCGGTGTGAAAATCAGCCTCGGCCGTGGCACCATCGCCAATCCAGCTTGATGCCACCTTGGTGTCGCCTTTGATGGCCGAGGCCATGGCCCAACCCACGGCCTGGATCACCTGGGTAGCCAGATTGCCCGAGATCGAAAAAAACCCCTGCTTCTTGCTGGAGTACATCACCGGCAGTTGCCGGCCTTTGAGCGGGTCGTTCTGGTTGGAAAAAAGCTGGCAGATCATGTCCACCATGTTCACGTCGTCGCGTGCCAGCAGCAAACCCTGCTGGCGGTAGGTGGGGAAGCACATGTCGCCATCCGTCAGGGCCATGGCGTGGGCGCAGGCAATAGCCTCTTCGCCCAGGCACTGCATATAAAACGACATCTTCTTCTGCCGCTGTGCAATCTGCATGCGCGCATCAAAGGCACGGGTCTTGACCATGGCGCGCAATCCCTTGCGCAGCGCCGCCACATCCAGGTCGGGTGCCCACGGGCCAACGGCGTTGCCGTCTTTGTCCAAGACACGGATCAGCGTGAAGGCCAGGTCGCTGGTTTGTGCCGCCTGCACGTCAACCGGGGGGCGGCGCACAGTACCGGCTTCGGACAGGGGGAGGTAGGAAAAGTCGGTGTCATGGCCTGGTCGCCCAGTGGGCTCCGGCACATGCAGACGCAATGGCTCGTACGATGGCATCGGCATAACTCCTTGCAGGTTCGTGTCCTGCAGCAGATTTCAAGGTTGGGCTGGACGCGGGGCGGGTGGCCTGGTCCAGATGAACAATACCGCAAACCCCATAGGATCGCCATGGGGTTTGCACGCGGTGTGGAGCATACCGCGGCTTTGCACGGCACATCGCCTGCACCAAAAATAAAACTATTCCTCGGCTTGACGCCTAGCCGCTACATATTGCGCCGGTACTGACCACCCACTTCAAACAAGGCATTGGTGATCTGCCCCAGCGAGCACACCCGCACGGCATCCATCAGCACTTCAAACACGTTCTTGTTGTCGATGACGGCCTGTTGCAGGCGCTTCAGGGCGGCAGGCGACTCCGCAGCGTGTGTGACGTGAAAGTCTGCAAGCCGCTTGAGTTGGCTTTGCTTTTCCTCATCAGTCGAACGCGCCAGCTCCAGCTTGTCCATGACCTGGTCGCCATGCGGGTTGCGGAAGGTGTTGACGCCGATGATGGGCAACTCGCCCGTGTGCTTGAGCATCTCGTAGGTCATGCTCTCATCCTGGATCTTGCCGCGCTGGTAGCCGGTCTCCATGGCGCCCAGCACGCCGCCGCGATCCGCGATGGCCGTGAACTCGGTCAGCACTGCTTCTTCCACCAACTCGGTCAGCTCTTCGATGATGAAGGCACCCTGGTTCGGGTTTTCGTTCTTGGCCAGGCCCCACTCGCGGTTGATGATGAGCTGAATGGCCATGGCGCGGCGCACGGAGTCTTCGGTCGGCGTGGTGATGGCCTCATCGAATGCGTTGGTGTGCAGGCTGTTGCAGTTGTCGTAAATGGCAATCAGCGCTTGCAGCGTGGTGCGGATGTCGTTGAACTGAATTTCCTGCGCGTGCAGACTGCGGCCACTCGTCTGGATGTGGTACTTCAGCTTTTGGCTGCGTTCGTTGGCACCATACTTTTCTTTCATGGCCACGGCCCAGATGCGACGCGCCACGCGGCCCATCACCGTGTACTCGGGGTCCATGCCGTTGCTGAAGAAGAAGCTCAGGTTGGGCGCAAAGTCGTCAATGTGCATACCCCGAGCCAGATAGGCCTCAACCAGCGTGAAGCCGTTGGACAGCGTGAAGGCCAACTGACTGATGGGGTTGGCGCCAGCCTCGGCGATGTGGTAGCCGCTGATGGACACGCTATAGAAGTTGCGCACGTTGTGGTGCACAAAATACTCGGCAATGTCGCCCATCACCTTGAGGCTGAATTCGGTGGAGAAGATGCAGGTGTTCTGGCCCTGGTCTTCTTTCAGGATGTCGGCCTGCACCGTGCCGCGCACATTGGACAGCACCCATTCCTTGATCTTGGCGGCCTCGGTGTCCGTGGGATCGCGCCCGTTGTCGGTCTGGAATTTTTCCAGGTTCTGGTCAATGGCCGCATTCATGAACATGGCCAGCATCGACGGCGCAGGCCCATTGATAGTCATGGACACGCTGGTGGAGGGGTTGCACAAATCAAACCCGCCGTACAGCACCTTCAGGTCATCCAGCGTGGCAATGCTCACACCACTGTTGCCCACCTTGCCATAGATGTCTGGGCGCGGATCGGGGTCGTTGCCGTAGAGCGTGACGGAGTCGAACGCGGTGGACAGTCGTTTGGCCGCCATGCCGCTGGAGAGCAGCTTGAAGCGGCGGTTGGTGCGAAAGGGATCGCCCTCGCCGGCGAACATGCGGGTGGGGTCTTCGCCCTCACGCTTGAAGGCAAAGGTGCCCGCAGTGTAGGGGTAGCTGCCGGGCACGTTGTCCAGCATCAGCCACTTCAAAATCTCGCCATGGTCTTCATAGGTGGGCAGCGCCACCTTGCGGATGGTGGTGCCGCTCAACGACTTGGTGGTGAGCGCCGTGCGCAGTTCCTTGTCGCGAATTTTGACCACATATTCGTCGCCGGCATATGCGCGCTGCATCTCGGGCCACTGCGCCACCAGCTTTTTGGCTGCGGGGTCCTGGCGTTCGGTGCGCTCGCTGGCCAAACGCAACACCGTGCTCTTGACACCATCCTGCGTGGCATCGTCTTCCAGCAGCATGCGCGCCGTTTCGCTCAGTTGTTGAATTTCACGTGCCAACAGGGCCTGTGCCCGCGCCTGAAGCTTATAACCACGCACGGTATCGGTAATTTCGGCCAGATAGCGGGTCCGCGCTGCCGGCACCACCGGCGTCTGGTTGCTGCTATGGCGCACATGGACCCTGGGCAGCAAACCACCCTCGATGACCGGCAAACCCAACTCCTGCAGGCGCGGCAGCAGTGCCTGGTAAAGGGCGGTCACGCCATCGTCGTTGAAGCGTGCGGCCATGGTGCCAAACACCGGCATCTGGTCTGGCGGCACGGTCCAGGCTTCCTTGTTGCGTTGCACCTGCTTGGCCACGTCACGCAGCGCATCGCTGGCGCCCTTGCGGTCAAACTTGTTGATGGCCACAAACTCGGCGAAGTCCAGCATGTCGATTTTTTCCAACTGACTGGCCGCACCAAATTCGGGTGTCATCACGTACATGGGAACATCCACCAGTGGCACGATGGCCGCGTCGCCCTGGCCAATGCCAGAGGTCTCGACCACGATAGCATCGAAGCCAGCCACCTTGCAGGCGGCGATCACGTCTGGCAGGGCCTGGCTGATCTCACTGCCAAAGTCGCGCGTGGCGAGCGACCGCATAAAGACGCGTTCGCCGGTATCGCCGCCGGGCCGCCCCAAGGCGATACCAGCCCCCTCGGGGGGCAGCGAACCACACGCAGTGGGGAGCGTGGGGGCCTGTTTCTTCCAAGGCCCGATGGCGTTCATGCGGATGCGGTCACCCAGCAGGGCGCCTCCGCTCTTGCGGCGGGACGGATCGATCGAGATGACGGCCAAACGCATCGCGTCGCCCAAGTCCAGGCGCAGGCGGCGAATCAACTCGTCCGTCAGGGACGACTTGCCGGCGCCGCCGGTACCGGTAATGCCCAGGACCGGTATCTTTTTTGTAGCAGCCTGCGCACGAATAGCGGGGCTTAACTGGTGTTTTTCCCCTAAAGACTCCAAGCCCGTAATGAGTTGAGCCAGCGCGCGCCAGGCTTGCGTGGTGTGACCACCAATGGCGTCCAGCGTTGCGGGGGCAAAACCGGTCAGGTCCTGGTCGCAGCGCATCACCATCTCGCCAATCATGCCGGCCAAGCCCATGCGCTGGCCGTCCTCCGGGCTGTAGATGCGGGTCACACCGTAGCGCTGCAGCTCTGCAATCTCGCTGGGCACAATCACGCCGCCGCCGCCGCCAAACACCTGAATGTGGGCGCCGCCTCGGGCCTTTAGCAAATCGACCATGTACTTGAAGTACTCCACATGCCCACCCTGGTAGGAACTGATGGCGATACCCTGCGCGTCTTCCTGCAAGGCGGCGGTCACCACTTCGTCCACACTGCGGTTGTGCCCCAGGTGGATGACTTCGGCACCCATGCTCTGCAAAATGCGACGCATGATGTTGATGGCCGCGTCATGGCCATCAAACAAACTGGCGGCGGTAACGAAACGCACTTTGTTGGTGGGGCGGTAGTTGGCCAGGGCTTTGAATTCAGCGGACAAGTCGGTCATGGAGCGCTCCTAAATCACCAAGCCTATGGTTGGCATGGTTGACGTTTACGTAAACGTCAACTGTAAACGATTTAACCCAACCGGGGCTTACGCAGGCTCCATCTTAGGCCGACGCAGCCGCTTTCAAATCCATTACAGTGTGCGCCAACAGCGCAGATGCACTGATTTATCCGGCCCGAGAAAGAACACCATGCAACCGATACAGCTTTTTGACCCCGCATCAAGCACCTACACCTACATCGTCTTCGATGAGCGCACCCGCGATGCACTGATCATCGACCCGGTAGACCAGCAGGTCGAACGCGATCTTGCCACTTTGCGCCAGTATGGGCTCACGCTGCTATGGACGGTCGAGTCCCACGCCCATGCCGATCACATCACCAGTGCCGGGTTGCTGGCCGAACACACCGGCGCCCAGACGGCAGCGCCGCAGGCTTGCGGTATTACCACGGCGGCGATGCAACTGGTCGATGGCGATGTGCTGCGCTTTGGTAGCGAATGGATCAAGGCTCTGCACACCCCCGGGCACACCGCAGGCAGCATGAGCTTTGCCTGGCGCGACCATGTCTTTACCGGCGATGCGCTGCTCATCAACGGCTGTGGCCGTACCGATTTCCAGTCCGGCAGTGCCGAAGCGATGTACCACTCGCTAACCCAAGTGCTGTTCAAGCTGCCCGATACCACCACGGTCTGGCCAGGACACGACTACACGGGCCGAACGCACTCCACCATCGCTGCCGAACGTACGGGCAATGCCCGTGTGGCGGGCAAGTCGCTGGAGGAGTTCCAGTCCATCATGGCCGCCCTCAAACTGCCAAAACCAAAGCGTATTGACGAGGCGGTGCCGGCCAACCTGGCGTCAGGCGTGCGCCACGATGCCGATGGTGTGGACGCCCACACCGTGCGGGCAGCGCCGGGCTATGCCGGCGATGTCAGCCCGACGCTGGCTTTCGAATGGTGGCAGGCCGGTGAGGCCGTTTTGGTGGACGTGCGCACCGATGCCGAACGCGAGTGGGTGGGGTTTGTTCCGGGCGCCGTTGCACTAGCCTGGAAGCAGTGGCCCGGCATGGCCATGAATCCTGTATTTGACGAGGAAATCCTGGAAGCTGGTCCGAAGGGAAAGAAGCTTGTATTGCTGTGCCGCAGTGGCGTGCGATCGATAGCGGCCGCCAAGCGTGCGACCGAACTGGGGCTGCAGGCCTACAACATTCTGGAAGGCTTTGAAGGCGACCCCGACTCCGATGCACACCGTGGTAAAAAAGGCGGCTGGCGCTTGCTGGGCCTGCCCTGGCGGCAAGGATAATGCCGCATGACTTTTCTTGCACTGGATATCGGCAACACACGCCTGAAGTGGGCTCAGTACGCATCTCCCCGGCCAGATGCCCCGTTGCTGGCCCAGGGTGCCGAGTTTCTGGAAAACATTGAAAAGCTGTCCGACGGTGCCTGGCGTGGGCTGTCTGCACCAGCCCATATTTTGGGCTGCGCCGTGGCGGCCGATGCGGTCAAGCGACGCCTGCAGGAGCAAATGGAACTGTGGGACGTGTCACCGCAGTGGGTGGTGGCCAGTGAAGCAGAAGCAGGCCTGCGCAACGGCTACGACTACCCCACCCGATTGGGCGCTGACCGTTGGGTCGCCATGATAGGCGCCTACCACCGCATGCTGGCACAAGGCGCTCCGCGACCCATGGTGGTGGTGATGGTCGGCACCGCGGTGACCGTGGAGGCAGTGGATGCCAGTGGCAATTTTTTTGGCGGGTTGATTCTTCCGGGGCACGGCATCATGCTGCGTGCGCTTGAGTCTGGCACGGCAGGTTTGCACGTGCCGACCGGCGAAGTGCGCGAGTTCCCCACCAACACCAGCGATGCCCTCACCAGTGGTGGCACCTACGCCATTGCGGGCGCGGTGGAGCGCATGGTGCAGCATGTGGGCAAGCATTGTGGGGCCGAGCCTCTGTGTGTGATGACCGGTGGCGCGGGGTGGAAGATGGCGCCCAGCATGTCGGTTCCATTTGACCTGGTGGACAACCTGATTTTTGACGGCTTGCTGCAACTCGCAGCGGTGCGCTTTCAGGCCTGAGCGCTGCTCGTTCAGTCCAGCCTAATCTGGCGCCAGCCAGGCCTCGGCCAGTCGAACCCAATAGGTTGCACCCAACGGAATCAGCGTGTCATTGAAATCGTAGCTAGGGTTGTGCAGCATGCAGGGGCCTCCTCCGTGACCGATCTCGCGGTGCGCTCCATCCCCATTGGCAATGAACGCATAGCAGCCGGGTTTAGCCATCAACATATAGGAAAAGTCTTCGGCGCCCATGGTCGGCTCCTGGGTCTGCACCCGGTCCTCACCCACGATGCTGGCCATGACCTTGCGGGCGAACTCGGCTTCTTTGGCAGAGTTGATGGTGGGCGGGTAGTTGCGCACAAACTCGAAACTGCACTCCATACCAAATGCGGCGGCCGTGTGGCGGGAGATTTCACCCATGCGTTGCTCGATCATGTCCAGCACCTCGATGCTGAAAGTGCGCACGGTGCCCTGTAGCTCGCAGCTGTCGGGAATGACATTGGTGGCCTCGCCGGCGTGAATCATGGTGACCGAGATCACTCCCGCATCGATCGGCTTCTTGTTGCGGCTGATGATGGTCTGGAAGGCCTGCACCATCTGGCACGCCACCGGCACCGGGTCGAGCGCGGCGTGCGGCAGGGCCGCGTGGCCGCCCTTACCCCGAATGGTGATTTTGAACTCGTTGCTCGACGCCATGACAGGACCTGCGCTAACGGAAAAGTGGCCGACTTCTGAACCCGGCCAGTTGTGCATACCAAACACGGCATCAACCGGAAACTTCTCGAACAGGCCGTCTTTGATCATTTCTCGGGCGCCGCCACCGCCTTCTTCAGCCGGTTGAAAGATCAGGTACACCGTGCCGTCAAAGTTGCGCTGGGTCGAGAAATGCTGCGCCGCAGCCAACAACATCGCCGTGTGCCCATCGTGGCCGCAGGCGTGCATCTTGCCCGCGTGCTGACTGGCGTGGGCAAAAGTATTGAACTCCTGCATGGGCAGCGCGTCCATGTCGGCGCGCAGGGCGATGGCGCGGCCGGATGTGCCAGCCTTCACAATGCCCACAACGCCCGTGGCGCCCATACCACGGTGCACCGCAATGCCCCACTCTGCGAGCTGAGCGGCGACGACGTCGGCCGTACGCTTTTCCTCAAAACACAGTTCGGGGTGCGCGTGGATGTCGCGGCGGATGGCCGCAATGGCCGGGCTAGCAGAAACCAGTTCGTCGATCAATTTCATAGTTGGATGCGCAGTAGGTGCTTTGGGCGATAAAGCATTATTGCGCCGCTGGCCTTACCATGCCAACCATGCGTGATTCAAATTTCCCCATCGCCGTGTCTGGCGCCGCCGACGTCGTCGGTGCGTGCCCCCATGACTGCCCTGACACTTGCTCCCTGGTCACCACGGTGTTAGACGGCGTAGCCACCAAGGTCCACGGCAACCCGGCACACCCGCACACCGATGGGGTCCTGTGCACCAAGGTATCGCGCTACACCGAGCGCACCTACCACCCCGAGCGCATCCTGCATCCGCAGAAGCGCAGCGGGCCCAAGGGTTCCGGACAATTTGAGGCGGTCAGCTGGGAGTCGGCACTGGCCGATATCGCAGGCCGATTGAAGGCCATTGCCGTGCGGGGACCCGATGCAGCCCAAGCGATCCTGCCCTACAGCTATGCCGGCACCATGGGGCTGGTGCAGAGCGAGAGCATTGCCGCACGCTTCTTTCACCAATTGGGTGCCTCGCTGTTGAACCGCACCATCTGCTCCACAGCGGGTGGCGAAGGCCTGGTCCAGTCACTGGGCGGCAAGGTTGGTATGCGGGTGGAGTTTTTTGCTGAATCCAAGCTCATCCTGATCTGGGGCAGTAACTCCATTACCAGCAACCTGCACTTCTGGCGTTACGCGCAGGTGGCCAAGCGCAATGGAGCCAAGCTGATTTGTATTGACCCCCGCAAGAGCGAGACTGCCGAAAAGTGCCACGAGCACATCGCGCTGCTGCCAGGAACCGACGCCGCGCTGGCGCTGGCGCTGATGCATGAGCTGATCACCAACAACTGGCTGGACCACGACTACATCGCGCAGCACACCCTGGGCTGGCAAGCGCTGCGGGAACGGGCGTTGCAGTGGCCGCCCGAGCGGGCAGCCACCGTTTGCGGCATTGCGGTGGAACAAATCACCTCGCTGGCGCGGGACTATGGTGACTCCCTGCAGCGCGGCGAGCCCGCCGCGATCCGCATGAACTACGGGCTGCAGCGGGTCAAAGGAGGCGGCAACGCCGTGCGCGCCATTGCCTGCCTGCCAGCTTTGATTGGCGCGTGGCGGCACCGCGCCGGGGGCGTGCTGCTATCAAGCTCCAGCCAGTTTCCGGTGAACAAACAGGCGCTACAGCGATCAGACCTGCTGGCCGGGCGCACACCGCGCACCATCAATATGGTGACGATTGGCGACGACCTGCTTCGCACTGCGTCGGTAGATTTCGGCCCGGCCATTGAGGCGCTGGTGGTCTACAACAGCAACCCGGTTGCCGTAGCACCCGAGTCTGCCAAGGTAGTAGCCGGCTTCGCCCGCGAGGACCTGTTCACCGTGGTGCTGGAACACTTCCAGACCGACACCGCCGACTACGCCGACTACATCCTGCCCGCCACCACGC
>CANNRR010000106.1 GCA_947508055.1 Burkholderiales bacterium
AGGGTGGCAGAGAGTCCGCGATGCGATTGCATGAGCTGCATCGTTTTGGTGATGCGCCTGACATGCTCTATTCCAGCGAGTTCTTGCTCGGACGACTGAACGACTCGATTCAAATGCAGGTAAAGGCCAATGCCCACCGCTACCACGGCGACCACGTAGAGAAGGCCCAGCACCAGAAACTTCGCCGGAAGACGCAGACGGTCCATCCATCGAGTGGACATATATATCATTCCAATGGGTGGCCTGGCGGCACTGATCGTCATGCTCCGATGGTGACCGACATGGCGCACTTGCGCTATCGGGAAGTGCTGATTTTTTGCGGGAATGCGCCGAGTGCTTGTAGGAAATATCCTACACGGGTACTCTTTTCAGTTGGGGTGCTAAAACCAACATCACTCCAGCAACTGGTGTTGCATGGCGTAGCGCATCAGCTCTGACATATTGGAGAGATTGAGCTTTTCCATCACCCGTGTTTTGTGGGTGCTGACGGTCTTGTTGCTGATGGAGAGTTGGGCCGCGATGTCGTTGAGCCCACCTCCGGCAATCAGCAAACGCAGGACCTGTAACTCGCGCTCAGACAGTGAATGGTGTGGCGGTCCACCCTGTGCCGAGGTCATTTCAAGCGCCAATTTGGAGGCGATCTCGGGGGCAACGTATCTGCCGTGGGCAGCCACGGTGCGGATGGCACTCAGCAGTTCATCGGATTCGCAGTCCTTGGTAATGTAGCCGTCGGCCCCCGCTTTGAGCATACGCGCGGCCACGCTGGGTTCGTTGTGCATACTCAGCACGAGGATGGGGCAGGCGTTGGCGTCTGCCTTGATACGTGCAATCAGATCTGCACCGCTGATGCCGGGTATGTTCAGGTCCAGCAAAAACAAATCACACCCGCCGCGGGCCAGCCAGGCAAGCACACCGTCTCCATTGACGGCCTCGCCCACCACCTGCAGATCGGGCTCTGCCGCAAAAATCCGCTTCAAACCATCGCGAACGATGGCGTGGTCATCGGCTATGAGCAGTCGAATCATGCAGCTTCTTCTCCGTTGAGTCGTCGTCGAGAGGCATTAATACCACCACCACAGTGCCAAGACCCGGGGTCGAATTGATGTCCAGTGTTGCTCCCAGGGCAAGGGAGCGTTCGCGCATACCCAGCAACCCAAAGGTCTTTCTATCGCCCCGCCCGCTCACCAGGAAGCCACGGCCATTGTCGCGCACTTCCAGGAGAATGGCCTTGCCCTGGCAGTCCAGTTGGATGTCGACTTGGGTCGCCTCTGCGTGCCGCGCAATGTTGGTAAGGGATTCCTGCACGATGCGAAAAAACACTACCGCGCGGGCTTCGTCGATCTGACTACCTCCTGTTTGTGCGGTTACTGTGCAAGGGATTGCCGTGCGTTTTGAGAACTCGGCTCCCAACCATTCAATAGCGGCGACCAGACCCATATCCAATGCCACGGGACGCAAATTGGCTGCAACGTTGCGCACCCCCCTGATCGCCTGGTCGACCAACTTCTTCATATTCTGCAGTTCAAGCGCCAGACCCGGCGCCAAACCACCATGGTCTTTGACGCACATCGACAAATGCATTCTCAATGCCGTGAGAACCTGCCCAAGTTCATCGTGAACTTCACGGGCAATATGCTTCTTCTCCTGCTCCAGTCGGACCTCTTTTTGCGATGCCATGGCGCGCAAGTTACCCCGCGATTCGGTGAGCTCGTGGTTGAGCCTATGCAGCGCATCTTCCGCGCTCTTGAGGTCGCTGATATCGTGTTGGCTGCCAACATAGTTTGTGATATTCCCATCATCATCTCTGACCGTCGTGATGCTTAGCCAGACCGGGTAAATTTGGCCGTTCTTGCGTCGGTTCCAGATTTCACCCTGCCAGGAGCCATCGCGTTGAATGCATTGGTTCATTGCGTCATAGAACGCAGCACTTTGGCGCCCCGAGGAATGCAGGCGTGGTGTGCGCCCTACTGCGTCCTCGGCGCTGTAACCAGTGATCTGGGTAAACGCCTTGTTGACTCGCAAAATGGTGCGCTCAGCGTTGGTGATCGTCATGCCGAGTTCGGACTCAAATGCGATCGCGGCAATGCGCTGATCCTCCTCCAGACGCGTGCGCGCTGTGATGTCGCGCACGATGGAAATCACCGAATCATCACCTGCCGCGGCGAATCTGGCTTCGAACTGCAGGTCTTTTCCGGCGATCTGTAAAGAGTAGTTGAGTTGCTGCAATTCCCCTGAGTCCAATGCCCGCCCAATGGCGTGCATAAACTGTTGCGTGACGGCTGGCGGCAATAACTCCGCAATCGTACGATTCAGAATGGTCTCGGGCGCATGAAGAAGCAAGGCCGCGTTACCCGCATGCACATCCAAAAAAATGCCGTCGCGCCGATTCATGAAAATCAGGTCAGGAATGGCACCGATCAACCCGCGGTTTCGTGCCTCGCTGGCCTGTAACTCCTGCGCAGACTGTCGCTGCAATTGCACGGAATCAAGGAAGGAATTGAACCAACTCACCAAGTCGCCGATTTGAATCCAGGCCTTTGGCTGGGACAGGCGCCATTCCGGCGCGAGCTTGTTGGCTTGAAAGTCCCTGAATCCGTTTGACACGTCCCTTATGGGGTAGACCACCCGGTGGAGGTACGTCCGCGTGAACCAAGCAATTACCAGAAGGCAGGCGATCAGAACGGCGATGTTGGTCCGCTGAATCGGGAGCAGGGGTCCGGTCAGCGTGGACTGCGGGACCACACTCAGCAAGGTCCACTTCTTGTCGGGTAGCTCAAGGTGGCTGAGCAAGATCTGCTCACCGTCAAGGCCGGTTAAAAGCGAACCCGATGGACCAACTAGCGCCAGCGCATAGTTGCTGGGCAAGGGCTGTCCAATCATGGTCCTGTTTGGGTGATAGACCATTCTTCCCTGGCTGCCCACCAGTATCAGGTAGGCGCCTTCACCCAGGTTCAAAGCATTGAAATGATCTGAGATGAACGCGACCGACAGATTCACGCGCAACATGCCAAGGAGTTCAGGTTTGGAATCCCCTGCGACGCTTTTGTAAATCGCCTTAATGGCAATGTATTTCGGTCCCTTGCCGGGCAGACCAGAACGAACATCGCCAACGCGAAGCCAAACGGTTTGTCCGATTGACTCGCCGGCACGTCGCATTTGTTGATCGAGTTCGGTGGCATCTTCGTGCGAATGACTGGAATTCTCGCCCACATGGTGGTGGGCACCGTTGGCGTTGTAAAGGTCGATCGACTCCAATCCATTCGTACCTGAATAGCCGCTCAACAGTTGGCCAATCCGGGCTTTGCTGGCCAATGCTTCGTAGCTCTCCTGAATGCCGCCGTATTTGCCAGAGGTGGCTGGTAGTCGTTCGATTTCTTTCGCCCAGGCCGGGTTTTCTGCCAGCGACTCGATTTGGTCTGTTTGCAGGGTGAGGTACTCGCTCTGAATTTCCAGGAGTTGCGCGTTGTACGCCTTTGCGACATCCATTCGCATTTGCAGTACCGCACGGTAGGACACAATCTGGAGCAAGAGCAGGGGCAGAACACTGACGACCAGCATAAAGCCCACCAGCTTGAGGGAAATGCTGATTTGGAATTTCATGGCTTCAACCCACCGGCGCTCACCAGTTGGGTCTCAACCTGTAAAACTTTGGGGACATCTTCGCCGCGCAACAACTTCACGGCGCTGATGACGCCCAGGTAGCCTTGTTGCGATGCCAGCTGGTCCACCGTGACCGCCATGTGGCCCGCACGAATTGCGCCCTTGGCCTCCTCCAGCGCGTCGAACCCTCCCACAAGCACTTTGGGATTCCTTACCTCCTGAAGATACTTGATCACCCCAATGGCCATCAAATCATTGGCGCAGTACACCGCTCCGATTTTTGGATGCGCTTTGAACAAGCGCCGAGCCAGCTCATAGGCCTCGTCCGCTTTCCAGTTGGCTGAACCTGCATGAACAAGGTGAAGGTTGCCATTCTCCTGGAACGCGCGTTGTGCACCTCGATGGCGCTCAATCGCCGTAGCGGTGCCGCTCAGGCCTTCGACAATCGCCACTTCAGTGGGCCGGGTGATTTTCTCTGCGATGAATTTGGCTGCCTGATATGCCGCTTGTTCGCTGTTCACGCCAATGTAGGGTACTGAATAGAGTCCGTGCGCCGTCAGTGCATCGGGGTGCAGACGCTCGTCGATGTTGACTATTTTGATGCCAGCGTCATGCGCGGCTTTCAGGACCGGCACCAGCAACCGGGTATCCACGGGCGAAATGACAATCGCATCGACGCGGGCCTTGATCTGGCTATTGACCAGGCGAATCTGTTGCTCTGCAGAAGTATCTGGCGTGGAAGTCTTGATTTCCATGTCAATCCCGGTCTCGTCCTGAGCCCTGCGGGCACCTCTTGCCATCTCCACAAAAAAGGGGTTGGTAAAGGACTTTAATACCACGGCCACCTTGAAGCTGGCCGGCTTGCCCGGTGCCATCGGTGTCGCATTGCCTTTGGGTGCGGGAATGGCGGTAGACGGCTTGTCAGCGTCACCGCAAGCAACCACCAGCATGGCAAATAAACACAACAGAAAAGGTTTGATTGCAATCACTTTCGTACCACCTGCGTCTTGATCGCACTGAACACGTGGCCCAACAAGCCATCGCGCTGCTACAAACGCAACGATGCGCCACCCAGATGGTGTTTCTTGAACAACGCCGTAATTTCGGTGACGCACTCGAGTGCCATTTCCTCGCCCTGCGCCGCAGAAACGAGCTGCATGAGGTCGGGGCGTAAATGCCAGAGCTCGGCAATTTCCCGGGCTGCACTGATCTTCATGTCCAACCGACCGTGCTCAGGCCCACCAAACTCATCGGTCACCCGCAGCATGGCCGCGCGCACGCGCTCCAGCGCAACGTCGTGCGAATCAGCTACGGCGCGACCCAATGCAGCCCAAAAACTGTCTCTGATACCCATTCAAACTCTGGCCCGGTTCGACTACTGTGTAGTTCTGTTTTCCACCCTGATGAGTGTCATTGTGCCCCATTTCGCGTGAATGGCTCCCACGCTTCAGTGGCACCGCGAGACAACTGCGAATGATTCAGAGGCCGACCAGTTCGCTGATCGCAGCCGGCAACTCGCCACCGCTGAATCGCCATGGGTGTGGCACCAGTACCAGGCTTGAAAGCTTACCGCCCATCGTGAGCGAAACCCGGTCAGCACCGTCATAACCCACCACGCGCAAACGAATAGGTTTCCAGCCCGACTGCAAAGCGTGGACGGCAAGTTCCAGTGTGTTGTCAACGCGCCGCGCGCGCAAGCGGTAGGTACTGCGTGCACCGTGCAGGTAAGCGTAGCTCAAACCATCGTCGGCCACGTAGTCGAGCGTCGCCACGTCCTGACTGCCCGAGCCCAAAATCACATGCAATTCAATATCTGCCAGGTCATTGGCAGCGCTGGTTCGCACACCGGGCTGCATGGGCAGCAAGCTGCCCTCGCGAAGATAAATCGGCGTGCTGTCTGTCGAGCTGATCACATGAAAAGTACGCCCGCCGCTCAGAAACTGCCCCGTGTTGGCATCCATCCAACGCGCCTCCCCGGGCAGGATGACCAGTCGCACTTGCTGGCCCTGCTGCACGATAGGTGCTTGCAGAACGGCCGGGCCGATCAAAAACTGGTCATCCACACGATCGAGCTCCAAGCCGCCCGTGTTGGGGAAGTCGTAGAACAACGGACGCATGACGGCCGTGCCATGCTGCTCCTGGTCATTCCAGAGCTGGTACAAATACGGCAACAGCTTGTAGCGCAGGCGCACATGGTGGCGAATGGTGTCGAGCGCTTCGGGTCCGAACGCCCAGGGCTCCTGATCTGCCGTGCCGGCGCACGCGTGGTTGCGAAAAAACGGAAACAAACAACCCGCCTTGTACCAGGCCACAGCCAGGTCCTTGTCCGCGTGGCCACCAAAACCGGGTACATCCGGCCCGTTGAACGGGATACCCGACAGCGCCAGGTTGAGGCTGCAATGGATGCTGGTGCGCAGATGGTGCCAGCTGCTGAAGTTATCACCCGTCCACACTGCAGTGAAACGGCTGGAGCCGACGCAGGCGCTGCGGGCCAACAGAAACGGCCGCTCACCGGGCCGCGCTGCCAGAAAACCATCGCGCGTGGCCTGCGCCATGCCCGTGGCATATTGGTTGTGGTACGTCCAGTGGGGCCACGCGCCACGCTGGAACAGCATGTCGTCGAGTTCGGCCGCGCCGGTGCTGGGGTCGTTCATATCGAGCCAGGCACCATCGAACCCGGACGCGCGAAAGGCTTTGGAATAGGTCGCCCACCAGTCGCGCCCTTCGGGCAGTGAGTAATCAGGAAACCAGGTGCGCCCCGGCCACACAAAGCCCACATACGGCTGGCCTTCCGGGTTGTGACAAAAGATGTCGGCCGCCTGACCGCTGGCAGCCACCGCGTAGCCTGCTTCCACTTTCACGCCGGGGTCCAGAATGGGCACGATGCGCCGCCCATTGGCCTGCAATGTCTTCAGGTCTTGCGCAAGGTCTTCAAAATGCTCAGCGCTGGTGGTAAAGACCTTGAAGCGGTCCATGTAATCGATATCGAGCCACAGGCCGTCGTTGGGAAAAGCGTGCTCGGTGAAAGCCGCGTCGAGCTGCTTCAAGTGTTGCGTGCCGGCGTAGCCCCAGCGGCTTTGGTGATGGCCCAGCGACCACAGCGGTGGCAGTGGCGTGGTGCCAACCAGTCGCTGCAAGCGCTGTGTGACAGATGCAACGCTGTCGCCCGCAATCAGGTAGAAAGCGGGCACGCCCTGGTCCGCTCCCAGCCAGAAAGATGGCGGCGCGTTTTGATCGTCCTTGCCAAAGAAGAACCAGTTGGAGCCGGTGTCCATAAACACTGCACCGGGATGGTCTACCAAGATGCCCACCCACTGTTGCCCCTGGCGCACCAGCAGGTAGGGAATGGCGGCGTACTGGGGATCGGCCTGGCCGTGCTCGATAGTGTGCATGGCGTGGTCGGCCCACACATCGGCGTTCCAGAACTTGGTGCGTTTGCCCGATTTTTCGAGG
Source organism: Burkholderiales bacterium (assembly GCA_947508055.1). Lineage (GTDB taxonomy): Bacteria > Pseudomonadota > Gammaproteobacteria > Burkholderiales > Burkholderiaceae_C > Allorhodoferax. The sequence goes on from CANNRR010000106.1 coordinate 7,054, forward strand.
CCGGTGACTTTTTCACCCTGTCCAAAAAAACGCATGTCTGCAGTGCGCGAAAACTGAACCAACCAGGCACTGCCGCACACGCCCAGGCAGGCGCCATGCAGACCGGACAACAGGGGTTCGCCCGCGGCACCATTCAGCACCAGATTGCCGGCATCGGAAATGCTTAGCTGGCTGCGCGAGCCCGCGTGAACAAATGCACCATCGTGCAGAGGTAACACTCGGGCATCGAGTGGCCAGCGCGTGGTGTCGGTCAGTTCCACGTGAAAGACATCCTCGCCCAAATCACGCACGCTGGCATGCACCGGCCTGGCTCCCATGGCCAGCACTCCGCTGCTGTGCGCGTGGGCAAAGGTGAAGTTGGAGGGGTGGCGGATTTTGTTGAAGTACATGGCGAGACGCTGGTGGTCAATGGTTTTTGGCTAGGCCTGCGGTGTAAGCCTCAAGGCTTGCGGGTGTACACCCGCACCGACTGCCCTGGCAAGCGCAGGCGCAGCACACCCCCGGCACTGGCCGCCAACACTTTACCGCCTGCGGGGTAGGCGGACACCAACGCGGCGCCTGGCTTCAGGCCATCGATCTGGATGCTGGCGCTGCGGGTACCGTAGTTGATGACCACCAGGGTGGACTCCCCACCCAGTGTGCGCTGATAGGCCAGCACCCTGCCCTGAACCTTGGGTGCATCGTAGCTGCCGCTGGTGAGTGACGGCAGTGTGTTGCGCAACGCCAGCATGCGCTTGTAAAACGACAACAGCGAATGCGGATCAGCCAGCTGCACCGCCACGTTGAATCGCGCCGCATTGGGTGACACGGGCCTGAATGGCGCGCCCGTGGTGAAGCCGCCGCGTTGCGTATCGGCCGACCAGCTCATGGGTGCGCGCAGTGGCTCGTCGCCGGGCAAATTGGGGATTCCGGCCATGCCAATTTCTTCGCCGTAATAGATGAAGGGCGTTCCCGGCCGCAGCAAATACGAGGCCGCAGCCAGCTTGTATTGGGCTCGGTTGCCACGCAATTGGTCCCACAGGCGCGCACCGGCAAAGATGTCGTGGTTACCAACAAAAGTCGCCATAGTCTGCGGTGCGGTGGTGAAGTAATCAGCCACCGCCTGAATCGCCTTTTTGTCGCCCATGGCCGCTTTGACGATGTTGCGTTCCAGCCCAAAGGCAAAGGCGCTGCCGCAGATCTCGGGCGCTGCGTAGACCTGCGGATTGGCCGTGGCCTCGCACACCACATGGCGCTGTGGATAGGCGCCAATCAGCGCGGTCAGCTCACCCGTCAGGCGACGACTTTCGGGTTGGTCGTTCCAGTCTTTAGCGTTGTTCTCCACCAGGTGCGGCACTGCATCAAGTCGGTAACCGTCAAGTCCCCGGTTGAGCCAGAAGCGCAGGCTGCTCTGGTGGTACGCCAGCACCGCAGGGTTCCTGAAGTTGAAATCGGGCATGTGGGGGCCGAAGGTTGCGAAGTAGCTGCCAACCGGTGTTGACGTCCACGGGTTTTTGCCCCAGATGTCCCAGCCCGTTGGCGCGACTTCCTCCCACACATACCAGTCATAGAACGGGCTGCCGGGGCCGCCTTGGGCGCTGGTAAACATGGGGTGTACGCGAGCGCTGTGGTTGATGACGTAGTCCATGACCACGCCCATGCCTCTGGCGTGCGCCTGGCGCAACAACTCGTCAAAGTCTTCCAGCGTTCCGTAGGCGGGCTCAATGGCGCGAAAGTCGGTGGTGGCGTATCCATGGTCACGATCGGCGCTGGCGGTGATGGGCATCAGCCAAATGCCTTTGATACCCAGGTCTTTAAGGTAGTCCAGCTGCTGGGTCACCCCTTTGAGGTCGCCAACACCATCGCCATCGCTGTCTTTGTAGGCACGCACGAACACCTCCATAAAGGCGCCGCGCTGCCAGTCCACCGGCAAGGTGCTGGATTGTCGGACTTGCGGCACATGGCTGATGTCGACGGCCACGCTATCTGGCACAGCGAGCGCCGGTGCGCCTGCTGCCATGCCCGCGACCGGAGCCATGAGACCCAGCACAAGCCCCAGCACCAGCCATGCGACCCGACTGGAGTGGGTGCGACTGTGGTTTCGAGGCAGAAAATTGCTTGGCATAGGAACTATTGTGAATTTGTAGCAAAACTACTTTTCAAAAATATGAAACATCCAGAATTTACAACACATTTCATTGATAATTTAACCTGATACATATCGCTTATGTAATGATACTACTGTGCAAAAAGTATTCAGCAGCGGAAATCCAGCACAAAAACACGACTCCGCTTGACAAGCAGGCAAGAAATAGACTGCTATAAATTTGGTAGCTATTCACGCATATTCCACGAGGGCTATGGCCCGTTTTAATCAATGAAGCCCGAAAAAGAACGTCAACTAGCCAGATTTCACCCCACATCGGGGACAACAAGCCAAGTGAGGTCATTCGCCCAGGTCTGGGCGTTCACTGCCTGCATGCTGCTGGCCATCAGTGGCGCGGCTGCCGCAACCCCGGCGAATGACGCCCTGCTTGCCGCCTGTAACGCCACCGATTTTCAGACGCCGTTAGACGCACTGCCGCAAAGCGCCTCTACCCAGACCAACCCGCCCGTTCCACAGGCCATCTGGCTGAGCCGACAGCTGCTGCAATGGCCTGGCACGGACTCCCAGGGCCGCTTCAAGCTCTACCACTCGGCTACAGGCCAACTGCGCGCACAGCCTGGCGAGGGCGTGACCGGTGCTGATGGCGTGCTCGCGCTCAAGGTGCGCGATTCCAATCTCCCTCCTGCAATGGCCAGCCGTTTCAAGTACGTGCAGCCAGGCAGCGTGCTGTCGATCCAAAAAACAGCCCTGCCCCGCGTGGACGCGCTGCTCCGCCAGCAAGTGCTGCTGGTGCAGGAAGATGCCGCCGGGCGCGTGCTGCGCTCTTCCGCCATCCAGCTGGCTGGCGCACTGGATGACGCCTACGCCGCAGCGGCCCACACGCCCGATCTGGGCGTCAAACTGCGGGCCAACCACACGCAATTCAAGCTGTGGGCACCGACGGCGCGGAAGGTCAACGTATGCCGCTATGACACCAGCACGGGCCCCGCCGTAGCTTCCCACGCCCTGCAAAGAGACGCCGCCACGGGCAATTGGAGCGCACGCGTCCTGGAGAATCAGTCGGGCGGCTACTACAGTTACCTGGTGGACGTGTTTGTGCCCGGCACGGGCACGGTGCGCAACCGGGTGACGGACCCGTATTCGGTCAGCTTGAATGCCAATTCGCAGCGCAGCTACATCGTCAACCTGAACGACCCGCACCTCAAACCCGCGGGTTGGGACCGCCACTGGGCGCCCCAGCGCGTGAAGGCAGCGGTGGATATGTCGGTTTATGAGCTGCATGTGCGCGACTTTTCCATTGGTGACCTGACGGTGCCAGAAACCCAGCGCGGCAAGTACCTGGCGTTTACAGCACACGAGTCCAACGGTATGCGCCACCTCAAAGCACTGTCGCGCGCCGGAATGACCGATGTGCATTTGCTACCCATTTTTGACATTGCATCGGTGCCTGAAGATGGCTGCATCACACCGAACATAGCCGCCCCCCAGCAAGGCGACAGCGAGACACCACAAGCCGCCACCAGCGCAACGGCCGCCAGGGACTGCTTCAACTGGGGCTACGACCCCCTGCACTTCAATGCGCCCGAGGGCAGCTACGCCAGCGATGCCGCCGACGGTGCACGGCGCATCATCGAGCTACGCCAGATGGTCATGGCCCTGCACTTGGCAGGCCTTCGCGTGGGTATGGACGTGGTTTACAACCACACCAGTGCATCCGGACAGCATGCCCAGTCGGTACTGGACCGCATCGTGCCAGGCTACTACCACCGACTCGATGTCAATGGCGTGGTGGAACGCTCCACCTGCTGCGACAACACTGCCACCGAGAACCTGATGATGGGCAAACTCATGATCGACTCGGCAGCTCTCTGGGTCAAACACTACCGCATTGACTCCTTCCGGTTCGATTTGATGGCACACCAGCCACGGGCCGTGATGCAAGCGCTGCAGCAGCGGGTCAGCAGGATCACCGGGCACCCTGTCAACCTGATCGGTGAAGGCTGGAATTTTGGCGAAGTGGCCAACGGCTCGCGCTTTGTGCAAGCGTCACAACTCTCACTCAACGGCAGCGGCATTGGCACCTTCAGCGACCGGGGACGGGACGCCGTGCGGGGCGGTAGCGCTGGTGACAACGGTGGTGCACAGATTCGCAACCAGGGCTACATCAACGGCCTGGTGTATGACCGCAATGCCGTCTCGCAAGCCTCCACCACCGACCTGCTGCGCACGGCGGACATGGTACGCGTGGGCCTGGCCGGGTCGATCCGCAACTTTGAGATGCTGACCTACACCGGCGAGCGCAAGACGCTGGAACAGATTGACTACGCCGGTCAACCCGCTGGCTACGCCAGCGCACCCGCCGAAGTGGTGAACTATGTGGAAAACCACGACAACCAAACGCTCTATGACAACAACGTCTTCAAGTTGCCCGTGGGCACCACCACCGAGGACCGTGCCCGCGTGCAGATGCTGGGCGTGGCCATCACGGCACTGAGCCAGGGTGTGGCCTATTTTCATGCGGGCGTTGACGTGCTGCGCTCCAAGTCCATGGACCGCAACAGCTTTGACTCGGGCGACTGGTTCAACCGCCTTGACTGGACCTACCAGACCAACTTCTTTGGCACCGGCCTGCCCCCAAAGGCCGACAATGGGGAAAGTTGGCCGCTGATGCAGCCACTACTGGCAAATGCCGCGCTGCGTCCCACGCCAACTGACATTGCCTTGGCGCGCGATGTGGCACGCGACCTGCTGGCCATCCGCGACAGCTCGACGTTGTTTCGCTTGCGCACAGCGGCTGACATCCGCCAGCGCCTCACCTTTCCCAACACCGGCCCCGACCAGAACCCGGTGCTCTTGGTTGGCCATTTGAATGGCAAGGGCTACCCCGGTGCCACCTTCAAAGACGTTTTGTACATGGTCAACGTGGACAAGGTGGTGCAGCACATAAGCTTGTCAGAAGAAGCCGGCAAGGCCTACCAGTTGCACCCGGTGCAGGCCGCAAGCACCGCGGCCGATGCGCGGGTGCGCGAAGGTGCACGCGTGGACCCAAAAACAGGCCGCTTTACCGTGCCACCCAGA
>CANNRR010000107.1 GCA_947508055.1 Burkholderiales bacterium
ACAGGGGAATCTCCGGCGCCAAGGGACGCAAAGACCGACCACAGCTTGACGCCCTTCTCAAGGGGGTTGCCCGCAAAGACTATGACATCGTTGCCTCCTGGTCGGTAGATCGGCTTGGGCGCTCCCTGATTGACTTGGTCAACATGCTCCAAGAGCTTCATTCGACAGGTGTGGATCTCTACCTGCATCAGCAAGGCATCAACACAACGACGCCGGCCGGCAAGGCACTGTTCGGAATGATGGGCGTGTTCGCCGAGTTTGAACGCGGCATGATTCAAGAAAGGGTTCGCGCGGGCATGGCCAGAGCTAAGGCCAAAGGAACGAAGTCAGGCAACGCCATCGGTCGGCCAGCAGTATCGGTCGCCATCGAGGACCGGATCCGTGAATTGCGCACCGAGGGCTTGGGGATGCTCAAGATCGCAACGCAGGCTGGCTGCGGGGTTTCAGTCGTTCAGCGGGTGTTGGCCGCGTGACCTTGAATTACAGTGCCACCATGACCACACAAAATCCCGAACACTTCACGGCCGTCCCTCTGGACAAAGCCTACCGCCTGCTTAATCACGGCCCAACTGTTCTCGTCTCGTCAGCCCACAATGGAATCCAGAACGTCATGGCGGCCGCGTGGTCCATGCCGCTGGACTTTGATCCTCCAAAGATAACGGTGGTGATCGACAAGGCGACGCTGACCCGCGAGTTGGTCGAGGGCAGCGGTGTGTTTGCGCTAAACATCCCCTGTCGGGCCATGGCTGCTCAGACTCTCGCCGTCGGCACCGAAAGCGCAAAGCTGATCCCTGACAAGCTGATCAAGCACAACGTGAACACCTCTTCCGCCAGTCGGATTGCTGCACCACTCGTTCACGGCTGCGTGGGCTGGTTGGAGTGCCGGGTGATTCCAGAGCCCCACAACCAGAAGACCTATGACCTATTCATCGGTGAGGTTGTCGCGGCCTGGGCAGACGAGCGAGTGTTCAATGAAGGGCGCTGGCGTTTTGACGGGGCGCCGGATGAACTGCGCACGCTGCACTATGTGGCCGGCGGCCAGTTCTACTTGATCGGGGAGTCGCTGCTGGCAAGCTCTTCGGACTAATCGTCGCCGGCTATCCACCGGATGTTCCATACTCATTGAACTTCCACGCCCACTCCGCCGCGGTAGGCTATCTCCTTGCGCCAATAAGAGCAAGTGACGGCCATGACACTTTCAACACAAAGCAATTACTTCGGGCCGCGAGGGATTAGCTTTGCCCAACGACTCATGACTCCTAGAACAGGTCTGCCTGCGTCTTGCTTACACCGATAGACAGCCGTTCTAAGAAGCCCTCGCGGCTCGACAGCGCGGAGTTCAACTCTCCGCGCTTTGAAAGAGCGACAAATAGCGCAGCAGACGATGCTTGACAGTTAAGTGACCTTTCAGGATTGAATTCGATGTCGGTAAACCCCTCGTATTGCAACAACTGACCGCTGATCGTCGGGTTTTGGTGGAGGGCGTTCAGATAGAGCCAGTCGTAAAAGGCTGTCACGGGTTTTGTCGGCCATCGATGTCCGCCATACTCAAAGCCGGCAAAATCTCCACTGCTGGCTAGTCGTGGGTCTTTCTTCGCCTCCCAAGGCTTCATCTTGAGAAGATCCTGGTACGGACCCCCGTTGTTAAAGACCTTGCTGCTCTGGTAGGCATTTTCGACGGGGCACTTTATACCGGATTCTGTTTGAAGCTGAAGATTGAAGGCGCTCAGACTTACACCCAGCCGCGACTCAGACTTGGAGGATATTTCCAGTACATGAGCCAAGTTTCTCTGGGCTGCTGCCTCATGCAGAGATCGGATCGATTTCTGTTTCTGGCTTACTGCCATTCCAGCAAACCAGTTGAACTCGACATCGACTCTTATCACCAATGCTGATCCCTTGAGTCCTGGGGAGAAAACCGGTCGATTTGCCATTTATTACACGCTACTTTGTAAAATTATTGCCCCAGTACGGGCATCGTACACCCGATCGCAGTAAGTAAGCCGCAGGCTGTTTTCCACCATGACTTCAGAGTTCCAAGTGGCCCCTTCTTCACGGAACGCAGCTGCGTCCTCTCCCTCATCCTTGTAATGTGACCTATATGTCCTCGGACCAATTTCATCAGTGTATGGTCCTTTGAATCGTCTCATAGTTGACCAGTCCATTGAAAGAGACGATATGTCATCGGTAACAGGGACGTTGGTGGACGCCCCGTTCCCCTTGACGAAATGGACAGCCTCTGTCTTCAGCAGTTCCAACGAAAATCGTAGCCAGATGATGTCTTGAGTATTGCGGACTCTGTGGAAGAACCATGAGTTCGGTATGAAACTCAACCTGACCAAATTGTCACGTCTTGTGAATTTATCCAAGTCGCGCGAAAGTTCATCAGATAGGAACCTGACTCTGTCTAGATTTGGATTGACAGACTTTCCATAAAGACATTGTGATCTGAGTATTTCCTCCAGATTTGATCTGGAAGTGAAATGCCAAAGATGCTCAATACCATTTTGAGTAAGGTGTTGTATCGCCAGACTTGCTCTCTCAATCTTGATGTTCTGAACTCGGATTCTTTCTCTGTCTTGCGCTTGCTCATGAAGGGCTTGGCGTTCTACCACCGCTTGGCGTGCCTCAAGCTCCTGCTGAACTCTTAGCAATTCAAGTCGCTCTATTTCAATCTCAAGTTGCTTTTTTTCGTCCGCAATTCGCTTCGCCTGAACTTCAGGCCACGATTCTTTGCATTCCTCATATTTGGCCCGAGCCAGCCCTCTCTCGATCTCAGGCAGCTTTTTGAAATAGCGAGAAGCGAAGGTAATGTCGTTATCTTCTAAATCTCGGAAAGGAAAGTTGAAATTGCAGTCTTTCAAAAAGCTGTAAAAGACTGCTTGCCCGCCATGTCGATGTTCATCAACGATGTCGATCATTACCGACCAGCCATATTGCCGGCTATGCCCCCACCAGTCGTTCTTTAGTTTCATGTTTTGTTCACTCCCTGATTAATTCGTTTGGTATTGCTGATTCGATACGGCTTTGGCAATCTGCAAAATGGTTCATTTCACCCACCAGTTCTCTTTGTCTCAAGACCATAAATAGCTTGCGCCCTTTGCGCGTTTGTGGCCGCATTTCAGTTTCGCCGTTGACATCAGAGCCGTTTGCCCATCTCGCCAAATCCGAGAAACCACTTTGTATCGAGGCCCTATTCCAGATAAATGGTGGTCTTGTCCCAAGGACTCGCAGTAAGCACCACCACTGCCTTTGAACCGGGGTTCGTGGGATCCAATCGGTAACGCGAGATGATTTCACCTATGGTCTTCATGCCCGCCATATTCTTCTTCATTTCACTGTCGGTGATGTGCCCGTGCTCATTGATTGCATGGCGCGCAAGAAGATCGTAGGGCAGTCGCCCTAGTGCCTGTCGCGCTTCCTCTGTCAGTTGTATGACGCCCAGTAGGAAATTTGTCTGCATGGTGGAAGGTCCCTTTGGTTGTTGCTTATTGGTGACGAAGATTCGCTTCATCGGTCGGCAGAATGATCGCCACGTTTGTTGGAGCGAGGATGACAGTCATGACTTCATTCCATCGAATTTCCAGTTGCAGGTCTTCGATTGCTTGCTTTGCCCCATCAAATTTTTCTTGAAGGCTGTCAATGTGCGATCGGTATTCACAGAATGCTTTTTGGAGCGCAGCTTTGTCGATGTGCCATGGTTTCTTTGGATCGCATAGCGCTGAAACTGAGATTTCCATCTTTATGACTCCTTTGAAGCGGACGCTGCAGCACTCGCGCTCGTCATCTATTTCGCACACCTCACCTGTCCCATAGCGTTCATGGAAGAACTCCATGCCCAGCAGGAATTCGAGGCTGTAGCGTGGTGTCCAGAGTTCGTTGTTGGCGGGCTTATTGCTTGTCATAAATTTCAAAAATCTGGTGTTGGTCGCGTTGCTTAGGTAGCGATTCAGTGACGCTGGATATGTTCAATTCGGTGCGCCACTGTGATGACTTCGTCATCCCTACCCACCACCGCATAGATGTCAAGGTGCTGCTCAAGGTGCGAGGCGAGCCTGCCGGCATAAGCGCTCAGTTTGCGTTTGGCTTCCTTATTGAGGAATATCTTTGTAGCGCCGCCACCGGCTGATTCTTTGACCCCAAATTGGAATAAGAGGTCGATCATCATTGGCGAGATGCCGCGCTGCTGGCTCCGTGCTTGTGCGTGCTTTGTCATGTTTTTACTCCTGGTTCTTGTCCAGTTGGACGATTTTGGAAAAAGACTTCCCCTGACCCAATGATTTGGGTCATCAGTTTTGCGGTGGTGGTTGCGGTTGCTGACCGTGTGCGTCAGGCGCTCAAGGGACTCGTTTGCGCTTCATCACTTTTGTCCCAGGAATCTTGTCGGTCTGGATGTCCTTTTCATTCTGAACAACATCCTCAACTCTTGGCTCATTACGCTCTTCTGGCTCTTCTGATGAAGATTGGTTGATAAGCGGCTTCAACCTCGTGACACCTACGTCCAGTGCCCTATCCCCTAATCTCTCTCGGAGGTCTGTGAAGTTTGAGTTGTTGAACCGTCCAGCCTTATGCATTTCCAATATCGCATCGTGTGGGTCCATGATGAGGATATGACTTATGGCGAGACGTTCTTTGGCTTCTAGTTCGACGAAATGCAACTCGTGGAGCCTCTTGACTCGCTTGCGCCACTCATGGATCCTACGGTTGTTCTGCTTCTGGGTGAATCCGCACTCCACGGCCAAATTGCCTTCTGACCCTACGGCCACGTACCCGTCGTCGTACGTTGACAACCACAGCCCGATGAGCGTCAACGTCAGTAGGGAGTCTTTTTCCACGGCTCCTACCAGCTGGGCTATCAGAAGCAGGGTTTTGGGCATAGCCGCCCAGCTGCCTGACGATTTTTGCCAGATACTTTGATCCGCCTTCGGGAAGTGTGCATCGCGCTTTGCTTTGCGGCCACCCTTTTGACTCTCTGCCCTGGCGGGTGAAGTCTGTGTTGGTTTTGCTTTGTCCGTCATGAATGCTCCATTGGTTAGCCGATGGAGCGACTGTAGTTCAATATTTCATTCCGTTCAACGGAATTACATTGAACATATTCATATCAAATATTCGAAATTTTGGAATTCAGATATAACCATCTTGTGTAGCTGTCGGAATTAGTTACTATTATTTGCCTGAGACACATGGTTGCAAACAACGTAACATGATGATTTTATTAGGCTATTTTCCAAGTCGCTCAAGTATCGTAGTCTCAAGTCTTCACTGTATCAACCTATCATGATCAAGAAGTTAACGTACTGTCTTCTGAAGAGTTTCATCTCTGGCATGGCGATCGTCGGTCATTCAGGCAAGATCCGCCGGAACTGACCGCATGGAATTGGGCGCGCCTCATAAAGTGCCGCAATTACGTCCAGTAGGCTTAAACAGATGCGGCACGCCACCGCTGCCAGATTTGAGTGCGAAAGGGAACCCCAGGCAGAAACTCCACCCCCGTCCGCTTCACCAAATCCCCGTAGCTGATCGGCCTCGATGCCTTTGTCGCATCAGCGTTCTCATGCCAGTAGGCCCACGCCCGGTTCTTACTCTGGTCGTACACTAGCTTGAACAGATACTTCGGCACGCGCACCTGACCAGGGCCAATGCCTGGACTCTGAGCGATGCTGGGGGCGTACACCGGCCCGGTGATGACGTACACATCTCCGGCAGCGCGCTTGACGTAGCTCCTGGTCGCCATCTCGACTGACTTGGCCCAGACGCCACGGTTGTGTTCCGGCGCTTGCGGCACCATGTTCGCAAGCGAAAAACTCTGGACCATGGCCTGCGCTGTCGGCATATCACCGGCTGGTGCCATGTGGCCCCGGTCATAGCCGCTGTTCTTGTAGTCCTCCAGGGTCGCCCGCTCTGCCGAGCGCAACCGGGCATCAGCGAAGAACCTGTTCGTGCGCTTCTCGTCGGCATCGGCCACGGACGCCCGGTTCAGCTTTTCTGCCACGAACACCGGCGTCTTGCTCTCGCCCGAATGCAGGATGGCGAAGGCGTCGTAGCACAGGGCGCGGTGCGTGGGGCTCGGTGCGACGACTGGCGGTTTGCCAGTGGCAAAGAATTGCAAACATGTTGAAAAGTCTTCCGCTGCACTACTGTTGATGCCAAAAGCAAGCAACGCCGAAATAAGCGCCGCCTTGGATACCTTCTTAAGTAGTGACATGTTGCATACTGACTATTTCGCCGAGTCGAGATAAAGGGCTTGCAGTTGTGGCCATTCAAGCAATTCCGCCAACCTGTGAATGACCCAGACGGCCTCTGGCTGCGTGACTACGACGGATTCTCCTGTCAGTCCTCGGTAGCACTGGGTCAGAACGTCATCCTCCGTTATTCCAAGACTCAGAAACATGCGTCTAGCCGTATCAGTCAACATGCTTGCCATGTCTTCGCAAAGCTCATAACGTTGAGCCACAACCTCGCGCGACGCATTGGGCTTTTGCCGCCCCGGTTCAACGAACAGCGCCATGAAGGACTGCGGGATTTCGATTTGATACTCTTCGTACATGCCGTCTTGGGTTTCACATTCACTGTCGGATAGACTAAACTTTTCCTGCTCCTGCAGCTTCAATTCGGAGTTAACCCTCTGTCGGTCGCGTTCTTGATCGCGCGCAAGGCCAATCCACTGCTCATCCTATGCCATTTGTCGCCCCCAACGTAAATCAAATCAAGCCCGGCACCCAGCTTCGGCACTACAAAGGTGGCCTGTACAACGTCGTTGGCACCTGCCTGATTGAGGCCACATTGAAGCCTGGCGTTCTCTACAAACCCAAGCAGGGAGACAAACAGGATGTCATCTGGATGCGACCGATGTCTGAGTTCCAGGACATGGTTGCGACGCCCGATGGCTCGATTCCTCGTTTCGTTCTGATTTCAGAAGCGCAATAGTTCCTCGGCTATCTCAACTTTCGCGTGAAGCAAGTTAACGAAAAGTTGGACCGCATTACCGAAAAGCTGAGTGAGCTCGGCGTCTCAAAATGAATGTTCCGACAGTTTTCACCACGATCGTTCTTGTGCTGTCAGTCGGAAATGCGGCGGCCGACGCCAGCCAATGTGGATTCATCAAGGACCAGGATCAACAGGCTTATTGCAGAGCCATCAACGGTGCAGGTCAAGGCCAGTGTGGATTCATCCGAAACAGTGACCTCCAAGCGAGATGCAGAGCAGAGACTGGTGGCGATAGCGGCCAATGCGGCTTCATCAAGGACAAGGACAGCCAAGCAGCGTGTCGTGCCAGTGTCAGCGGCAACTCCAGCGGGGCAGGCAGTTCAAATACCGGGCAATGTGGCTTCATCCAGGACTCGGATGGCCGTGCCTACTGCCGCGCAACCAACGGTGACGGCAGCGGCCAGTGCGGCTTTATCAAGAACAGTGACCTTCAGGCCATGTGTCGAGCCGAAACCGGGGGCGGTCCTGGCCAATGTGGTTTCATCAAGAGTCGTGACATGCAAGCGGCGTGTCGAGCAAAGGTGGGCCACTGACTCCAAAAGACACAAAGCGGCTGCGGAGATTTACGATCTGCCTGCTCGAAACCTGCCACTGGCGACTGTAACTTGTTGAGCTGCAATAGTGTGTCAATCTCAGTGACTTAGGAAACCGCGCCGAACGATGGCGAATCATGCGACTGGTAGGAGTACCATGCACGTCTAGGGTTTCACTCAATACGAATAGTTGTCGTGGAGATAGCCATGATCAAGAGAACACGTCAAGTACGCGACACCAGCCTAGGCAGAGCCGCAGCGCAGCCAGCTTGCCAGCCCCCCCCCGCTAGTCGTAGATGTGAGTCGCTATCGCGGTAGGCAGATGCACGCCAACCGGAAGGTCGTTCGGGCAAGGAGGTTAGGATGAACTCGAAATTTTTCTTTTGGCGCTCGCTCAAGACCCGGGTGACGCTGTTCACGCTGGCTATTTTCATTGTCAGCATCTGGGCGCTGTCGTTCTACACCACCCGCATGCTGCTAGACGATATGCAGCGCGTGCTGGGCGAGCAACAGTTCCAGACCGCTTCCCTCGCCGCGTCAGAAATCAATGACCACCTAATCGATCGAATAGCCGCACTGGAACTTGTCGCCAAAGAAATTGATGCACACTTGATCGGCAGTCCACCAGAATTGCAAGCACGCTTGGCGCAGCGCACTATTCTTTCAATCATGTTCAATAGCGGCACCTGGGTTAGCGGTCAGGACGGCATCGTGATTGCCTCGAATTTGCCGGTATTGATCGGCACAAATTACGCGGACCGGGAATACCTGAAGACCGTACTCAAGGGTAGTAAATCGACGATCAGCAAGCCGATCACTGGCAAGGTATTGAAGGATCCAATTTTTGTCGTGGCTGTGCCCATTCGCGATGCTTCGGGCAAGGTTATCGGTGCTATCGCCGGAGTGACTGACCTGAGCATACGTAATTTTCTAGACAGGGCCGCAAAAAGCCATTTCGGCAACACCGGGGGGGTTTCGCTGAATGCGCCGCAACACCGGCTGATCATTACTGCCACAGATAAGACCCGCATCATGCAGCCGCTGCCGCCGCCCGGCGTCAACAAAATGCTTGACCGCTATATGCAGGGTTATGAAGGCTACGGGGTGTCAGTCAATTCCAGAGGTGTGGAAGAACTCACCGCGGCCAAGGGCATTCCGATAGCGGGCTGGTTCATGGGTGTAGTCATTCCCACAGCTGAAGCGTTTGCGCCGGTGTACGACATGCAGCAACGCCTGCTGTGGGCGACGATTCTTCTGACCCTGCTGGCAAGCGGCCTGACCTGGTGGATATTGAAGCGCCAGCTTTCCCCGTTAATCGCTACGGCGGATGCCATGACCGCCCTGTCCAATACAAACCGAGTCCCGCCACTACTACCCGTCACCAGTCAGGACGAAATCGGCCAACTGACCAGCAGTTTCAATCGCCTGATTGAGACTTGGATGCAGCGTGAAGACGCACTGCGAGAAAACGAAACAAACCTCGCCATTACGCTGAATTCCATCGGCGACGCGGTCATGGCTACCGACCCGACCGGACGGGTAACTCGAATGAATTCGACCGCCGAGCGCCTGTCTGGATGGACGTTGGCCGACGCCATGGGACGCTCCCTTGCCGAGGTGTTTTGCATCATCAATGCCGCTACTCGCGAACCGGTGGCTGACCCGGTGCAACTGGTGATGGCGCAAGGGCAGGTTGTTGGCCTCGCCAACCACACGGTGCTACTGGCCAAAGATGGGCGGGAGTACCAGATTGCCGACAGCGCCGCCCCGATCCGCAACGCTTCTGGCGAGATCGTCGGTGTGGTACTGGTGTTCAGCGATGTCACTGAACGATACCGGGTCGAGGAGGCCCTTCGGGCAGGCGAAAGACGTTTCCGCAGCTATTTCGATCAGCCGATGGTGGGTATCGCCATCACTTCGCCAAAAAAGGGCTGGATCGAAGCCAATGAGCACTTGTGCAAGATGCTTGGATATAGCAACGATGAACTCGTTCGCCTCACATGGGCCGAATTCACGCACCCGGATGACCTTGGCGCCGACCTAATCCAGTTCGAGCGTGTGCTGAGGGGCGAAATCGATGGCTATGCGCTTGACAAGAGATTCATTCGCAAGGACCAGTCCGTGATCCCGGTATTCTTGTCCGTGCGCTGTGTCCGTGAGGTAGACGGGTCGGTCGATTATTTCGTCGCCCTTTTGCAGGACATCACCGCGCGCAAGCAGGCAGAGAAGGCGTTGAGGCAAAGCGAGTCCCATTACCGCACCATGTTCGCCAGTGCGCCCGAGGGCGTGTGGATGATCGGCCCGGATCGGTGCACCACTGAGGTGAACCAGAGGATGTGCGACCTGGTCGGCTATACCCGTGAAGAATTTCTCGGACGCAACCCGGTCGAGTTTGCAGATGAGGAGAACAGCAGAATTTTTGAGGAAAAGGCGCGGATCGTGCCCAACCGTCAAACGCGCACTTACGAAATCGCACTGCGCCACCGTAATGGGCACAATATCCGGACCGAGTTCAGAGCCACCAACCTCTTCAACGAGGATGGCTCGGCGATGGCGGTGCTGGCTTTCGTGGTTGACCTCACAGTGCGCAAACAGGCCGAGGCAAAACTCCATCTCGCCGCCAACGTCTTCAGCCACGCCCGTGAGGGCATCATCATTACCGACGCCAGCGGCACCATCATCGATGTCAATGAAGCCTTCACCCGCATTACCGGCTATGGCCGCGAAGAAGCGCTGGGACAGAACCCGCGCATCCTCAAATCGGGTCGGCAAGACAAGGCGTTCTATGAAGTCATTTGGCGCGACCTGACCGAGCAGGGTCACTGGAGCGGGGAGATCTGGAACCGGCGCAAGGACGGTGAGGTGTACGCTGAATTGCTCACCATCAGTTCGGTGCGTGATGCCGCTGGCGCCGTGCAGCAATATGCGGGATTGTTCTCCGACATCACTGCGATCATGCAGCATCAAAGCCAGTTGGAGCACATCGCCCACTTTGATGCACTGACCAGTCTGCCTAACCGGGTGCTGCTGGCCGACCGCCTGCAGCAGGCCAAGGCGCAAGCGTTGCGGCGCAACCAGAAACTGGCCGTGGCCTTTCTGGACCTTGATGGCTTCAAGACCATCAATGACCAGCACGGCCATGACGCTGGCGACCAGGTCCTGGTCAAACTAGCCCAGCGCATGAAACAAGCGTTGCGCGAAGGTGACAGCCTGGCCAGGCTCGGTGGCGACGAGTTTGTGGCGGTGCTGATTGATCTGGAGGATCAGGCAGCCTGCCTGCCCATGCTGAGCCGACTGCTGGCTGCCTGCGCTCAGAGCGTTCAGGTCGGAGAATTGAGCCTTCAGGTCTCGGCCAGCCTGGGTGTCACCTTCTACCCGCAAGCGCAGGACATAGATGCCGATAAATTGATTCGCCAGGCCGACCAGGCCATGTACCAGGCCAAGTTGGCAGGCAAGAACCGCTTTCACATCTTCGATGCGGCACAGGACAGCAGCATCCGGGTGCACCACGAGAGCATTGAACGAATCCGCCTGGCGCTGGAAATGAGTGAGTTCGTCTTGTATTACCAGCCCAAGGTCAATATGCGCAGCGGCCAGATCATTGGCGCCGAAGCCCTGATCCGCTGGCAGCATCCCGAGAAAGGACTGCTGTTACCTGCCGTATTCTTGCCAGTGATCGAGGACCATGCGCTGGCTGTCTTCATTGGCGAGTGGGTCATCGACATCGCCTTGACGCAGATAGAGCTGTGGCGCTCTGCGGGACTGGACATGAAAGTCAGCGTCAATATCGGTGCACGTCAGTTGCAGCAGAGCGACTTTGTGGAGAGGCTGAAGTCTATTCTGGCAAAGCATCCGCAGGTGGATCCGGCCAGTCTTGAACTCGAAGTGCTGGAAACCAGTGCACTGGAAGACATTGCTCAAGTCTCTCAGGTAATCGAAGACTGTGCCCAGATCGGAGTGACATTTGCGCTGGATGACTTTGGAACCGGCTATTCGTCACTGACCTATCTCAAACGACTTCGCGTTGCCATGCTCAAGATCGACCAGAGCTTTGTGCGGGACATGCTGGAAGACGCGGCCGACTGGGCTATTTTGCAGGGCATCATCGGTCTGGCTACAGCCTTCAAGCAAGATGTCATTGCCGAAGGGGTGGAGACCATTGAACACGGATCACTTCTGCTGCAACTGGGCTGCATCCTGGCGCAGGGTTATGGCATTGCCCGGCCCATGCCAGCCGCGCAGATGCCCAAGTGGGCGACAGAGTGGCAACAGGATGCGGCTTGGGACAGCGTGTGGGTCAACATAAAAGCTGGCAAAGGCTTGAACGGTATTGAACGAAGATCCAAGGCGAATGAACGAAGAATTGTGGCGGAATAAGGTCGCGCTGGGAGGAGCCACTCTCGCGGCCTGGAACACGCGCTTCACAATGTTGGTAACTGCGAACAGCGACTGACTGGCCCGCCAATCAAGCAATTGAACGTCTGGTAAGCAGCCATTCGTCTATGCCCGGTTACGCTGCACTACCGAATTACGTTTCGCCGGGTAGCTGACTTTCAACTTTGTCAGTCAGGTATAGGGAGAAGTGGCTGGCGCCAGAAGACACT
>CANNRR010000108.1 GCA_947508055.1 Burkholderiales bacterium
CTGGCAGCCGCAGGCTGGCGGGTCGCCGTCCACTACCGGAGTTCACTCGATGATGCTAGCAAAACCGTAGCTGACTGCGCAGCTTTGACAGGCGGTGCAGCCGCTTTTATCGCAAACCTGGATGATGAAATGGCGGTGCGCGGACTGCTCCCCACCGTGGTACAAGCCATGGGCCATGTGGATGCGGTGGTCAACAGTGCGTCCACTTTCGAGCACGACACCAACGCCACCTTCAGCTTTGCCGCCATGGAAAAACACATGCGCAGCAATGTCGGTGCGCCCATTCTGCTGGGTCAGGCGCTGCACACCCACATTGCCCACCGGCTGGAAGCCACGGAGTCTGCGGTAAATGGCCCACGCGGCGTAGTGGTCAACCTGCTGGACCAGAAGCTGTGGAATCAGAACCCCGATTTTTTCAGCTACACCCTTTCCAAGGCCGCGCTAGAAGCCGCCAACACCATGCTGGCCCTGGCGCTAAGCCCGTTGGTGCGCGTAGTGGGCGTGGCGCCGGGGCTGACACTGACCAGCCATTTGCTGAGCGATGCCAAGTTCGCGGCGCTGCACAAACTGTCTCCGCTAGGACGCTCGTCCACACCGCAGGATGTAGCCTCCACCGTGCTGTTTGCGCTGCAAAACCAGTCCATCACCGGCACCACTTTACTGGTGGACGGTGGCCAGCATCTGATGCGCTTTGAGCGCGATTTTTCCCTGATGTGAAAGCCCCTCAACTCCATGCATAAACCGATGCAACACACCACGGGAAACCAGATTTTGACGCTGACCGGCCTGCGCTTTGACGCCAGCCTGGGCATTCTGGAGTCCGAAAAAATAACGCCGCAACCCATCCAAGTGGACGCTGAACTCAGTTTGGGCCCGCAACCGTTGCTTCCACACGACGATGACATTCACCATGTGCTGGATTACCGCAAGGTGCGCCAGATCATCATCAACGAATGCACGGCCGAGCATGTGAACCTGCTGGAAAGTCTGATTGGCAAGCTGGCACACCGGCTGATGCAGTTGCCGGGCGTCCTGGGCGTGCGGGTCAAGATCGCCAAATTGGAGATTTTTGACGACTGCGAAGTGGCGATCCGGGTCGAAGCCGGCCAGTGGTGATGCTGTGAATTGGGGTCGGGTCCCCATTTTGAGCGGCCAGGCTGTCGGAAAATATTACATTGAACGAAATGGGGCGCTGACCCCAATTCACGTCGCAATCGGAGAAATTGTCGAATGAGCGCAGTCTGGATAGAGAATGAAGTAGTACCCCTGGCCAAAGAGGCCAAGATC
Source organism: Burkholderiales bacterium (assembly GCA_947508055.1). Classification (GTDB taxonomy): domain Bacteria; phylum Pseudomonadota; class Gammaproteobacteria; order Burkholderiales; family Burkholderiaceae_C; genus Allorhodoferax. Next base: position 1,288 of record CANNRR010000108.1, read on the forward strand.
GAACGCGAAACCCACAAACTGGAAAAGCGCCTGTGCCGCCAGGTGGGCCAGGCCATCATCGACTTCAACATGATTGACGAAGGCGACCGCGTCATGGTCTGCCTGTCCGGTGGCAAAGACAGCTTTGGCATGCTCGACATCCTGCTCAAACTGCAGGCCCGTGCCCCGGTCAACTTTGAACTGATCGCGGTCAACCTTGACCAGAAGCAGCCCGGCTTTCCGGACCACATCCTGCCGCAATACCTCAAGACCCTGGGGGTGCCCTTCCATATTGAGACGCAAGACACCTACAGCATCGTTAAAAAGGTCGTCCCCGAGGGCAAGACCATGTGCAGCTTGTGCAGCCGCCTGCGCCGGGGCATTTTGTACCGCGTCGCCGACGAGCTCAAGATCACCAAAATCGCTCTCGGCCACCACCGCGACGACATGCTGCAGACCTTCTTTTTGAACATGTTCTTTGGTGGTAAGTTAAAGGGCATGCCGCCGAAACTGGTGAGCGATGACGGTGGTCACATCGTGATCCGGCCCTTGGCCAATGTGGCAGAGAAAGACCTGATCCGCTGGGCCGAGCACCGCCAGTTCCCGATCATCCCGTGCAACCTGTGCGGCAGTCAGGAGCACCTGCAGCGCAAGCAGATCGGCAACATGATCCGCGAGTGGGAGAAACAATATCCCGGACGCACCGAAACCATGTTCACCGCACTGCAAAACGTGGTTCCATCGCATCTGATGGATCACCGCAAGCATGACTTCAAAAACATCCAGGTCACCGGCGTGCCCGATGCCGACGGCGACCGTGCCTTTGACGCTGAAGAGATCACGCCGCCGGCGTTGACTGGCCTGCCTAGTTTACTAATTAATCAGTTGGGGTCAGAGCACATCGCTGGCGCGAGTGGTCTGACCCACAAGACATCATGACTGCCACCCGTATCATTGCCATCCGCCACGGTGAAACCGCCTGGAACGTGGACACCCGACTGCAAGGCCATCTCGACATTGGCCTCAACCCGCGCGGCCAATGGCAGGCGCATCGCGCAGCCCAGGCATTGGCCGACGAAAACATCGCCGCCATTTACAGCAGCGACCTGTCACGCGCACGCGCCACGGCGCAAGCCATTGCAGACCGATGCAGCGGTGACGCAGCAGGCCAGGTGCATCTGCACACGGGCTTGCGCGAGCGTGGTTTCGGTATTTTTGAAGGCCAGACCTATGCCCAGATCAACACCGACTGGCCAGAGGAATCGCGCCGCTGGCGCCAGCGCGACCCGCACTTCGCTCCCGAAGGTGGAGAAACGCTCACGCATCTGCGCGAACGCATTACCCGCACCGTCAACGCTCTGGCGAGCCAGCATATCGGCGAGCAGATTGTGATGGTGGCGCACGGCGGTGTGATGGACGCGCTGTACCGCATGGCCACCGGGCAGGACATCGAATCCCCTCGCACCTGGGACCTGGGCAATGCCGCCATCAACCGGCTGCTGTGGACACCCGACGGGCTGACCCTGGTGGGCTGGTCCGACACGCGGCATCTGGACGCTGCCGTGCTGGACGAAGCCAGCGCATAGAGACCCCATGCAACCACGTTGCCGGGTCAATGCGGTGCGCGCTTTCGGCGTTGCCTGTGCTCTCCTTACTGTCCTGCCCGCACATGCACATCCGGTATTGCGGTGCCAGATGCTCCAGGGAGACAGTGCGTTTGTTCACGAGGTAGTGCCAACGCGCAATCCATACACCTTCGTGCCTTTCGACATCCGAAAGCGCTTCCGAATCAATGCAGTCGTCATTGGCGACGCGCAGCAGGTTGACTACGTCAAGGTCTACGCCTACTACTACCGGCATGGTCAACCCGTCATCGCGCACATGACGCATTACCCTTCACCCATGGTGCAGGCTGATGCGCAGCAGCTCACGCTGACAGGACTTCAGCGTGTCTACTCCCCGCAGTACGGCTTCGAGTTGCTATACAGCTGTGTGTTGTTCGAGCGTCCCACCGGCGTTGCGCAATGATCCGCAACAGCCTGCCGTGGCGAAGGCTTCAGCATCCATGGGCACGCAAAGTTGCCGCCTGTCTGCTAGTGAGCGTTGCATGGCACTGCGCTGCCGAACCCGTGTCGCCGCCTAACCCGGTTGTCTCCATTGCCTTTGTGGGCGATGTCATGCTGGCAGACGGACCAGGCCAAACGATCCGACGGGGAAAGGACCCTCTGGCCCACGTGGCAAGGGTGTTGAAGCAGTCGGATATCCGTGTTGGTAACCTCGAATGTGTCATCGCCACCCAGGGGAGGCCGGAACCGGGAAAGCCCTACACGTTTCAGGCGCACCCGCGGACCTTGAAGATCGTGCAGCGACATTTCGATGCAGTGGCGTTGGCCAACAATCACTCTGGCGACTTTGGACCTGAAGCCTTTGTTCAAATGCTGGACTTGCTGGGCCAACAGGGAATTGGCTATTTTGGTGGAGGCCGGAATTTGGCCCAGGCGCATGCCCCACTGATCATTGAACGCAAGGGGCTACGCATTGCTTTACTGGGCTACAACGAATTCTTTCCGCGCAGCTTTGAAGCCGATGTCGACCGCGCGGGAGTGGCTTGGAGCGAAGACCAGCAGGTGACCCTGGATATCCAAAATGCTCGCGCGGTGCACCACGCGGATGTCGTTATTCCCATGATGCACTGGGGCTGGGAACATGACACGCTGGCCAGCGACCGTCAACGCCAATTGGCGCGCCTGATGATCGATGCCGGTGCTGATGCCGTCGTGGGCGGACACCCGCATGTCATCCAGAACACAGAGGATTACCGGGGCAAACCCATCATCTATAGCCTGGGTAACTTTGTCTTCGATGGTTTTGATAGTTTGCCAACCACAACTGGGTGGCTGCTGCAAATGGACGTTACACGTGATGGTGTCCTCGCCTGGCAAGCACGTACAACCCGCTTGGATGCCCGAGGCACTCCACATCTTCAGAGTCGCGTTCCAGAGCGGTGTTGGCGAAAAGACTTGCCGGAAAGCAATGACTGTCATTAGGGCTCACTGCGACCAGGGGCAATAGTCTGGCTGGCCCGGATTACGAAGGGGCGAGACTTTGCATCTTCTTGCTGAGCACGGCCACACCGGGGTCGTGCTGGTTGATGGCAGCAAGCACGGCTAGCTGTTTGGCAGTTTCATCGCGCTGCCCGTTTCGCCAGTAGGCCAGTCCCAGGTTGTAGTGAACTTCCTCAAATCCGGAGGTCAGCGAGGCTGCCCGCTCCAGCGCACGGATAGCGGCCCCGTAATGACCTTCGTTCAAGGCGGTGACACCCAGGCCGAGCCAGTGGTAGGGGTCTTCATCGCGGCGGCGGACCAACAGGTCTGCGTAGCGCTGGGCCTCGGCCCAACGCCCCTGCGAATTCAGCAATTGCTGCATGGCACGAACCGGAGCATGCGAAGGGCCAGCCAGCGCGATGGCATGCAATAACAACTGTTCCGCGTTGCCCAACAACCCCTGGCGAACATACAGTTGCGCCAAATTGGCATATGCGGGCGCATACTCTGGCTGCGCCGCAATGGCAGCCCGGTAGTAGGCATAGGCCCGATTAGGGTCATGTGTCACCAGAAACTCAGTAGCCCGGTTGTTGTAATAGCGCGCCAAAATGGCTTCTTCAGAGAGCCACTGCCCGGGGCGGCGCGAGCCCGGCTGCGGTTCGAAGTCAATCACAAAACCACCCGCCCCATACATGCGTCCATTGACAGAAACGCCGGACTCGTTGGCGACAAACACATTGACGTGCCCATTGATGTAGTCAAAGCCCTCTCGCCGGTCAACCACTATGGCGACTTGCACCTCTTGCATATGCGCGTCAATGCGCAGCGACTTGGCTGCGGCATAGGCCAGTATGGTGAGCGACAGACAGTCGCCACGCTTATTGCGCCAGGTTTGCAAAGCGCCCGTGGTGTGGCCGCTGGTGTAGTTCAGCATGACGCCCTCACGGGCATAGAGGCGTGCCAGGAGCCGCTCCAGTCGACTTTCGGTGGACACGTTCGAACCAACTGCAGCACGCAGGCTTTGCACCAATTCCGGGTCCAGCGCAAACACGCTCTCATGGGTCTCGGTCACCAACTGCGGCTGGTAGTCGAAAGCGGCGTCCTGCCAAAGCGTTTCAGGCGCGAGCGCAGCAACTGGCGCGGACGCGCAGCCGCCCAGCATAAACCCACAGAATCCAAAGAAAAGGACAACGCAAAGCCTCATGTAACCCATGGCATCACCTCGCATCAACATCCAGACTCCCTGTAGTCAGTATGGCGCATGCAAGTTCAATTTTCCATAGGGTTGCCCCGCAATACGCACAGCGTGTGCTCAGCGAAAATACCGGCATGGGTAAAATCATTGTTTTCGCGACCCCGGTCTTCATTTTTCTGATTGCGCTGGAATTCGCCTGGAGCCGGCGCAGCACCAGTCGCACCGTCGAGCAAACGCCCTTTCGGTTGAATGACGCCTTCAACAGCATCAGCCTGGGTATGCTGAGCCAGTTGTGTGGGGCACTGGGCAAGGTGTTGAGCATTGGCATCTACGCCGCAGTGTTTGAAGCGGTAGCCATCTACCCGCGGCCTGATTTTTGGAGCAGTGCAGCGGGTGTGCTGCTGGCCCTGGTGCTGTACGACTTTTGCTACTACTGGCTGCACCGCGCCGGCCATGTGGTGGCGCTGTTCTGGGCGGCGCATGTGGTACACCACCAGAGCCAACACTACAACCTTTCCACCGCGTTGCGCCAGAGCTCCAGTGGCTTGCTGTTGGGCTGGATTTTTTACCTGCCCATGGCGGTGCTGGGCGTGCCGCCCACCACCTTTGGCAACGTGCTACTGATTGACTTGCTCTACCAGTTCTGGGTGCACACCGAGCAGGTGGGCAAGTTAGGCTGGTTTGACCGCGTGTTCTGCTCGCCCAGCAACCACCGGGTGCACCACGCGGTCAACGACGGATATATCGACAAAAACTATGGCGGTATTTTGATGCTGTGGGACCGCTTGTTTGGTACCTTTCAGGAAGAACACGAGCCCTGCGTCTACGGCACGCGCGGTCCGCTCAACAGCTGGGACCCGCTGTGGGCCAATTTACAGGTTTACTGGGCACTGACACAGGAGTCATGGCGCACGCCGGGCTGGGGCGACAAGCTGGCTTTGTGGTTCAAGCCGCCGGGTTGGCAGAGCGTGAACATGGCGCGCACCAGCCCCAAGCCGCCGTTCAAACTGGAAACCATGGTCCCTTTCGACCCGCCGCTGAGCGTCACCCAGCAGTGGTTTGCCACGCTTCAGTTTGTATTGACCTTGGGTGCGGTACTGGTCTTTCTGTGGCACGTTGACGCCATGTCACTGGGAACAGCCAGTATCTGGGCAGCGGCCATCGTTGCCGGGCTGTGGGCCAATGGCCGCTTTTTGCAAGGCGGGCTCACAATGCTGGAGGTGCTGACGGTCGAATGCGCCGCCCTGGCCACCCTGAGCGCGCTGGAGATGATGGACGGCTACCTGGTTTTCAAGCCATTGACGATGATTATTGCTATTATTTTCGTAGCTGTTCGCGCACATTCGACGGGGGATACAACCCGATTTGATGCATTATTGCTGGGTGCACTGGTGTTTTCGCTGGTCGGCGATGTATTCCTGATGCTGCCGGGCAACTACTTTATCCCGGGGCTGGCGGCCTTCCTGGTAGCGCATGTGTTTTACATCGCCCTGTTTCGACAGGGCCAACGCTGGTTCCCGAGCAAGCGTGCCCTGGTTGGCGTGCTGACTGTGGGGGCGCTCATGTACAGCATCGTCTGGAGCGGGCTGAACGACCCGGGGCTGAAGATCGCCGTGGCAGCGTATGTGAGCGTAATCTCGCTCATGGCCGCTCAGGCCATCGGGCGCGCGACTACAACGGGCGACGCGGCACCGCGTTGGGTTGCGGCGGGGGCTTGCGTGTTCATGCTCAGCGACTCGCTGATCGCAATCAACAAGTTTGTGACACCGGTAGCACTGTCATCGCTGTGGATCTTGGTGACCTACTATTGCGCCCAGATGCTGATCGTGCACAACGCGCGCAACGCACAGGCTGCTCATTTTAAAGACCTGGTTTTACTGCAGGTCACAGATCCAGATCAATATGGGATGAATCATTAACCCTTTGCATATCGGTCGATCCGGAGGCTCGCATCGCACGAAGAGTAGCACCATGGAGTTGCACCAGTTCCTTGAATGCGGCCAGATCAAAAGGCTCCGTATTATTCCCCCAGGCACTGAGTAAAGTGCAGGATTCGATCACCTCCAGCACTTTTGGACCAGGTCCCAACTTGGTAATGTGCTGCAGCAATCCAGCATAAGCGTCCAAACTACGCCCCTCGGCTCTAAATAACGCAAACTCGGGAACGGCGACGTTGAAGACCTTTTGAAATTCCTCACTAAATTGACGGAAGTCAGTTTTTAAACTGTGTTCATTGGCAATATGCAGCGCTTCCAGAAAAACCAGGGGGCAGTCAGCCGGATTCTGACGAATTCGCTTTTCAAGGATATCAGTCGCTTCGTCTACCTTTCCAAGCTGCACCAATCGCTGCGCCTGGTCAATCAAAGCAAGCTGACTTTCGGAGTTGAAATCCACTGACCAAACTTCCGCATCGGGACTTAGCTGTGGCGGATCTTGACTCGCTGAAAGACCAACTGGGCCAGTGTCCCTTGGCTGCATGATTTCATGAAACCCCTTTTCATCGACATCAAGCCAGCTCACATCCACATCCACATCCACATCCACGTTCCCCGGTGCAGTGCTTTGTTTCACCACAGTCGGGGCCGTCGATTGGGCCTCTGCTTCGCGGGTGGGCTGGGGTTGCATGGGCTCGGCGAATATGACTCGCCGCTCGTCTTCCAAGTTTCGCATCAAACTGGCCGATCGGCGCCAGAACAAAACAATGCCAGCCACACACAGGATCACCAATCCAGCCAGCAGATAGACCAGCGAGTCGGAGAATCTGGCATCCTCAGCCTTCTGCAAACGCTCTTTCAATGCACGCAGGTTCGCCTCGTTTGTTGCCGCTTGCCCCAACAATGTCTTGATGTCAGTTTGAAGCTGCTCCACACGTTGTGACGTGTGCACCAACTCCTCCAACTGCGTCGGAGTCGTGGTGGACTCCAGTGTCTTAACCCGGTCAACGAGAATTTCCAAAGGGTCCAATGTCAGTTTGGCTCGACCGACACTTGGGGCGCTGGTTGCGCGTGCCGGCGTGGGCACGGGGGGAGTCTTGGCTACCTTTTTCGCTTGGTCCGGTACAACTGGCACTGGCTTACCCATGGCCGGAACTGATGACCTGACATTGGTAGACTTCCTCAAGGCGGGCGCGGGTTTGCTGCCGCCAGACGCATCAGCAAGCTGTCCAGTGGAATTGGGAGAAGCGCGGGGCGGCGATACTTCCGCGCGCGCATTCGCTGCCGTCTGCTCAGGGGCAACAGAAAGATCTGGTGGTGCAGACGGGCTCTGCACCATGACTTCACCAGGCACGTCCGGCAGGAGGACATAGCGTCGAGTCACTTCAGACTCACAGCCAACGCGCAGCAGGATGGTCACCACCGGTTCATCGACTACCGCCGAAGACACTACCCGCAGATTGACCGTGTCCGCCCGCTCCGTGGGATCAGCCAGCACTCGAACCCGGCTCGCATCAACTTTTACGTCAGCATGAAAAACCTCTGCTACAGCGCACAGCGCGGTAGCCGACTGACCTGCCTCTATCTGCGCCGCTACGCTTACATCCAAGCTCCGACCAACCCACGAGTTTCCCTGCAATGCACCCAACGTCAGTGCACAGCTGCCCACAGAGTGCAATGCTATGACTACTCCCATAGATGCTTCTTTTAATCGCATCAACTCCCCCTAAGATGTTCAGATTCCCAATAGCTGCGAATCGCAACTGCAAACCCCGTCCATTGGACCCGTTCGGCTCAAATATGTCAATAAATGGAGTTCGTGTCAGGTTTTGTATGTCCGGGCTAAATCGGTGGTCCGGCGTGCTGACTGATAGGTTCACCGAAACCAGATTGAACAAAACAAGCGGCAACTAGTCAGTTTTTAACCACACCCAACATCACCACGCGGTGCGCATCTTGATGGCAATTTGTTGATAGGTGTTGTCGTACAACGCAATCGTCGACGCGTTGCGCACTTCGCTGAATTCGAAGCGCAGCGTGTGCTTGGTCGATAGTTCGAGTTCCGCACCCAGTTCGATGCCCAACGCACGGTCCACCCGCACCAGCTCGGCTGCAAAGGCGGTGGCGTCAAACTCCACTCTTTGAAAATTCACACCGGCTGACCAGGTAATGTCCTGCCACCGCCATTGCATCGAGGTTGACAGCATCTGACTGCGATGCGAGAGCTCTGCAAAGTCTTGCCCGTTGCGCTCACGGGCAAAATAGACCGACATATCAAGCGCATCAACTCCTGGGAGTGGCTTGACCCAATGGCGTTGCAGCGACAGCGAGGTCGAAACCGAATCCAGGTCTGAGAATTCATTGGGGTGGCGGTTGTCGCCGACATCGGCTGCCACAGAAAAGAAGCTTCCATCCGCGCTGGGCAGCGTCCAGTCCACCTGTGTGCTACGGACTTCGCGAAACGAGCGGCCGGAAACAGCAAGTTGCTGCAAGCCAAGTCCCCAGCCCAAGCTTCCCGTGCCGAGTGTGAGGTGTACAGCCGGCTGAACCGAGACCATGCCAAAGTCAAAATCTGACGCGCCCGGTGCGCGCTTCTGACTGGCATCGCCTGCCAGCGACACGCTCCAACCCGGGCTTAACTGCCAATTCGAAAACCCCTGGATGCCGGCACGGATATGCGAGCCACCAAGCCGCTGCAGACCGTCAATGTTGAGCAGTTCACCCTGTGGGGACAATCTGACCAGCGGCGAGGTTTGCGCCTCATACCCAACGCCCACCTCGGCGCTGAATTGCGCAGCTGACATTTCGTTTGCCAGTGCCTCCGAGCCGGTCAGCAGACTCAGGCTGACAATACAGCCCGCCAGACAAATTCGGCTCATTTACCAATGATGTCTTAGGCGCCGCCTTTGCGACACACCCGTGTGAGGACCTGACTGCCAGTTGCCGGATTTGAAGAAACCACCACGTAGTAACACTTAATGCCATGGCCCGCGCTGGTCGTATTGCCGGCCAATGCATGCTGCGGTGCCAGCAACATGGCTGCGGTCAGTGAAGCGAATGCGGTGCCGATGAGGAACTTGGAAGCGAAAGACTTGATCATGCTGATTCTCCGATGAGTGGTTGTAGTGAAACTAATCGCGAATACGAGCTTTCGCGACACTCTTCTATCAGCACGGACCATGCCAACTTAAAAACTCAATGAAATCAACGGTCCACCAAAATCTGCCGCGACTCTGCCAAGTCAACGGTGGGCATTTGCCCCAACCAATGTGGGGCATTTGCCCCAACTTATGGGTAACTTTTATCGCTGCAAGCCGTGGCGCTCCATGCGGTAACGCAGTGTGTCGCGGCTGATGCCGAGTAATTTGGCCGCCTTGCTGACGTTGCCGGCGCATTGGGCCAGCGCCCGTTGCACGTGTTCGCGCTCCACCGAGTCGAGCGACCGGGGTTCGCCTGACGCGGGTAACGCCACAGCGTCGAAAGCCACGCGGCTCGGAACAGCCAAGATCAAGTCACGGGGACTGAGCGAACCGGTGCGCTGCAGCAGCACTGCACGTTCCAGAACGTTGCGAAGCTCTCGCACATTACCCGGCCAATCATGTGCTGCCAGGGCAACGAGTGCAGAGGAATCAATATCCAGCTTGTCACGGCCATAACGACTGGCCAGATGCGTGAGGAAGTGGTGCGCCAGCACGGGAATGTCTTCTTGTCGGGCCCGCAGCGGCGGAATATGAATCTGAAAAACCTTCAGCCGGTACATCAAATCTGCACGGAAGCGACCTTCTCGAACCTGCTCATCAAGGTCGCGATTGGTCGCAGCAACAATGCGCACGTTCACCTGCCGGTCTGACAGCGCGCCAATACGGCGAACCCGCAAATTCTCCAGAACCCGGAGCAGTTTGGCCTGCAAAGTCAGTTCCAACTCGCCTATTTCATCCAGAAACAGGGTGCCGCCGTCAGCCGCTTCAATCAGGCCAATTTTTCGGGCATGGGCATCGGTAAACGCGCCTTTCTCAAAACCAAACAACTCGCCCTCGATCAGGTGAGCGGGTAGTGCAGCGCAATTGATTTCAATAAAAGGAGCCTTGGCCCGCGAGCCAGTTTGATGGCAGGCTCTGGCGACCAGTTCTTTGCCTGTGCCGGTCTCACCCAGTACCAGTATTGGAGCCGCCGGGGAATTGTCAGTGGGCTCTATGCCAGAGACAGCACGAATCAATTCGCGCAGGCTCTGCATGGCAGGCGATGTACCCACCAATGCATCAAGACTGGCGTGGCGGGCATCGCGCTGCAGGTAATAGTCCAAGGCACGTCGCTCGCCACGTTCCGCCAAGGCCCGGTCAACAACGTCTTTCAGACTTTGCAAGGTCACTGGCTTGGTCAGCAGGTCCATGGAGCCGGCTTTCATGGCCTCCACCGCCAAGGTGACGCTGGCATGACCGGTAACCATCACGATGCGGGGCGGGTCTTCGACTTTGCGCAGGGCACGAACAATTTCAAGACCGTCCATGCCAGGCAGCTGAAAGTCGACGATCACCACGTCGGGCTGGACCCGCATTGCAGCATTGAGCCCGGAAACTCCATCGTGCGCGACTTCGACCAGATGCCCCATTTTCTCAAAAAATCGGGCGAAGTTTTTTGCCAGCACAAGTTCATCTTCAATCACCAGAATGGTTGCCATCA
>CANNRR010000109.1 GCA_947508055.1 Burkholderiales bacterium
GATGTGGCGGGCAACCCGACGCAGGTGATAACCAAGGGCCGCCACGACCCCTGTGTCGGCATTCGGGCCACACCCATTGCCGAGGCCATGCTGGCCCTGGTGGTGATGGAGCATGCCCTGCGCAACCGGGCGCAGTGCGGCGATGTGCAGCATGTCCCATCACCCATCAGCGGATAAAACATTTCAAGCCAATGAGCCGCAGCCTGGTTTCTGCGCCTAGGTGTTAACCCATGACTGGGTCGGTGAATTCCCGATTACTTACACCAGATCAAGTTTTTGATCGGTCACCGCTCTTGCCGTTTACATCGCACAAGGTCAAAATGTTCGACTGACTTGCACACCGTTTGCTGGGCACTGTCAAACGCGCTGCGGAATTCCGGAATCCGGTTAGCCATTCAGAAAGCCCGCCATGACCAAACTTCGTGTTGTCTCCCAAGCCCTGGACAGTGCTGGCACCAGAGACTTGCTCTCGCAAGTGCATTTTTGTGCTGAAACCGGGCAAATCTGGTTGCACGAGCACCGCATGCTTCTTATTCACGCCCAAGCTCAAGCCCTGCTTCGCAAGGAACTGATCGACACGTTGGGCATGGCGCGCGCGCAGGGTTTGCTGACACGAATGGGCTACGAGTCGGGCGTGCGTGATGCCGAGTTGGCGCGCAGTCGGGCCCAGAGCCTGACTGATTTGGAAGCCTTTTTGACAGGCCCTCAATTGCATACGCTAGAGGGAATCGTCAAGGTAACGAAAATTCGCCTCGAATTGGACCGTGTCGCTGGCACGTTTTATGGTGAGTTTTTGTGGGAAAACTCGTGGGAGGGGCAGTGGCATCGGCACTTTTTTGGTGTTCATCATGAGCCGGTTTGTTGGACCCAGATTGGTTATGCCTGCGGCTACACCTCTGCTTTTATGGGGCGGCCTGTCCTGTACAAGGAAGTTGAATGCGCGGGGATGGGAAATGACCATTGCCGCATCATCGGCAAACCTATCGAAGAGTGGGAAGACGCCAGCGAGTACGCCCACTTCTTTAACCGCGAATCAATTGCCGAGCAGTTGATTGACCTGCAAACACAAGTCGTTCAGTTGCGCACATCGATACGCGACAAAGAAGGCCTTCCCGCCCATATGGTCGGCAACTCGGCGGCTTTTTGCTCTGCCTACGAATTGTTGTGCCAAGCTGCCAACAGTCAGATCACGGTGCTGCTGCTGGGCGAAACCGGTGTTGGGAAGGAGGTTTTTGCGCGCACACTGCATGAACGTAGCGCGCGCAGCAAGGCCTCTTTTGTCGCCATCAACTGCGCAGCGATTCCGGCAGACTTGGTCGAGTCCGAGTTGTTCGGGGTGGAGAAAGGCGCCTATACCGGTGCCCTGGCTTCGCGTGCCGGGCGCTTTGAACGTGCGGACGGGGGCACCCTGTTTCTCGACGAAGTTGGCGACTTACCATTGACCGCGCAAGCCAAACTGCTGCGTGTGCTGCAAGAGGGCGAGATTGAACGCCTTGGAAGCCAAACTGTGCGCAAAGTGAACGTGCGTTTGGTGGCTGCAACCAACGCTGATTTGCTCCTGTTGGTGAAAGAAGGAAAGTTTCGCTCCGATTTGTACTACCGGCTTAACGCCTACCAAATCAAGATTCCGTCCCTGCGCGAGCGTAAGGAGGATATCTCGCCACTGGCCAAGCGATTTCTGGAGAAGTACAGTGCCATCCACGGCAAGCGGCTCAAGGGTTTTACTGACAAAGCCAAACGCGCCCTGATTACGTATGCCTGGCCAGGCAACATTCGCGAATTGCAAAACATGGTAGAGCGCGGAGTAATTTTGGCACCTGGTGGCACTCGCATTGAGGTGCATCACATGTTCTCCGGGTTTGATGAGCGCGACTCGCTTGAGTTGGGACTGGATGTCCACGGCGACATCAAGACACGACCGCCTGAGTGTGGGCGGGTTTTATGCGAGGCGGTGTTGGGTGGGGCGATGACGCTGGGACAGGTAGAGTCCATGCTGTTGGAGATGGCCGTTGACAAGGCGCAGGGAAATCTTTCGTCAGCCGCGCGGATGCTGGGCGTGACCAGGCCGCAATTGGCCTATCGGCTGCGTCGCCTACAAGACGACACAGGCGCAGCCCATGAGCTTAGCGAGTTGCCATCAAGCGTCCTGCAGGACTGACATGACGCTGGTAAACCGGGTGCAGCGGCACCTGCAAACTCACCATGTGGCCACGCTGGCCACTAACGGGCTGGATGGAGTTTGGGCGGCGGCGGTTTTTTATGTTCACGACGGCTGGGACTTGTATTTTTTGTCATCCCCGACCAGTCGTCATTGCGTAAACATGGCAGACGATGCACGGGTGGCGGTGACCATTCAGGCAGACTACTCGGACTGGCCTGGCATCAAGGGGGTGCAACTGCAAGGCGTGGTTCAACAACTGGGCGGTGACGCACAAACCCGCGCGCGCCAACTGTACGGGGAAAAGTTCCCGGTGGTGGGAAAATTGGCGCAAGCACCCGCTGCCGTCGTCAAAGCTTTGGCCAAAGTGGGGTGGTACCGGTTGACGCCGCAGCGCCTGCTGTACATTGACAACAGCCTGGCCTTTGGGCATCGGGAAGAAGTGGATCTGACCTTGGCGTTGCCCTGACCAATCTCTGGCTGCTTCAGAATGCCTTCATTCCTGACTTGATTGCGTATCCTCGGCCTTGGGTGCGTGCAATTTGGCTGGTCCCACTGCTTGCAAAAATCTGTGTTGGCTTCCTTCGAGCACCAGGCAGGTGAGTACGCCGCTGGCGTAAGCGCCGGTGTCGATACCGATGCGGTTGGCGCGCACCTGGGGTTCGAGAGAAACCGAATGGCCGTGCACCACGATGGCTCCATGCTCGGCCTCGGACTCCAGAAACCGTTTGCGAATCCACATCTGGTCTTGTGCGGTTTGATCTTCCAGCGCCACGCCGGGGCGTACACCTGCGTGCACAAAGTGGTAGTCCTGTTCACGGTGACTTACTGGCAAAGATTTCAGGAATGCTAAATGCGCTAATGGCAGTGCGGTGCTGAATGCATCGCGCAGCGCCGTCAGGGTGATTTCGTCGCGCGGACTCACACCGTAATCGCGAAGAGCGTCCAGTCCATCGTAGTCAAACCAATGTTTTCCAGCTTCGAGGTCACCCGCCAGATAGCGCAGCGCCAAGTCTTCATGGTTGCCCTTGAGAGCGACAACACGACAGGGTTGCGCCAGTGCAGGGCGCCAGTGCATTACGCGTTCAACCACGCCGCGCGAATCCTGACCGCGGCTGAGGTAGTCACCCAGGAAAATCACCACGACCGTGCATTGTGGGCGCTGGTGGGCATGGACTTCGATGCCCAGCAACAGGGTGTCCAGTAGGTCAATGCGACCATGAATGTCACCTACTGCGTACAGTAGGGTGTTTGCAGGTGTGTGGCGTGGCAGGTCAGATGGTGCCACTGAACTTGCCAGCCAGCGAAGAGTCACCATGAAATTATTGGGCGCTTGGGCCACCTCGATCTTTGCCGGTCCAGCGCGCGAACAGATTGTGTTCAATGCCCACTTGGTCGAGCGCCTTGCCCAGCGTCTGGTGCACGATGTCCATCACGGTTTGCGGTTTGTGATAGAAGGCGGGCATCGGCGGCAGGATGATGCCACCGTAGTCTGCCACTCGTGTCATCAACTCCAGATGACCTTTGTGTAGCGGTGTCTCGCGTACCATTAGCACCAGTGGGCGGCGTTCTTTTAGCGTGACATCTGCAGCGCGAATCACCAGGTTGTAGGTAAAGCTGTTGGCAACGGCTGACAGGGTCTTGATGGTGCAGGGCGCCACTATCATGCCGCGCGTGCGAAACGAGCCACTGGCTACCGCTGCGCCTACGTCCTTGTTGTTGTACACCACACTGGCCAGCGCCTTCACGGATTCAATCGAGTAGTCGGTCTCTATGGCTAAGTTCATGCCGGCGGCCTCACTCAAAATCAAGTGGGTTTCTTGTCCGAGTTCGCGCAGGACGCGCAGCATTTCCACGCCGTAGATCACGCCAGTGGCACCGGTGATGGCCACCACCAGGGGCAGATTTTGGGTGTTGTTCATGTTGGTATTGTCTAATGAATCTTGGTGACATCCTGGTCGGGCCATCTTGCCAGACAGTGGGCGGCTAGTTGAAAAATTTCATTAGCGGTAATGATGCCAACCACCTGCTGATCATGCATCACCGGAAACTGCGCAACTTGCAACTCACGGCCACGGCGCAGGCATTCCTCCATACTGTCGTCGTCGCTTACAGTGGCAGGGTTACGCACCATGACGTCGCGCACACGCAGACGGTTGACGAAGAAGTTGAACTCATCGGGGTCCTGCTTGCGCAGCACGAAGTGGCCCATACGCAACATGTTTGCCCGCGTGACCAAGCCGCGCAGTCGACCCTGATCAACCACCGGCAAGGCGTGCAAGTTGTGTTCAGACAGCAGTCGTTTGGCGTCCGACACCAGCGTTTCGCTGGGAATCGTCAGCGGGTTGGATTGCATCCAGTTGCGCACCATCATGGTCGTGTCTCCTTATGGGGATGCTTTCTCGATTGACGCATCGGCCGATGCTCGCAATGACGTTCTGGCATGGATCGTCATGCTGCCTGTGGTGTTTCGACCAAGCGAGCCCGCAGCACCTTTTTGTCGACTTTTCCTGAGTCTCCCACCGTTGGCATCTGCTCCGAAAACTCTAGCCTCTCGGGCCACTTGTACTTGGCAACCCGCTTGCTGGAAAGAAATATTCTCAGTTCGTCCAGGGTCAGCGATCTTCCTTTGCGCAGGACCACGAAGGCGCACGCGCGCTCTCCATATTCGGCGTCCGGCATCGCGACGACAGCCACTGCGGCTATGCTGGGATGCTCGTTCATCAAGCCTTCCACTTCTGCAGGATAAATGTTCTGTCCGCCCCGGATGATCACGTCTTTTTGCCGCCCCAGTATCCACAGGCAACCCTGGTCAAACTTCACTACGTCTTCTGTGGTGCACCAGCCCTCGGTGTCAAATACCTCAGCCGTCATTGTCGGGTCGCGGTAGTAGCCGGCCGGAGAATGTGGGCCCCGAAACCACAATACACCGGGCTCGTTGGGGGGAACTTCGTGGCCATCAGGTCCGAGCAGGCGCACCTTGTTGCCAGGCAACATCTGTCCTACGGTCAGGCGGCGCAGTTCACCGGGGTCGCTGATCTTGCAACCACTGACAGATCCCTTGTCCTGCGTGCCCAGGTCGGAGGTGATGACGGCACCAAACCGAGCCTCGGCCTCCTGCGCCAGTTGCGGTGACAAATAGCCGCCCGCAGAGCGGATGAAGCGCAGCGACGACAGGTCGTAGGCTTCCACGTTCTTCTCCAGCATGCGCACCAGGTGTGTTGGCACAACACCAATGGCGGTTACCTTCTCGCGTGCCATCGTCTCCAACGCGCGTTCTGGGTTGAAGTCTTCAAGCATCACGGTCTTGGCGCCGCATAAAGGTGCGGCGAAATATGTCAGCGTGCCCGCCGCTCCCCCGGCATGGGGTGCAATGGCCATGGTGACGTCCTGTTGAGTCAGTTGCCAAAGGTCAATGCGGCCTTTGGACGTGCACACCCGCGGTGCCAGCGGCCACTCAACCAGTTTGGGTAATCCCGTCGTGCCGGATGTCGTCGTCAATAGTGCAACGTCGAAGAACGGATCGAAACGGCGGGACTCCAGTGCCGCGCTGTCTACCTTGCCCAGAAAGGCCTGCGCGGTGCGGGTCAGTGACTCGGTTCCCGTCGGTGCGTTCGAGGGGACCTCGTCGTCGAACAGGTAAATCTTGCGTAGCGAGGGAAAACGCGTCATCAAGTCCTGGTACATCGACAGGTAGTCAAAGCCACGGAAAACGGCCGGAATGACGGCCACTTCCGCCTGAGTCTTCTCCAGGATGTCCTCGAGCTCGTTTTGGCGAAGCGTCGCAAAGGCTGTCATCGAGATCAGACCGGCACGCTCTGCTGCTGCGCGGGCCAGGAATCCGTAGACACTGTTGGGCGCCTGAATAACGATGCGCGCGCTCTTGGCAATGCCGGCCTGCACCCAGGCCGTGGCAATCGCGTCGACCAGATCGCGTGCCTGGCGCCAGGTCACCCGGTGCTGCGAATCGACCAGTGCCTCCTTGTCGGGCAACTCGCGGGCGTTGCGATCATAGGAGTCGAAAAACGTCTCATCGGTCCAATAGCCATCGTGGACAAATTCGTCCACCATGGCCTGTGTGTAGCGCAGTGTTTTCATGGTGTGTCTTGTGCGCTACTTGCCACCTATGGCTTTGCCCTTGCCCTTCACCTCAGGTCGGGTTAGCCGATTGATCATGCCCGACACAGGGCTTGGGCCGGCGAATCCATATTCGTTCCAGCGGTCCGACACTTTTTGCAGCACGGTGCGGTCCATAAAGATCTCGTTGGGTTTGTCGGTCCATTCGTAGGGCGTGCAGGCGTCCAGAATGATGCGGCTGGTGATGTCGCGCGCATCAATTGGCAGGCCCGGGTCCAGCGGCGTGGAGCGACCCCTGTCGATGATCTGTGCAGAACGCTTTGGATCAAATCTGGTGGACAGCGCCCACCAGATGCGGTCCCAATCGTCCGCCTCAATGTCGTGGTCCACCACGATTACGCCCTTCAGTCCGTAGTGTCCGGTGGTGCTGGCAATCACTGCATTGCCCACATGATTGGAGTGGCCGGGATACATCTGCTTGACCGACACAACAGCCCAGAAGCGTCCACATGCCTCGGGCGGGATGTATACGCTTTGTATGCCCGGAACCTTCATGGTTTCCAGGTCGTGCCACAGTGTGGCCGTACGGTTGAGCGACTGGATCATGTGGATGTCGTTGATGGGCTTGCCCACCGTGGTGGACCACATGATGGGCTTGTTGCGATGCAAAATCCGTGCGATGCGCAATACGGGTTTCGGGTAGTCTTTGCCCTTGTTGCCTGAGTAATAGCCCGTGTACTCGCCAAATGGGCCTTCGTCCATGAGCTCGTTGGGGTCGATCCAGCCTTCGGCAATGATTTCCGCATTGGCTGGCAGGGTCAGGCCTGTGAGGTCGGATTTGAATACCGGCACCGGGCGACCGCGCAGTGAACCCGCTACGTCGTATTCGTCCACCTGGGCGCTGACCAGCGTGGACGCGGCGAGGAACAACACGGGGTCGCAACCGACCACGGCTGCAGCGGGCATCAGCTCGCCACGTTCCTGATACTTCTTCATGTGCATGTCACCATGCTTGCCCTTGATGATCTGCGAGCCCAGCAAGTTTTTCCCAAGCACCTGCGAGCGGTATGTGCCCAGGTTGGTCCAGCCAGTGTCGGGGTCTTGCGTGACGAGGAAGCCAGAAGTCACAAAGAAGCGTCCACCATCGTCCGGATAGAACCACGGTGATGGAAACTTTTCGATGTCCACTGCATCGCCGGTGATCACGTTTTCCATCACCGGCGGGTTGTCCACATAGGTGGGCTTTACCATCTGCTTGGTAGTCAATTCCATCCACTTTTTGGACAACTGGCTCATCGACAGCGAAGGATCTTGTTCCAGTGCAATGGCAAGTCGCTGTGAGGTGGTGAAGGCGCTGGTAAACACGGGGATGTCATAGCCCTTGACGTTCTCGTACAGCAGGCCAGGTCCCTTCTGTTCCTCATTGACCTTGGAGACGTGGCACAGCTCAAACTTCCAGTCCACCTCTGTCTTGACCCGGTGTATCTGCCCGTTGGCTTCCAGCGCGGCGATATAGCTGCGCAGATCGTCGATGGGGGCTACTTCCGTACGTGAATTCATGGTTTCTCCTGTTGATAAGTTGGTTGGGATGAAGAGGATTGGATGGGTGCAGTCGCGCGGGTCAGGTCACGCGCCGACCGGCCAGGATGCCGCTCAGGATGTAGTCCATGGCTGAGCCGACGGCCACCGCGCCATGACCTTGCGGCTTCTTGCTCCAGACGGTCTCGGGTCGGGCCTGCAGAATGAATATGTTGCCGCCTGCGGGCAAATCTTTGTCGATGGCCCATTCGATGTCCATGGGACAGCCATAGTGTTTCTCGATCTGCTTGCCCATCCAGGCCAGTTCGGTGATCTCGTCATCGATCAGCGACTGCACCTTCTGGCGCTCAAACGGCATGTCCATGAGGACGGATGTCTGCGTCTTCGTGTCCACGGTGTAGCAGACCAGTTTTTCCGAGACGGTGCGGTCGATGATGTCCAGCGTAATTTTGTTCACTACAAAATGGTCTGGCGTAACCTCGCCCGATACGACCGACTCGCCAAAACCGTAGTTGGAGTCAATCACGATGACGGAACGGTCACCATTGCCCGGATGCAGCGTGAACATGACGCCCGCCGTAAACGAGTTCGCCATTTTTTGCACACCCACACTGATGGCCAGTTGCTCGTCCGAAAACCCCTTGTTGGCTCGGTAGGCAATGGCCCGTGCCGTGTACAGACTGGAGATGCAGCGGCGCATGTGGTGCAGCACTTCGTCGATGCCGCGCACCCACAGATAGGTGTCTTGTTGGCCGGCAAAGCTGGCGCCGGGCAGGTCTTCGGCGGTCGCGCTGGAGCGCACCGCCACGGGGGCGGCCGGCATGCAGCAGCGCAGCGAGAGCTTGCGGTAGCACTCGGCCACCTGGTCTTCAATCTCAAGAGAGAAGGGTTGCGACTCGATCAGGGCGCGAACCTTCGCGCTGATGGTTTCAAGTTTCTCCAGGTCGTTGCAATCGACCCCCTTCAGAAGTGATTGAACCGCAGACGACACGCCGGACTCGGACATAAAGCGACGAAATCCCTCTGTGGTCAGGGCAAAGCCCGGCGGCACGCGTACACCCGCATGGATCAGTTCACCCAACGACGAGCACTTGCCGCCGACTGCAGGCACCGAATCCTTTCGGCAGTCCTCCAGCCAGCAGACCAGCGGGGTGGCAAATGCAGTGCTCATGGTGTGAGGGTTCAGCGGGCGATGGTAATGACGCCGGTGGAACCGTCCACCCGCAGCTTCATACCCGTGCGAATCACTTTAGTGCTGTGCCCCGTGCCGACCACCGCCGGCATGCCGTACTCGCGGCAGACAATTGCCGCGTGGCTCATAACGCCACCAACATCGGTGACACAGGCCCTGATCTTGGCAAACGCCGGCGCCCAGGACGGTGAGGTCGTTGGTGCCACTAATATTTCGCCCTCCTGCAATTGGCCGACTTCCGCCACCGTTTTGCATACGCGCGCAATACCTTCGACAATGCCGGGACTACCAGCAAAGCCTTTGAGTTCTGTGATGGTGTCAGGGTCTTTCACCTCCTGCACGCTGGCCCAGTCGGCAAGTGACTTGTTGGTGACGCCCCAAAGGACGATCGTGAACGGCTCTTGGATCACCTCCGGTGCCACGCCAATGGCCGGTGGCGCGCTCCATTCCTTGAACTTCTGCATCACGCCTTTACGCCACTCCACTTCGGGTGGCCACGTGTGCGTACCCCGTGGCGTGACACCCGTTGCCCAGGCGGTGACAACATCCCACAGTGCTTGCTTGATCTCGTCACGGCGCAGCAGCCAGACGTCTTCAACATCTTTGATGATGCCGTGCTCTTGCAGCACCGCGCCGACTTCGCGCATCTTGTTCCAGAAAACCGAGTGAAACCAATGCTCGACGTAGAAAAGGTGGTTCTCCACATAGGGGAATACAGTCTTGGCACAGCCCAAAAGTTCATCGAATTGTTTACGGTCGGCTTCACTTTCGATCAGGTCGCGGTACTCGGCGGTGATGCGGTCGCGTTCTGCGCAAACCTTGGCGGTGGGCCGTTCAATGTTGACGCCCTGTTTGAGTTTTCCGATGTAGGTATTGATGCCCGACAGCGGCACGTTCATCTGGTCGTTCCATGAACGATCGTGGTGGAACCAGCCAGTGCCGGTGGAGACGTTGAACCAGGGCTCACGTGACAGGTTAAGCGAAGTCAACCACTCCACACCCTTTGGGTTGGCCTTGAGGGCGGCTTCGACTTCGGTCCACTCGGTGCTGGAGACCACCAGATCGTCTACACCCAGTTCAATAGCCTTGCGTGCCAGACCCTTGAGTTCTTCATCGGGGCGGTACATGATGACATCGATGCCGGCAATCATCTGTGTCACGCGCTGCGCCGGAATGCTGGGGAATTGCTTTTGCACAAAGTCCAGAAAGAACACATAGGCAGCGTAGCCCAGATTCAGAAATTCGAAGTGGTATTGCCAGCACTTGATGCCGAGGTTGATCAGGTCATCGTAGTTCTTCAGCAGGTGGTAGCCCTTGGACTCGCCCACGGCATTCATCACCACCGAGATGTCCTCCATGTCAGCCAGTCTGGGGATCTCGATCGCCTCCAACTCGCGTATGGTCGCCTCCATTTTCACTTTCCATTTGGCCTCCAACGCGTCCCAGTTCTTGTAGTAGTGACCGGCTCGCTCCATGAAGTGCGGCACGCGAGCGCCTATCTCCGCCCCGTCTTTGACCGGCACCGGCGAAATATAGACGTAGCCATTGATGATTCGGTGGTCCACTCCGCGCACTGGAGGAACCATGAAAATGCGGTTGTTGAACTGTGACAGTGCCAGGTACCAGGCTTCATCCCAAATGGTGTCAAACGGGTACAGCGGCTCTGGGTAGTGCAGACCGTCGTAGAACCAGAAGGTCTCTTTCTCGTACTGGTTGCGCACGGGGTCGTCGGTGACGAACTGGTACTGGTACGGATACATGCGCTCCCAGCCCTCGGTGCCGGGGATGGTTTTTGCCTTGACGTCGTGTGGAACGGGAAATTTCATGGTGTCTCCTGTGATTGTTGGTCGATGTCATCTGCATGCGACCCCTACACGCCACGTGTGTCGGTCGATCAACCAGTAGCAACGCAAAGTGCGTGCCAGTGCAGGGTATGGAAGGCGCCCATCATGCGAGCGCAGACGCCGAAGGCGCATTTACTCCGGTGAGGAGCCACAGGAGCGACAGTACGAAAAAGATTTTCAGCAGGTGTGTCAGAGGTCTGCCGGGTCCCCAGCAAGACATGCGATCAGTTGATCAATTCGTGAAATTTAAAGCGGGTGGGACTGGTCAATGTCATCAATTGATCATCGGGGTAAACCCGCGTGGATTGGCCAAACGGTTAAGACGATTCGCCGAGCCGATCAAGTTCGCTGCAATCGAAAAAATCGTCAACATGCCGAACCCCGACGGTGCAGGAAGATAGTTCCGCCTGTATTTCCAAGGCGTGCAGTTGATCGGAAAAATCATTGGGTATGGAGTAGTACACCTCCATCCATGTGTGCATGCCATCGTGTGATTGCCCTTGCCGCTTGAATTCACACCGCACACCGGTTTGCGCCGAGATAAGTTCATGCATGTGGAGGACCCGCAACTTCAGCACGGCAGCCTTGTTCACTGGCGCACGGTAGTAAATGTATCGATCCAAGATGGTTTCTCCCGGTTGAAGAGCTGCATCAGAAACAGGCCGTCGGCATGAGGCCCCAAGGCTCGTGTACATCCTGCTCGGACTGATGTAGATCAGAAAAGCACTCAGTCTACCCGTGGCGGTGGTGTGCTAGCTGGTGTACCACAGACGAGCGCTGTTTGGTGCTGATTGATCAGAGGGCGAGGGGCAGACTAAACCGGTCTGAGCCGGCTCAGGGATAATCCTGCCCCATGAGCGGCAACACCTTCGGACACCTATTCGCAGTCACCAACTTTGGTGAATCCCACGGCCCGGCCATTGGCTGCGTGATTGACGGCTGTCCGC
>CANNRR010000110.1 GCA_947508055.1 Burkholderiales bacterium
CACGAAGGCTGCTCGCAATGGAGCCAGGAAGAGGTTGATTGCGTCACCACCCTGTACAGCGCGCTGCTGAATGAATCCTTTATCGATGACGATGGCGCCGTGCAGCCAATGACAAGTGCAAACATCCTGGTCGTCTCGCCCTACAACATGCAGGTCAACAAGCTCAAGCTGGCTCTGCCTGATGACGCGCGAGTCGGAACCGTTGACAAGTTTCAGGGGCAGGAAGCAGAAGTCGTCATCGTCTCCATGGCAACGTCCAGCGGCGACGATCTTCCCCGAAACATTGAATTCCTTTACAGCAAGAATCGCCTCAACGTCGCCATCTCCAGAGCCAAGTGCCTGGCTATCATGGTTGCCAATCCAGCGCTGATGGAGATTGCCTGCAAGACGCCTGAGCAGATGGCGCTGGTCAACACGCTGTGCTGGGTGGCGGCGTATTCGGCTACCCAGTGACTAAAGTCGTTGTTAGCCCAACCACCTTTCGAGCAAGGCAGAAACATATCGCTTGTCGAGCATGTGTCCGCCACCCGGCACAACGGTTGCGCTCAACCCCAGGAGTCGAGCAAGTTTTGTGACGTTGGCGGGATTACTCTGCCAGTCATGTTCGCCCACATGAATTTCACAGTGCTGCGGGACGGGGTAGGTTCCAGCCTCTGCAAGTTGCGCCAGACGCCCGGAGTGAGGAGGGATGAACCCCATTCCGTTGTCTTCGTTTGAAAACTCTCCCACGATGGGTGAAAGCAACAAGACTTTCCCGACGTAGGGTTTTATGAGGGTTTGAGCATTCAGAAACAGGTAGGCGCCGAAAGAATTCGCAATGACCTGCGCTTCCTCATGCCAGTAATGGGTTTTCAGGTCTTCTGCAATGATCGCTATCTGTTGTGAAAACGGGATGTCTTTGAATTCGCCAACCGTTTCCCGGCCAGCCACGTCGTAGCCGCGGCCCAGAAGTGCTTCTCCAAGCCCCGTACCCAGGCGGCCTCCGTGCCCTGGAAGGTAGTAGATGGTTTTGGGATTCGATCGAGTCATTTGAATTTAGCTCCGCACCTCAGGCCGCCGAAAACTGGAACAGTAGTTCATTGGCGCGTGCCTCGCCAAAGACCGCTCTGAATGCCTGAAGGCTCACGAGCGTCAGTTCCACGGAAACTTCATTGTTTTGACGTCTGACCGCCTCTCGTTGGGCGCTGAGCCGTCGACCTTCTAACGCATGAGTCTGCCACGCCGGTGTCGAAAACCGGCTTCTAAGCGCATCTATTGCTTCAATGTCTCCCTGCGCAGGGGATTGATTCTTCAACCGCGTGTGCTGCAACCACTCAAAGTGAACGCTGCTATCGGCAGAGTAAGCCTTGACCGTCGACAGTCTGAACTCCGCAGTACTGCTGGCAACTCCAGATGAGTCATGTACGGAAAAGATCGCAACAGAACCTCGTAAACACTCGTGGTGATAATTTGCCCTGTTACCAGCATTGGCCAGGCAAATATCAAGCGCCACGCCCTGCTCCTTGAGCTCCCCTGCCGTTGACAAGCAACGCACTGTCCTTCCATTAGGCGCAACAAATTGTCCTTCGGGTATGTAGTTCCAGTACCTGTGGCCAGAGACGAAATTGATTGAATCAATGTTGCTCTCCACGGCTTCGGCATAACACTTCTCCCACTTTCGCGACAACTCTAGCAGGCGTCCCCAGGACAGATGCCCAAGAAAGCGTTCGACTCTTGTCGTAATACTCGCCTTGAACTGAATCGCCAGAGAATGGTCTTGCTCGCCACCGTGGTCCGAATATCTGGACTGGACAAGCCCCTCTCGCAAGCGTTCCACTTTGCGCACGTCTTGTGCCTGAATTTGCATAGCTGGACGATTAAGTCCAACGACAAATCGCAAGGCATGTCCCACCCTTGCCTTGACGAGAACAGACCCTGCAGGAGATCGACCAAAGAAGTTGTTGGCGATGTTGTACTGTTCCTGAAAGACGCACCAATGCTCAAGAGACCTGGGTAGATGCTCTGCAGGAAGTGAATCTAAGATTTCTATTAGTTCCGCAGGATGCGCCTCAAAATAGGCGCCCACTTCAGTCGTCGTAACTCCTCTGAGTGCGCGTACTGCTACCGGCGTCACCTTCAGTGCTTTACTCAGGTATCGCACCGGCGATTTCAGCTTGTCTACTATCCCTCCCAGTTCGCGCCATACCGATCTCGTCTGCGCCGCGTACACAGCTTTGGCCAACAAAGGAAATTCCGTGGCAAATTGCAGGCGTTCACGGTGGTGTGCTGGGTTTGCGACATAGTTGTAAAGTGCCAAGCTTAGCGACGAATCCCCAGACAGGGCCTTGATATTTGGGTTGACCTGACCCATAAACTCGGCAACAGCCAAATCGGCGCTATGCACAATTCGCCTGACCAGAGCCTCCTTCATCCTGGTCAGAAGAACAACGTCTGGAAAGTTTGTCTGCAATGACATCCATCTACGAAAGATGGCGTCTGCCATACGAGGAATTTCCAGAGCTGAAAGCTTCTCATCAAGTTCGCACACGTTGTGCAAAACGACTTTTCTTTCTATTGCGTCAGCAAGCCCCACTTCCAGTCGTTGCCATGACCACGTCTCCCGGCGTGTCATGAGAAATTCATCAACCTTGGCTACCAATTCCTCCGTCCAGGCCTGATTCCACATCGACACCAACCAGATGTAACCTGACGAAGAGTGAATCAGCGCCGTCGAAGAGATGTGCCTCAATGGAGTTGGCGTCGCCATCATTTCCGATGACGGCAGACAGATTGCCCTTAGGTCGCCATCCCAATGATCCCGAAGCAGATCAACAGCTCCGCCATAGGTCGTAGGCGCCCCTGAATCAGTCAATTCAAAATGGAACATCAAATGCAGTCAAGGAGAATAATTGGCGTCGGCTTAGTGGCAATTCGAACGTCGCAACAATTGGTTTGTGATCGCTGCCTTTGAGCATGGTATTGCTCGGCAGGCTCATAGGATGAGCCTGGGCCCTACTCTGATCGAGACTCAAACTAGGTTTGCCTCTTCGTTGAGCTTTTCAAGCAAACTCTCGGGTGGTATAGCGCCTGACACTTACCCACGAACTTATCAACAGGTTTGCCCACCGAAAATGTGGGCAAGACTAAGCAGCAACCTCTGACGAATGAAACAACTATCAAAAGCCACCGCCATCACCCTCTTTTCTATCCTGCAAGCTTTAGGTCACGGTGCTCATGCGGCAGAAGACTTTGCCGCCTGTCCCCAGTTCTTCCCCAACGCAAAGCCACCAGTGGTCGCAGCACGACCGGCTCTCCGCGCCCTGTGCTACGACGCCTTCGCCATCCTGCATTCAGGCGAGAGCAAGACGCCAGTATTTGTCGCGGAAATGCTCAATCGAGCAGCTGTGGCCGACGCCAATGAGAAGCGCACCAACAGATTCTTCGCTGATGCCCGCTTGCGCTCTGCCGAACGGGCGACCCTGGAGGACTACAAGAACAGCGGGTATGACCGAGGGCACATGGCGCCGGCCGGTGATATGCCGACCCCGCAAGCAATGGCACAAAGCTTTTCCTTGGCCAATATGGTGCCGCAGGCTCCTGAACACAACCGCGGCGTCTGGGCCAAGTCGGTCGAGATGGCGACCAGGAGCTACGCCAAGCGCGCTGCCGGGGATGTGTATGTCATCACCGGGCCGGTGTACGTCCCCAGCATCGCTCAGAGTGCAGGCATTGGCCCTGGACAGGTGCGCGTGCCGAAGTACCTTTTTAAGCTCGTGTACGACCAGAGTAGGAATCGGGCCTGGGCTTACTGGCATGAGAACACCGATGCGACACGGGCGTCTAAGCCGATCAGCTACGGGGAGTTGGTGAAGCGGACGGGGACCGAGTTCCTGCCTGGGGTGAAGTTGGTTGACTGACCCCGTGGCTGCAGAAAGTAGAAACCCGGCAACTATGGCCGGGTCAGTCCCCTCGGGGCACGCAGAGCGTGAGGCAATCGCCTGATGTGTATAGTGAACTTCCGGTGGAATATCTCATTGCGCCAGATCAAAGGTTTGCGATGAAGCAGTTTCCGTGGCAGCCAGAATCGTAGGCCAGCAGTGCAGCGTAACCGGTCATTCGAGAAGGACTCCCGCTCTCTTGGTCGGCTTGATTGAAGCCTAGAATCCACCAAGGATCTGCGGTGTTTGTCGGAATTTTTATACCTGTATGGAAATTCACCGAAGTCGCTGAAATCAAGACTACAAGCCGCCCTCAGGAGGATTTCATGTCCAGTTTATCGAGCAGCGCCCAGTCTATAGAGCAGGTCTTGCTCTGTACATTACGTTATGCATCTGGAGCGAGCTGTGTGTAGGGGGGTAAGCCAGTGCACTGAACTTCCCAATACACCCCAGTCCTGGGACCATAGGTCGCCACTCCCACCACCACATTGGATTCACTCTCAAATAGAAATCTTTCTCATAGCCGTAGATGAACTATTTAGCGGTCATATGGATACTTGTCATGAAATCATACATACGCTCCGGGCCCGAGAGTTTTGCGAGTGGTACATCGAACATGGGCAGAATTCAGGTCGATTCAGAGCATATGCGCTGAGCTACCCAAAGCCTAAACCGGCTCCGGAAAGCGAACGAGATGTACTTCGTTCGCCCACAAGATATCAAGAAGAAGTATTCAAGCGGGATGGGTATCGCTGTCGCTACTGCGGAACAAAATTAATAGCCCAGCAAGCGCTAAAAGTCATCATTAAGAAGCTGGGACATCAGTCATTCCAAAAAGGACCGACTAACCTTACAACTCACGGAATCATCCACGCCACATGGCCAGTCGCCGATCACGTAGTTCCATGGAACCTCGGAGGTAGAACAGCGCCTTCAAACCTAGTTAGTTCATGTGCATCATGTAATTACGGCAAAGCCAACTACACGATTGAGCAATTGGGATTGGATAGCCCGTGGAACTTCGTGCCAATGAAAAATCAGTGGGATGGTTTGACATCAAAACTCTCGGCGATAGACAATGCAGGTCGTGCCCCCTGACGTGGTGTAAGTCGGCAGCCCGGACAAGCTGAGTTACACGTTACTCAGCTTGCCACTGCGGACAGCCGAGCCGAGGGATTATCGCAGAGGCTGCATCTGGTATCGGGCAGGCAGGAATGGATTACGTGGAGCGGTACACGCCGGTGATGGAGCAGCGGCTGACAGTAGCCGGTAACGTTGTTGCGCATGAGCGGCGGTCGCGCGCTCACTGGTTGATACTACCTCGCGCCGTCCGCTCGATGCGCTTGTTAGCTACGCCGGATCAACCTCGACAGCCACACCGAAGTGGTCCGAGATCTTCCGAACCGGCGCCGGTGCTTCAGGCCAGCGCGTCGCACGACCAACCCTAACGGCGGGCTCGCTGGACACGCAGATGTGGTCGATGCACGCGTAGCCCCGAGAGCCGCGCGCGATGGGGTCATCGTCGCCAGCGGTCACAGGACGCAGCCCGGCCGACGCCAGCGCGGATTCCAGCAGGAGACGACGCGCCTTCGAGCCGTAGTAGTGGCGATGCGCCAGATCCTGATTGAAATCGCCGGCGGCAATGAGGACGGCGTCCGGGAACGCCGAGCGCACCCGCGCCCAGTCGCTCGCGTACAGCTCGAGCGCCGCGGGGAACGCTCCGTCCATCCAGGAGATTCCGCGCCACGAACTGCCGCCCCAGGGCAGTACACAACCGAAGACGACGACCTCACCGAGTTCCGGGTCGACGATGCGTGCCGCCGCGCACCGGACGGGATCCGAGACGAGTGATGGAAGCGGCTCGAAACGGGGACGCGACCAGATAGCCACCCACCGCTCACCGTCCGTCGACGGCCTGTCCGGGTCCCCGCTCAGAACCGACTCGAACCCTTTGCCAGGCGAAATCGCCTGATGCGTCTCAGTCAGCACCCACACATCTGCGCCGACTCGGGCGACGTGGTCACCGATCGCCTGGACTCGCCGCTGCGACGGCAGCACCCGTTCGAGGTTCCAATTGGCGATCTTCAACAGAGACCTCCAGTGCTGCAGCTAACGTTTGAGTTAAATTTCAAACCAGCGCGAGCAATCATTGGGGCTGATGATGAGAATTTGGTCCCATGTATGCTGAATAGAAACCTGGTTGCGAAACATGTCTCTGTCAAAATCATCTAGCCCATACCCTATGAACGGGAGGATAGATCGATCACAGGAAATACCCCGGCGCGATGATCCAAATAAAGGACTGCACGTCGATCATGTCGCGTGGAATGAGCATCTCCCGCCCATCCTTGAGCAGTTCCTTGCGAATGCGCTCGGCCAACACGAGTACCTGACTGTAGCTTAACCAATTCAATTCGGGGCGGTAGTTGATTTCCTGGTTGAGTACGTTTGCCGCGTTCTGTGTCACAACGGGCTTCAGGAAAATTTGAGTGTTCGGAAACGCAATGAACGGGAAGTAGGTGGCAATCGGCCACTTCGCCACGCCGATCAACGATAGCATGGTCGCGTAACGTTCAAACCGGCTTTGCAACCCATCGGTCCCGTAGAGAAGGTCATACAACGATTCTGCAAACAGTTTTTGATTGACTTCCGATGCTACGCCATTAGAAAACCCGATTTTTTCATAGGGACTGATCAAGTTTGTTTTGTTGATGACACGTTTCACCCTGTCAAGAACTTCTTTGAAGTCGTTTTGCCTCAATAGGGAGCAGAACATGGCTTCGCCCAAAAGGTCGATCATCAACAGATGCGCATCGAACTTATATTTGCGCTCTCCCTTTGCGGCCAAATATGCAGGGTCGCTAAACCCGCACGGGAAAAAGCCGAGAAAATTCTTGACTGCCTCGCTAAACGACAGGAATCGCGGTTTCTTCTGCACTCCTGCCAGCACGGGTTTCGCCGCCTCTGCATGGTGATGTGTGACCAGCGCGGTCAGATAGTCCGATTCCCCGTCCACGCCTTCCAGCCTAAGGAACTTCGCAAACTCTAGGTCAAACTCCTTGGGGCCAACGTCCTCGAAAAAAACCGAGACCTTGCCACCAGCCTCATTTGTTAACACCTCACCAATTCCCCACTCCGTCTTGGTTGCGTGCTTGACTCTTTCACCCCGTCTAAACAATTTCTGCATGAAAACCCCAGAATGATTCTTTTGAGCGCTGCTCCAACCACGTCCACAGCAGCGTTATCGAACGACTGATTCCGTCCGTAAACGATCGGTGTTGATGGAACCAGAGCGACCGCTCAAGCTGTCAGCGGCATGATACGCTGTGATGCCAATAGGCGGGAGTACTGGGCATGCTTAGTTCAATGGTAATGTGGGAACACAAGGCCCAAGCGGGCGCGGAGATCAAACTGGAAGCAGTTGAGGGTTTCAGCGCCCGGGGTATGACCCGGTTGTATGGCCGTGGCGATCACTTCGGGAGGCGCACGTTCAACCTTGACCTGTGGAAAACCCGTGATGGGCGTGTATTTTCCAGATTCTGGTCACACTCGAACGAAGTCGATGGAGAGTCATGGGCAGTCATCGGTGGTCATACCGGGGGAAAGGATGATCAGCAGGTACCGCAGTTATTGCGTGATCGGTACGAGGCTTGGACTAGATCGAATATCTGACGCCAACTTTGCCGGATTGGAATTTGGTGTGCAAAGGAATATTCAACCAACAAAATGCCAGCCCTCGACCAATGAGCGTCCAGGGCGGACAGCGCAGCGAGGAGCCCTCCTGGGGATGGACCAATCACTTCACATGCTGTAAATCCCTATGGCCACCCTTGTAGTGTCGAAGCTGGGTCCCCGACTTGATCTGATTTACGGTGGGCGCAACAAATGGCATAGGATGAGCGGTAGATGTGCCTTGCGCGTGTTGATCAACGCTACAGGCTGAGGTCTGAATTCGCAGCGACGCTGCAGGAACAGCAAAAGTTTAGTCTATCCAACAGTGAATTTGAAACACAAGACGGCATGTACGAAGAGTATCAAATCGAGATTCCGCAGTCATTCATGGCGCTGTTCGTTGACGCTGGCCGTACAAAGCCCAACGCAACCCGTGACGTCGTCGCTAGCCGCTATGAGCTTTGCGAGGACATGGCGACCATGTTGACTGAAACGGCAAGAAGCATGTTTCTCAGCTTGGGCATCACCGAAGATGACGTACTGATTCAATGCTACCGAGGCTTAACAGGAACTGGGGCGGTGGTGACAGGACCGGAAGCGATCTGGGTTGTCCACAGGCTTGCCGAATTGCTGGAGTGGCCGCAACTCAGAGGGGCTTGTTTTGAATCAAATGAGGCGTAACCTCGATCCAGAGAAGATCGCCCTCGTCGAGTCATCCTGGGAGCAAATGGATTCGACCTCGATTCAGTCGGCAACACTGTGCCTGATAAATCTATCTGCAACCGATGCGACCGTCGCCTCATTATTCGAGCAAGACGGAATCGTGCGCAGTCTTGAGACACTGCAGGGCATTACTTATGTTGTGGGGTGCCTTGATCAGCCGGAACGCCTTCGGCCCTACCTCGGGTCGCTGGGACGGCTTCTTCGTCTGCATGGTGTCAACGCTTCACATCAGCAGATCGTAGGTGCGGCGCTGCTTCAAACTCTTGGGCAGTCGCTGGGTGATAAGTTCACTCCGGCACATCGCGGGGCCTGGGCCGTGGCCTACAGTTTCATCACGGGAATCATGATCGCTGAATCGGGGCCCTCGGTGGGGCCGATGGGTCCGCAGTAGTTACTATCACAGCATGGGTAGCGGCCAATGCGGCTTTATCAAGAACAGTGACCTTCAGGCCATGTGTCGAGCCGAAACCGGGGGTGGTTCAGGCCAGTGTGGCTTCATCAAGAGTAGTGACATGCAGGCGGCGTGTCGGGCCAAGGTGGGCCACTGACTCCAAAAGACACAAAGCGGGCGCCGAGATTTCGGAACTGGTCGCTCCGGAGCTGTCATTCGGCGCCGCCTGATACGGCACACGTCAGGGCCAGCAGATAGGCGTACTCGACGTCTGGGTGTCTGGCGAACGCAACGGTCCCGTCAGTGCTGGGCAGTCACACGAACGCTATAGCGTTTAATCGGTTTGCCATCCGGAGTCGTCTGTTCTGTTTCGACGACTTGAGTATTCACTGTACTGAAACCAGCATTTCTGTACAGGGCTTCCCACTCGGAGGCGGTTCGTAGATGGAAGCCAAATTCCGGGCGGGCAAATTGCGGCGGCGATCGCGAATCAAGTGCTCCCATTACGGCAAAGCTACCAGGGCGCATCACGCGATAAATTTCTCGTAGCGGACCCGTCGGGTCCTCCCAAAAGTGAGCGACACCAATCGAGAACACTCGGTCGAAGGTGGCATCAGGGAAGGGCATTTGCTCGGCGAAGGCAAGATGAAAGTTCGCGCGACCAGCCGATATATGTGTCTGGTTGAAGCGGATTGCTTCGTCCACCATGGTCGGCGAGATGTCGATACCTGAATATCGAATATTGGCGGCCTGACCCATCACTTCTGGCGCGGCACGTCCGTTTCCGAAGCCAATTTCAAGGACATGGCAGTCAGGTCGCAGTTTCATCATGGCGAGAACTTGTGCCGTACCCTCACGGTTGTTGCCATTGAGCCACTCGGCAACTGCCAGACCTACGGGACCCTCCGGATTAGACAGCTGTCGTGCCTGTTGCGCTGGCTCAAGTGTGCTGAAGATGTTCATCGGTGTCCTTCCTTTCGATCTGCGTGCTCAAGACCAGTCGCGCAAGTCCTTAGGTTTTGTTCAGCAAAGCGGAAGTGCCTTAGATGAACGCGGGCAAGACAGGCCAGCCACCGTCGTCCTCTCACGGTCAATTGACAGGTTCAGTGGTAGTGCTTAACAGTCGCCACCACTGACTACTTGACTCGCTCCCAACGCAGGACTCCTCGTTCCACGGGATTCGTAGGCACGCCCGGCGTTGGCGCCCAGGGTGTTGTGACTTCAAGTCGATCACCGTCGAGCTTGTAGGTCCGCACCTGATCAGTACCACGCATGAGGGGACTCCAAGCGACGTCAACCTTTGTTGTCCATTTATCACTCTCCAGTCGATACATGCCAGAGTAGGCAATTAACGTTCGGAGCAAGTTGGCACGCTCTTCGACAGTACTCGCCGGCTTTCGTCCTTCTGCCTCAATCACAGCCATCATTCGGCCTTCAGCCGCAAAGATGAGGTAGCCAATCGGGTTATTGCCAGCCTGGGCGAGTTGCGGCCTACCATCTTGGTACTCTGTATAAAAGGCCAGCAGCTTCCACACTCCAAGGAGGTTCTTTGCGTCATCTGCAAACGCTGACGGTAGAAGAATAATAAAAGAGAGTAGAAATGCGGACAGCTTTCCCATAATGCGACTCCTTCAATAAGACTTGGTTGTAGAGGAACGTCACTCTGCCCGCGGCGTCGGCATTTGTCAACGTCCACGATCTGTTGCTGCGATTCGGCGAAACACACTTTGTTCGGCGCAACGCAGCCGCGTCTCTACAGGCTGAGCAGAATGCAACGGTTCGGCTTTCACGGGCGGCCAAGCGTCGCTTGTTTGCTATCGGTGTCGGCAGGAGCAGCCGTCAAGACTGGGCTGGCGACAGGCGTGCTTGCCAGTCTGGCAGCGAGCAAATCTGGAGAAACATTCACTTTGTTGAAACTGTCGCGCGCGCTGGCATGAGTACTTGGAGCCTTTGAGTCGAAGTTCTCTATATGTACAAATTTCCATCAGGGTAAGTCCTCTGGCGACGGTGGCAAAGCAAGTGCAAATTTATTTCCAAAATAGACATTAACCCAGTAGACCAATCAAATTGGCAAAAGGAGATTTCACATGATCGCAGTTAACCGCCGTTTCTTTCTCAACACTACGTGCATCGCTCTGGCTACAGCCTCATTGCCGTCCAGCGCTCAGGGACAGTACCCCTCCAAGCCGATCAGACTGATAGTTCCGTTTCCTGCAGGCGGATCAACCGATCTGATCGCGCGCGTGTTGTCGGTTGCGCTTGGTGAGACTCTTGGACAAGCATTGGTGCTTGAGTATCGGGCTGGCGCCGATGGCATCATCGCTGCTGAAGCCACCCTCCAAGCGCCAGCAGACGGCTATACGTTGCTGTTGGGCACCGGTACTGGATTTAGCGGTGCACCTGTCTTACACAAGTCGCTTTCTTTTGATCCCATTGCTGCCTTCACGCCGATCGCGCGGGTCGGAACCTTTGCACAGTTCCTGTTTATCAATGCAGACTTGCCAATCAAAACAGTCTCCGAATTGATCGCTTACGCCCACGCCAATCCAGGCAAACTGAACTACGGAACTGCGACAGGGGCGGCCATCCTGGCAACTGCGCAGCTCGCGCAGATTGCAAAGCTGAAGATGGTCCAAATTCCCTATAAAGGCGATGCGCCCTTGTTGACCGATGCACTGGCCGGGCGGGTGCACTTGATGTTCGCCTCGGGCGCTGCGGTCATCCCCCATGTGCGCAGTGGAAAGCTGCGCGCCCTCGCCGGCCTGTTGCCCAATCGCAGTCCGCTACTGCCCGAAGTGCCCACGATTATTGAAGCTGGCGTGAAACTGTCCATTACACCGTGGGCTGGCTTGTTCGGTCCAGCCGGCCTGCCGCGTGAGGTGGTCGATAGGCTCAACCTTGGAGTAGGCAAAGTACTGGCGCGTGCTGACGTTCGAGAACAGCTCGGCGCACTGGCGTTCGATCCCCAAAGTTCGACACCCGA
>CANNRR010000111.1 GCA_947508055.1 Burkholderiales bacterium
ACATGGTTCCGGTATTGATACCAATTCCAATTCCAATGTCGGGCAGCCCACGGGCACGGTGGTCGAGGTTGATGTCGCGCACTGCGCTGGCCATTTCCATAGCCGATTTCACGGCCAAGTGTGCATGTTCAGGAGTTTCTACCGGCGCGCCCCAAAATGCCATGACGCAGTCGCCCATGTATTTGTCGATTGTGCCCCGGTTCGCTCGAATGATAGTTGTCAGGTTGCTAAATACCCCCGTCAGCAACTCTTGAAGCTGGGTGGGCTCCATCTGTTCGGACATCTTTGTAAAACCGCGCATGTCGCAGAACATGACTGTCAGCTCCCGATTGGTGGCCTTCATGCTGTAGCTGTCAGGGTCTTTGACCATTTCATCGACAAGCTCGGGGGGGACGTAGGTGCCAAACAGGTGCGCCAATTCGCGCTTGGACCGCGTTTCGACAAGGTAGCCGTAACTCATATTTAACGTGAAAGCCGACAGGTTCATTACTATGGCTGCGGCCAATGGCATGACCAGCCCAAACGACACATACAGCCAAGTGTTGATTGCTGTGACGGTAAATAGAACGCCCGCACTCAAAATGACGGCACGCGGCGCCGAGAGCAATGGCAACCCCAGTGCCAGCAGCAAGCCCGCCAAAACGAGCACAAATACGTCATAGCCCATTGCATAGTCAGGCTTGAACGCGACTTTGCCCTCGAGCCAGCCTGCGATCACGTTTGCATGGGATTCGACCCCTGGATAGGTTTCTCCAACGGGGGTGGCGCGCATGTCCTGCAGCCCGGGGGCGGTTGTTCCAACCAGAATAATCTTGTCTTTCAAACTCCCGGCTGGCAATCGCCCGGCCAGCACATCTGAAGCAGAAACGTAGCGAAATGATCCGCCCTTGGCACCACCAGGCCCTCGAAAAGGAACCAGAGTTGCGACATGGCTGTCTACCGGAATCGAGTGAGATGTCTCGCCCCGCCTCAGAACGATTTGCTCCAGACCCTGATAGTTGCGCGACAACCATCTTTCTTCAGAGAACCCCAATGAAACAGTTGGCAAGCCGGACAATCGGCGGTACATGGCCAAAGCCAGGGATTCGTAATACTGCCCCTTGTACTCAGCCAGCAAAGGCAGGGAGCGCACGACGGCATCGCTGTCGGCTACGGGGTTGAAGTGGCCCGCCAAGGGGGCCGCCATCGCTAACGGCGCGATGTTCGCCCCGTAACCGCTCCACGAAAAAGCCGGCACGGTACGTCCCTTGAGGTCAGCATTCGACAACACGGAGGCCGGCAAGTTGCCGGCGGTGTGGCCCTCACGGTCGCTGCTGGTGAAGTAGTACCCCAAGACCACAGCACGTTTGTCCAGCGCCCGCGCAAATAGCGCGTCATAGTCCAATTCTGGCTGAAGCTGTCGGACGCGATCAGCGAACCCGGGCTGGTCTTTGAACTCATTGCGCGCCAGTTCGTTCAGGCGACCCAGGCCAGAACTGTCGTCCGGCTCGGCAAACACAATGTCAAAACCCAGCAAGGCCACTTCTTGTTGATCAAAAAGAATATCGACCAGATGGGCCAGTTTATTTCGACCCCAAGGGAAACGGCCAACCTCTGCGAGACTCTTTTCGTCTATGTCGACAATGACAATTCGCTCATCCAGCGTTCCGGGCATGGTTGCCCGTAACCGCACATCGTAGATGATGTCATCGAACCGCTGCAACATCCCAATGGGTACGACCCCCATCGCATGCAACAGTGCAAAAACAAGCGGAATCAGCGTGACTGTGATCCGTTGCCAATGCTTTGCTATCATTTTCATGCCGCATTACCCTGAAAATTGGCACGCAACGGCCACAAACGTGGAGAAACAAACCGTCAGGTTTGTACAAATTGCATCTGCGTACCCGCCAACTCAATCAGATCCCCATTTTTCAATGGGACCGGGTCAGCACTAATTGGGGATCCATTCAAAGTCGGGTTTCCTGCGCCCTCGACATGGTGCACTACAAAACCTTGCTGACGACGTGTTATCGCAGCAACGGCAACACCAGGCTTTCCAATCGTCGTGACGACTTTGGTCAGTGGAACCTCCCTACCCGAAGCCGCACCTGACAACACTTTGATCGACGCATGAAACGTGGCAACAGCGAACGGCTCGGCGGAATGCAGTGGTGCCGCGGGACGTGCTACGGGCGCCACCGCCGGTCTGGCCTGTACCACCATGGTTTTGTCAAAGTTGTCAGCGACACCATCGCCGACAAATTTTATTTTGTACTTGCCAATTTCAATGCTGTCGCCATTTTGCAGTTGCTGCTTCTTGATGGCTTTGCCATTCAAGTAGGTTCCGTTGGTACTGTTCAAGTCTTCCAGAAGCACCTCGCTGCCGGTCATCTGCAACACCGCATGCTCACCGCTGACGGCCAGGTTGTCGATGACGATGTCGTTGTACGGCCTGCGTCCCAAGGTGGTTTTATCCTTGGTGAGTTGTACTTCCTTGATCACGACCTCATCGATCGAAACGATCATTTTCGGCATGATCGACTCCTTTTCGTGTAATTTGTTATTTGAAACTGCTGCCACATATTACTTCCCCAGCAACCGAGCGATTAAACCGCGCTTTTCCGGTGCTTCGTGTACTTCGATCATCAGCACAGAAATATTATCCCGCCCGCCACTCTCATTGGCCGCGTCGATGAGTTGCTTGGCTCTTTCCTCTAGCGGTATCTGGGACGCCACAATTTCGTGGATGGCATCGTCGTTAATCATGTCCGATAGTCCGTCGGAGCACATGAGATACATATCTCCCGCTTGAACCTCGTGTTCATTGACCTCGAGCAACACCGACTCGTCAACGCCCAACGCCCGCGTCACCAAATTCTTGATCGAGGACGTTGCAGCCTGCTCGACGGTAATAAGACCCGCATCGAGTTGCTCCTGCAGCAAGGAGTGGTCTTTGGTTATTTGGTCCAGCAAACCGGCGCGCAAACGATAGCACCGTGAGTCGCCAATGTGCCCAAGCACCAGCCTGTCGTCCCTAAAAACACCCACAACCAGAGTTGTTCCCATTCCCGCGTAATGCGCGTTGGAGTTGGCGGAATTGAAAATCGAGCGGTTGGCGTTGTCAACACAAATTTCCATCGCACGCCGCACCTCCCGCGCCTTGGCGCCATCGCCCGTCTCAGTCAACCAGCGGCTGAGTTCTGATTTGATGAACGCAGTTGCCATGCCGCTGGCAATTTCACCCGCGTTGTAGCCGCCCATTCCATCAGCGAGCACCGCAGTCAGGGTTGGCTCATCAACTGCCAGCGAGTCTTCATTGTTGTCCCGTGCGCGGCCTGGATCAGTCTTTGAGCAAAATTGGTAAATCATGGTTCTACTAGTTTTTCGGATCCAGGCCACGCGCCGGCTTTGTTGCCGGTTGAATTGTGCTTCTTTCAAAATCAGCGGCAGTAGCTGGCACTGTTTCCATAAAGTCAATTTTATCGTCTGATCCACCAGGCAGGCCTGGGACCGTAGTAGAAAACCCGACTGTTCTATCGGCCGAACGAGTCTCCATGCCGACTGGGGCCCCATGGGTGACCGGTACAGAATTGCCAACCTGCCCCATAACACTGCGCAAATCAGCAGCAAATTCATCCCCGGTCTGGTAGCGTGTTTCCGGACGCTTGGTCAGCGACAACGCCACAACATCGGCCAAGGCCTGTGGCAGATCCGGACGAATGACGCGGATGTCGGGCGCCTCCTCGTTTGCAATCTTGTACATCAACTCAGACATCGAGTCACCACGGAACGGCAAAACGCCAGCCAGCATCTGGAACAACATCACACCCAATGAATATAGATCGGACCGCCCGTCCACCTTCTTGCCAGCGAGTTGCTCAGGCGACATAAAACTAGGGGTCCCCAACACCAGCCCTGTCTTGGTCTTGCTTGAATCGGTGATGCGTGCAATTCCGAAGTCGGTCACTTTGACCGTGTCGGTCTCGGAGTCATACATGATGTTGGCCGGCTTAATGTCGCGGTGGACCACATGTTGCTTGTGGGCATATGCTAGTGCCTCGGCAACCCGGGCCACGATGCTCAGCACCATCGGCACTGCCAACAACTGATCGCCCTTGCAGTGGTCGGCCAGATCCTTGCCCTTGAGAAACTCCATGGCTATGTACGCCAGGTCGTGCTCTTCACCGGCATCAAAAATAGTCACAATGTTTTGGTGCTGCAGTCGCCCGGCTGTTTCAGCTTCACGGAAGAACCGCTCACGGGCATCAACCAGTTCATCTCCAGCAAACTCCTGGCTTAGGGCCATGGTTTTGATTGCAACGACTCGACCAATCTTGGGGTCTTTGCCCAGATAAACCACGCCCATTGCCCCTTTGCCAAGCTCTTTTTCGACTTGGTAGCGGCCCAGCATGGGCTTCTCGACGGCGCCGCCGTCCAGCAGCATGGTTCCTCCCGGGTGCCCCCCCGTACCGAGCATCACCGTTTCAGACAGATTCTTGGCACGGCTCAGTTTGGACTTGATGTCCTTGTAGTCCTTGTCAAAAGCCGCCATGTGCTGGTACACCGCTTCGGCCTTGTTGAATTGGCGCTTGCGCTCAAAATCCATCGCCAGGCTGTACAAGTTGCCCATCACGGCATCGTTCATCGGCACCCGGCGGAAACGATCAAAAGCCATGTCCAACTGGCCCTGTCCTTGCAGTGCCAAACCCATCATCCGGCTGGTCTCAGCCGACTCCTCGTCAGCTTTCACCTTGCCGGCCTCAGTCATCAGGAACCGCTTGGTGGTCAATGCCAGATGCCCAAGTATCAAGACCGTTGCAGGAAAAACCAGTTGGAGCGACGTTGCGCTTGCAGAGAGCAGGACAAATTCCACGGCCATCATTGCAATGAACAAAATGAGTGTTGCTGTCGCAGCCATGCCGGCCGACAACCGTGGCAATGCCACAACAATATAGGCTGCAATAAGCAAAAACGTTACCAATTGCGCCCAAAGGCCCCATTCGGGTTGAACAATGAAATGCTCACTCAGAATGCTTGATGTGACTTGGGCAATCATTTCTGCGGGGGAAAGCAGCGGATTGCCTGGCACCTGCATCAGAACCCCAACCCCAGCCGCAGTGGCACCGATGATGACGATTTTGTCGGTGTATTTAGATGCAGGAATCTTGCCCGTCAAAACGTCATAAAACGAATCCTCGGCAAATGCCTTCTTCCCGTCACGCATCTTGTAAAACTGAGGTGACATGCGTGCAGACTCATCGGTTTTGATCTTCAGTTTACCAATCTGGACTGACTCGCCAACATTGAGTCGAATGTCAGCCGGCGACAAATTCAAACTTTTGGACGCAGCCAGCAATGCCATGGACGGCACACTTTTTCCGTAGTAATTCACAAGTAGCGGCTCCATCCGGACAGCCCCGTCCACATCCTGCTCCGGATTCAAATGACCGATTCCCGCCGACGCACTACCGATGGACTCGATGGGTTCCTGCGCACGCGTTGCGGAAATCGAAAACCCTTTCGGATCATCCAAGGCGCTGCCAAGGGCAAACGCAGGTAGCGGGCTGTCAGGCTTGCCACGTTGATCGCCGGTCACAAAAAACGATGGCAAAAGCACGTTGCCGGCGTTTTTGATACTGGTTGCCAATCGGGCATCGGTATCGAGCGCGGCCTCGGCCTCGGAAATAATCCGGGCCAGTTGTTCGCTGGTTGGGTTTGCGTCAGGCTGAGCACCCAACGCCAACTTCATCTTCTGGATGAAGACCAAGCCCGGGTCAACCTGTGGCTCAAAGAAAAAGGCCGTATGAACGATTGTCTTGGCCTTTGCCACCGCGAGTTGATCAATCAGCTTAGCGTGAATATCACGGGGCCAAGGCCAACGGCCCAAGTTGGCAATGCTTTGGTCATCAATGGCGATGACGGCAATGCGGTCCGACGGCTGGCGCGACGTGCTGGTGCTGGCAAAGTCGTAAAAACGACGCTCGAGCGTACCTATGAAGTCGGTCGACAGGTGCAGCACGATCACCGTGACCACTAACGCTACTCCAGCGAACCAATCAGCCCTCCAGAAGGCGCCAGAATTAAATGAAGAAGATTTCGCCACGGACCAACCCTACTCCTATATGCATCTGCTGTTGAACGCCAGCACCAAGCCTCGATAAGACTTCGACTGCAAGGCCGCGCAAGGAAGTGACCTTAGCACAGGAAGGTACGCCCGACAAGGCAGTTGTTCACGCAAGTCGGGTTTACACGCCTTTCAAGCCAGCGAATGCCCACCACAGTGTCCATTCGGCACTATTGCGCCGGCTGAACGCGACGCTTCAGCAGCGCACCGATCAGGAATACGAGCACCGCGCCGGCTGCACCCATGCTGTAGCTCCAAACCCCCGACTGGGGTATCAACCCCTGCACAGCCGGATCGCTGTGCGCCATCGTTCCGGCAATCCATCCGAGCAACATCCCCCCAACCGCAATGATCAGCGGGAATCGATCCATCAGTTTCAGCACCAGCTGACTGCCCCAAATGATAATGGGGATACTAACCGCAAGACCAAAGATGACCAAGGGCAACTGGTGCCGCCCGCCCGCACCGGTCGCTGCGCCTGCAATGGCAACCACATTGTCAATACTCATGACCAGATCTGCAACGATCACGGTCTTAACCGCTGCCCACAGCTTGTCACTGGCCTGGATGTTGGAGTGTTCGCCCTCATCCTGAGGTGCCAGCAGTTTGACTCCAATCCACAAAAGTAACACTGCGCCGACTATCTTGAGATAGGGGATCTGGAGCAAGGTCAGCGCGAAAGCGATCAAAATGACACGTAACACAATGGCGCCTGCCGTGCCCCACAAAATGCCCTTAATGCGCAGGTTGGGGGGTAATTGTCGGCAAGCTAACGCAATCACTACTGCGTTGTCGCCCCCAAGCAAGATGTCGATCATGATGATTTGACCAACAGCCAACCAAAAGTGGGCAGTAAGAAATTCTTCCATGGTGCTCCTCGAACTGCCCTACAAACTACGCGATGGGCGGCATAAAAATAAAAACCGGGCTACCCGTGACGGGGCCCGGCTCAACATTATGTTCAAATTGTGCAACCGCCCGACACAAGGACGGCCACGCGACCGCTGATTACAGCAGCGCCTTGAGCAGCTTTGCCATCTCCGACGGATTGCGCGTGACGGTAAAACCACACTCTTCCATCACAGCCAATTTGGCATCAGCCGTGTCTGCGCCACCAGAAATCAGCGCGCCGGCGTGACCCATGCGCTTGCCAGCAGGTGCTGTCACACCGGCGATGAAACCAACGATGGGCTTCTTCATGTTGAGCTTGCACCAACGCGCCGCCTCGGCTTCGTCTGGACCGCCAATTTCGCCAATCATGATGACGGCGTCAGTATCCGGATCGTCGTTAAAGGCGCGCATCACGTCGATGTGCTTCAGGCCGTTGATAGGGTCGCCGCCGATACCAACCGCGCTGGACTGTCCCAAACCGATTTCGGTCAACTGCGCCACGGCTTCATAGGTCAACGTGCCGGAGCGGCTAACCACGCCGATGCGGCCCTTGCGGTGGATGTGACCGGGCATGATGCCGATCTTGATTTCGTCGGGGGTGATCAATCCGGGGCAGTTGGGTCCCAGCAACAAGGTTTTCTTGCCGCCGGCGGCTTCCTTGGCCTTCATGCGGTTACGCACTTCAAGCATGTCGCGAACCGGGATACCTTCGGTAATGCAAATCGCCAGGTCCAGATTCGCCTCAACGGCCTCCCAGATGGCAGCAGCAGCGCCTGCGGGTGGCACATAGATCACCGATACGGTCGCGCCAGTCTGCGATGCTGCTTCTTTGACAGACGCAAAAATCGGAATGTTAAAGATGGACTCGCCGGCCTTCTTGGGGTTCACACCGGCCACGAAGCAGTTCTTGCCGTTCGCGTATTCCTGGCATTTCTCGGTATGGAATTGACCCGTCTTGCCGGTGATACCCTGGGTGATGACCTTGGTGTCTTTGTTAATGAAGATGGACATGTTTTTTCCTAATCAGTTGGGGTCAGAGCACATTGCTTCGCAAGTGGTCTGACTCGCAAAATTATTTCGCTACCGCTTTAACCGCTGCCTGTGCAGCTTCTGCCATGGTGTCCACGGAAATAATGGGCAGACCGCTGTCTTTCAACATCTTCTTGCCCAGGTCTTCATTGGTGCCCTTCATGCGCACCACCAAAGGCACGTTGAGATTGGTTGCCTTGCAGGCCGTGATGACGCCGGTGGCAATGGTGTCGCACTTCATGATGCCACCAAAGATGTTGACCAAAATGGCCTCCACCTTGGGGTTCTTCAGCATGATCTTGAAGGCTTCGGTCACCTTCTCGGGGGTGGCACCGCCACCCACGTCCAGGAAGTTGGCCGGCTCGGCACCGAACAGTTTGATGGTGTCCATGGTGGCCATGGCCAGGCCGGCACCATTCACCAGGCAGCCAATGTTGCCGTCCAGGCTGATGTAGGCCAGGTCAAACTTGCTGGCTTCTACTTCCGCAGGATCTTCTTCGTCCAGATCACGGTAGGCCACGATTTCCGGGTGGCGATACAGCGCATTGGCGTCGAAGTTGAACTTGGCATCAATCGCCTTGATATTACCGTTGCCCTCAAGAATCAGTGGGTTGATCTCCACCAAAGAGGCATCGGTATCCATGTAGCACTTGTAGACCTTTTGCAGCACGTCAACCGCTTGTGCGGTGGACCCGGCAGGTACGCCAATCGCATCCGACAGCATTTTCGCCTGGGCATCGGTCAGCCCGGCCGCAGGGTCGACGATTTCGGTAATGATTTTCTCTGGCGTGTCGTGGGCAACGCCTTCAATGTCCATACCGCCTTCGCTGGAGACGATCATGGCCACGCGCTGCGAGGCACGGTCGGTCACAGCGGACACGTAATATTCCTTTTTGATGTCGGCGCCGTC
The DNA here is from genome assembly GCA_947508055.1 of Burkholderiales bacterium. Classification (GTDB taxonomy): domain Bacteria; phylum Pseudomonadota; class Gammaproteobacteria; order Burkholderiales; family Burkholderiaceae_C; genus Allorhodoferax. Next base: position 8,937 of record CANNRR010000111.1, read on the forward strand.
TTCAATCAGCAAACGGCGAACCTTTTGACCCTCTGGGCCTGTTTGGTGAGTCACCAACTGCATGCCGAGGATCTCGCCAGCGATTTTTTTGACGTCGTCAATTGAGCGGGCCAGCTTGACGCCACCCCCCTTTCCACGCCCACCCGCGTGAATCTGCGCCTTGACGACCCAAACAGGCCCTCCGAGCTTTTGGGCAGCTTCCACTGCCTCTTGAACTGTGAAGGCGGGGATGCCGCGAGGCACCGGCACACCGAACTGGCGCAAAATTTCTTTGCCTTGGTATTCGTGGATTTTCATGACGTCTCTTTGGGAGCTGGAGAATTTTCACCAAATTGCTGCATTGAACTGCTGCAAACCTGGCACTGGACACATCAGTTGCGAAATGTATCATGTTGCAACGCACCAAACTTGTGGCTACCTTACATCCCATATTTGGCGTTCATTCGCTTCTCTCTGTGGAGCCGCGCTGTCGGCACTGTTAATGAAAAAAATATTTATTGATGGCGAGGCCGGCACCACCGGTCTTCAAATCCGGGAACGGCTGCAAACCATGCCGGAACTGGAAGTGCTCAGCATTGACCCGGCTTTGCGCAAGGATGCAGCGGCGAAGCTGGATTTGATGGCGCGTGCGGACCTGGTTATCCTGTGTCTGCACGATGAGGCGGCCGTCGAGTCGGTGGCCATGGTGGATGCCATCGAGAGCGAGACCGGCAAACCTGGACCCCGCATCATTGACGCCTCTACAGCGCATCGAACCGCGCCCGGCTGGGTCTACGGCTTTCCGGAATTGGCAGCGGGACAGCGCGATTCGGTGGCGCAAGCCCGCCGCGTTGCCAATCCTGGCTGCTATGCCACAGGCGCCATTGCGCTGCTTAGACCGCTGGTGGACGCTGGCTTGCTGCCTGCCGATTTTCCGGTTTGTTTGCCGTCCATCAGCGGCTATTCGGGCGGTGGACGCAGCATGATCGAGGCCTATGAGACCGGCACCGCACCTGCCATGGAGTTATATGCGCTTGGACTCAAGCACAAGCACATTCCCGAAATCATGCGCTATGCGGGGCTCAAACGCCGTCCACTGCTTGTGCCTTCCGTAAGCAACTTCAAGCAAGGGATGCTGGTGCAGCTGCCTCTGCACCTGGATACGCTGCCGGGTCAACCAACGGCGCAGGACTTGCAGGCAGCCCTGCAGAAGCACTATGCCGGTAGCGAGTGGGTCACGGTAGAGCCCGCCACGCCAGACCAGAAGCTTGACGCCATGGCATTGGCCGATACCAACAAAATGGAATTGCGGGTGTTTTCAAACGACGCACCGGCCGATGGTTTTGCCCATGCGGTACTGGTGGCTCGGCTGGACAACCTGGGCAAGGGCGCCAGTGGCGCTGCTGTGCAAAACCTGAAATTGATGCTGGGGCTTTGAATTTGCTATTATTTTTATAGCTGCATGCGCAAATTGAGCGGGGGCTGGCGGCCGATTTCACTAGCCATCGTCCGCCGCCCCGGCAACGACGCGCCGGATTGCTTCCCCACCAAAGCCCCGACTGGCCAAGAAGCGCAATTGCCTGCCACGCTCTGAGGCGTCTGCAGGTGGCTGGCCGAATTTTTTGCGCCAGACTTCGCGGGCGCGCTCCACCTCGGTGGCACGCAGTTGCTCGACTGCCTCCATCACCGCGTCGGGTGCCAGACCCTTGCCCAGCAGTTCCTGGCGGATGCGCATAGTGCCCAACTTGGCCGACCGGCGGTGCAACACGGACTCCAGCACCCGTTGTTCATTGATAAAACCTTTGGACTGCAACTCGTCCAATGCCTTTGCAAGGCTTCCCGGCTCCTCCTCAAATGGCTCCAGTTTGCGTTCCAGCTCGGCGCGGGAGTGCTCCCTGGCGCCTAGCAGGCGCAAGGCCCGGCCTTTCAGTGATAACGGGGGTTGGGTGGCCATTGCAGGGTTCACAAGTGAATGCGCCAATGAATTAGTTTGCTATACCTTTAATAGCTGTCTGCGCATATTCCACGGGGTTTAATCGGCTTTTTTACTGGAAATCTTTGGCTTGACTTCAGACTCTGATGCGCCCGGAAGCAGTGGGATGCCCAATGACGCACGCACCTTGTTTTCGATCTCGATGGATAGTGCCGGATTCTCGCGCAGGAACTCGCGGGCGTTGTCACGGCCCTGGCCGATTTTTTCGCCGTTGTAGGCGTACCAGGCGCCGGATTTGTCAAGGATGTTGGCGTTCACGCCCATGTCAATGATTTCGCCGTGGCGGCTGATTCCCTCGCCAAACAGAATGTCGAATTCGGCGGTTTTGAACGGAGGCGCCACCTTGTTCTTGACCACCTTGACCTTGGTCTCGTTGCCGATGGCCTCATCGCCCTTCTTGATGGTCCCGGTGCGACGGATGTCCAAGCGCACCGAGGCGTAGAACTTGAGTGCATTGCCGCCGGTGGTGGTCTCGGGGCTGCCAAACATGA
>CANNRR010000112.1 GCA_947508055.1 Burkholderiales bacterium
CCCAGGGCAAGTTCCAACCCACCGCCCATCACAACCGTATGAATCGCGCCAATAACTGGTTTTGCGGAGTTCTCCAGCACGGAGATCACGCTATTGAGGTTGGGCTCCTGCATGGCCTTGGGGCTACCAAATTCCTTGATATCGGCACCACCCGAAAAGGCCTTCCCGGCCCCAGTGATGATGATGGCCTTAACAGCTACATCGGCATTGGCATTGGCCATGCCATCGGTGATACCTTGGCGGGTCGCGAGTCCGAGGCCATTCACTGGCGGGTTGTCGAGCGTGATGATGGCAACATCGCCATGAACTTGGTATTGGGCGGTCATGCTTGCAGTCCTTGGAGTGATAGGGGAATAACCAAAATAGAACGGTCGTTCGTTTTAAATTGTAGGGGGATTTGACGCCGGTGAAAGCGAGCTTGTCACCGTAGGGACAAAAGAGGTTTCACCGCCGGGCCGTCCCAAGGTGAAACGCGGCCCCCTCGGGGGGCAGGGAGTCACACGCAGTGGGCGATCGTGGGGGCTCATATGTCTACACCTCCAGCCATTCCTTGCGGATATCGTTGTTGTTTCGTAGTTCATCGGGAGTGCCCTCAAAGACGATGCTGCCATGTCCCATAACCAGGCAACGGTCGGAAATCTTCATTGCGATGGTGAGCTTTTGTTCGATCAGCAACACCGAAACGCCGCGCTTGCGCAACTCCAGCAGATATTGTGCAACCAGTTCCACAATCTTGGGAGCCAGTCCTTCAGTCGGCTCGTCAATGATGATCAGGTCCGGGTCGCCCATGAGTGTGCGGCATAGGGTCAGCATTTGTTGCTCGCCACCCGACAGCACACCGGCTTCGGTATGCTCGCGTTCCTTGAGTCGGGGGAACATTTTGTACATGTCATCAAATGCCCAGCGCGGGGTCTTTTGCCCCCGCTTCTGTCCCAGCAGCAGGTTCTGGTGAACGGTCAGTTTCGGAAAAATGTCGCGACTCTCCGGAACATATCCCAACCCGAGATGAGCGATCTCAAAGGTCTTCAGCCCCTGAATCTGCTTACCATTCCACAGCGTAGAACCCTTGCAGTCGACCAGCCCCATGATGGCCTTGGCCGTGGTCGAGCGCCCCGATCCGTTGCGCCCCAAAAGCGCCACAATTTCGCCAGCATGAACATGCATATCCACGCCGTGCAATACGTGGCTCTTGCCGTAATAGGCATGCAAATTCGAAACTTTTAGCATACTTGATACTTTGCGGGGCAAACCCTTAGCTCTGTCCTCAACTGATTAACTCCCCAGCTTGCGCATCCGCTACGGCGGAGCCCAAATATGCTTCTTGCACCAGCGGATTGGCACGCACCGCGTCGGGTGTGTCAAACGCAATCACCTCGCCATAGACCACCACTGCAATTTTGTCTGCCAGACCAAACACCACACCCATGTCGTGTTCGACCGTCAGCAGGGTCTTGCCCTCCGTAACCTGCTTGATCAGCGCGATAAAACGCGTGGTTTCGCTCTTGCTCATGCCGGCAGTCGGCTCATCCAGCAAAATCACATTGGCTCCGCCACCGATCGTGATGCCGATCTCCAACGCACGCTGCTCGGCGTAGGTCAGGTTGACCGCCAATACATCGTGCTTCTTTTCGAGATTGACCATTTTGAGCAACTCGTTGGCACGCGAATTTGCGTCGTCCAAGTTTGCAAGAAACTTGAAGAAAGTGTATTTGTAGCCCAGGCTCCACAGCACACTACAACGCAGATTCTCAAAAACGCTCAGCTTGGGAAAAATATTGGTGATCTGAAAACTGCGTGACAGTCCCAGGCGGTTGATCTCGTAGGGCTTCATGCTGTTGATCACCGTGCCATTGAGTAGCACATCGCCACTGCTGGCCCCTAAACGGCCGCTGATCAAATTGAACAGTGTTGACTTGCCTGCGCCATTGGGGCCAATGATGGCCACGCGCTCCCCGTGTCGCACGGCCAGATTGACGCCACGAATAATTTCGGTCTTACCAAAACTCTTGCGCAGCTCTTTCAATTCCAGCGCAAATGTGTCCGTTGCGGTCATTGCGGGTCTTCCCGGTTCATCTTCGTTTCAATGAAAGTCTGTATTGCGTCCCATTCCCGCCCAAACCGGCGGCGAACCATCTCAAACAATACAAGCCCGACGGCCATGATGGCAGCGGCCCCCAACCAGTTGTCCAAGCCTGCGGTGTTGAGTGTGACCCCCATGAATTTGATGTCGGATCCTTCTGCCGAGCTGAGTTGCAGGTGATAGGTCATCTCCACAATGGCCGCCGCCCCCACAAGTGCAACCAACCCCGTTACCGTGAGTGCAAGATAGCTCGCCCACAACTGTCGCAGTTTGCCAAAGGCTGCCACGCGCAAATTCATCATGATCAGGCTCGCAAAGCCGCCAGGCGCATACATGACCATGAACAAAAATATCAGTCCGAGATAGAGCAGCCAGGCTTTGGTGAACTCACTGAACAACACAAAGGCCAGCACCATCAGGATGGCTCCAATGATGGGGCCAAAGAAGAAGGTTGCCCCACCCAGGAAGGTGAACAGCAGATAAGCCCCTGAACGCGCAGCATGCACCACTTCAGCCGTCACAATCTCAAAATTCAATGCACCCAGACCACCCGAAATCCCGGCAAAAAAACCAGCAATGATGAACGCCGTGTAGCGAATACGCTGCGTGTTGTAGCCCACAAACTCCACCCGTTCGGGGTTGTCACGCACGGCATTGAGCATGCGCCCCAGAGGCGTTCGGGTAAACGCAAACATCAAAACAACCGAGACAAAGGTGTACGCCGCAATCAGGTAGTAAACCTGAATCGGCGGTCCATAGGTGATGCCCAGAAATGCCTTGCCAATGACCCGATTGCCTGACACACCACCCTCCCCCCCAAAAAACTCGGGAATCATCAGCGCCATGGCAAAGACAAGCTCACCCATGCCCATGGTGATCATTGCAAATGTCGTGCCCGCCTTGCGTGTGGTGACGTAACCCAGCAGCGCGGCAAAACCCATCCCTGCAAAACCACCGACAAGTGGTACAGCGGACACCGGAATTGGTAACGATCCGCTAGCCACAGCGTTGAGCGCATGGATGGCCAGGAAGGCGCCCAGACCGGTGTACACCGCATGGCCAAAGCTCAACATACCGCCCTGCCCCAGCAACATGTTGTAGGACAGGCAGGCAATGATGGCAATGCCCATTTGCGACAGTACCGTGATGCCCAACCCGCTGGTAAACACAAACGGCGCAATCACAAGCAACAGTGCAAACAGGCTCCAGGTGACCCAGCGCCCGACGTTCACAGCTTGGGTCACGTTATTGCTGGACATTTGTCATCCCTCCCTCGTACCCAACAAGCCTCTGGGACGGAAAATAAGAATCAGCACGAGAAACAGGTACGGCAAGATAGGTGCAACCTGCGAAAGTGTCAGCTTCACAAACGAGTTGTTCAATGCGATGTCGCTCAGGTGAATGCCCATCTGCTGCGCCAAAGTTCCGACCGAGAAGTCAAAGGCTACCGCAAACGTCTGTATGACTCCAATCAGCACCGACGCCAAAAAAGCACCCGAGAGTGAACCCATGCCCCCCACCACCACCACTACAAATATGACAGAACCGACCGTAGCAGCCATGGCGGGTTCAGTGAGGAACGTACTGCCGCCAATGACCCCCGCCAAACCCGCCAAACCCGCACCAGCACCAAACACCAGCATGAATATTCTGGGTACGTTGTGTCCCAGCGCCTCTACCGCGTCCGGGTGAGTCAAGGCCGATTGAATAACCAGCCCAATACGCGTACGGGTTAACAGCAACCAAACGCCAACCAGCATCACCAACGCCACCAACATCATGAAACCCCGAGTCGCAGGAAACGGTGAACACACCACCCGCACCCCCGCATCCGCCGCACTACAAAATTCGGCAGGTGCAACGCCCCACAGCACACTCAGCCCATCAATGGAATGGTTAATCAACGTAAATGCAGGCCCTTGCAGCATGTCGGGTGGGCGGAACTCGAGGGCGATGCGCCCCCAAACCAATTGGACCAGCTCAAGCACAACATACGACAAACCAAAGGTGACCAACAACTCAGGCACATGCCCGAACTTGTGCACCTTGCGAAGGCACACGCGCTCAAAGGCCGCACCCAGCGCTCCAACGACGAGGGGCCCAATAACCAACGCTGGCCAGAAACCGACCCAGCGGGATATCGTATATCCCACATAAGCGCCCAGCATGTAGAAGCTGGCGTGGGCAAAATTGAGCACCCCCATCATGCTAAAAATTAGCGTCAAGCCGGAACTCAACATGAACAACAACAGGCCGTAGCTAAGCCCGTTGAGCATCGAGATGATGAAAAACTCCATTGTCGACAGACCTTCCATTTAATCAGTGGCGACAGAGCTTCGCTTCGCTACGGTCTGTCATGCAATGTTTCCAAGAAGTAAAAGAGCCCGAAACGGTACTCCCGCTCGGGCTCCTGCTGTATCGGCCCGGAGAATCAGGGGCGTTTCATCTGGCAGCTCGTTGGTGTGCTGGAAACGTAATTGGGGAATTCCTTTACCGGAGCCATGGTCATGCCAGTGCCTTCCGGACTATAAGGATACTTTTTGTCTGCTTTTTGCCAGACCGCCATGTAGAGTGGCTGTTGCAATTGGTGGTCCGCCTTGCGCACTCCTTGAAAAGACTGGCACAAGCGTACAAGAATTAGCGCTGCACAGCGCAAGGGTTTCCCCTAGAACCTATCACCTAGGCGACTGAAATTGGGGCGATACGATCTCTGCCAGCCCCAACACTCACACACCCGGCAACTTGTAGTCCTGCAGCATTTCACGCAGCTTGACCTTCTGCATTTTTCCGGTCCCTCCCAGAGGAATGGCTTCGACAAAAATGACGTCATCGGGGATTTGCCATTTGGCAGTTTTGCCTTCATAAAACGCAATCAGCTCTTCACGCGTTACCTCACTTCCCGGCTTCTTTACCACAGCGATGACCGGGCGTTCGTCCCATTTGGGGTGCTTCATGCCAATGCACGCCGCCATTGCCACCGCCGGATGCGCCATGGCAACGTTTTCTACATCTATGGAACTGATCCACTCACCACCGGACTTGATAACGTCTTTGCTTCGATCGGTGATCTGCATGTAACCGTCCGGGTCGATTGTCGCCACGTCACCCGTAGGGAACCAGCCATCAACCAAAGGCGACCCGCCCTCACCTTTGAAGTACGCGCTGATCACCCAGGGCCCTTTGACCAACAGATCGCCGTATGCCTTGCCGTCCCAGGGCAGTTCTTCGCCCTCGTCACCAACGATCTTCATGTCGACCCCAAACACACCACGCCCCTGCTTGAGACGAACCTTCATCTTTTCAGCCGATTCCATCTCCAGGTGCTTGTTCTTGAGCGTACACACGGTGCCTAGCGGGGACATTTCAGTCATGCCCCAGGCATGCAGCACTTCGACACCGTAGTCATCGTTAAACGCTGTAATCATGGCGGGGGGGCACGCCGACCCTCCGATCACTGTTCGCTTGAGCGTGGAAAACCGCAGCTTGCCTGACTGCATGTGGGCAAGCATCATCTGCCAAACCGTTGGTACTCCAGCCGCAAAGCTGACTCTCTCTGACTCGATCAGCTCAAAGATCGACTTTCCATCCATCGCCGGACCAGGAAACACCAGCTTGGCACCGGTCATGGCGGCGGAGTATGGCAGGCCCCAGGCGTTGACATGGAACATCGGGACCACTGGCAGCACACAATCACGTGCGCTCATGCTCAAGGCATCCGGCAAGGCTCCAGCCAAAGCATGAATCATGGTCGAGCGATGACTATACAAAGCGGCTTTCGGATTGCCCGTGGTGCCGCTGGTGTAGCACATGCTCGACGCCGAATTTTCATCAAATTCGGGCCATTTGTATTCGGATGGATGCGAACCAATCCAGGCTTCGTAACTGAGCAGACCAGGAATGCCCGTGTCCGGTGGCAACTTGTCTGCATCGCACAAAGCAACAAAATGCTTGATCGTCGTGCAACGGCTATGAACTGCCTTGACGATGGGCAAGAACGACATGTCAAAGCACAGAACCTGGTCTTCGGCGTGGTTTGCAATCCAGACAATCTGGTCTGGATGCAGACGGGGGTTGAGCGTGTGTAACACGCGACCGGTTCCGCTCACGCCAAAATACAACTCCAGGTGGCGGTAGCCGTTCCAGGCCAGTGTTGCGACCCGGTCACTGAACGCCAGATTCATGCCGTCAAGGGCATTCGCCACCTGGCGTGATCGTTGGGCCACCCCCTTATAGGTATAGCGGTGGATATCGCCTTCAACGCGGCGCGAAACGACTTCGGCCTCACCATGGTGCCGCTCGGCAAATTCAATCAGCGACGAAATCAGCAGTTGCTGGCTCTGCATTAACCCTAGCATGGCAATAACTCCTCTGTTTATACGAATGGACGATACACACGTGACCCCGTGCCGTACACATTGCTCCATCGTACCCGGTCTACAGCCGTCTATAGCCCCAGTGACTGTCAGCCTTAGTCAAATGCGGGACAATTCCTGATGACCACTGCATCGTCTTCATCCCCCCCATTGAACCTGGGTTTGCATTGGAGCAATCCATTCGCGGCCTTGGGGGAAGACTTCCACGTCCCGCTTCAGCCGACCCCGTTGCCTGCGCCATATTGGGTCGGTCGTAGCGAGCGGGCTGCGAAGGACTTGGGGTTGCCCTTGACTTGGCTTGAGTCAACCGACATGCTGGATGCATTAGCGGGCAATCGACCGATAGAAGGAACTCACCCACTGGCGGGCGTTTACAGCGGCCACCAGTTCGGTGTGTGGGCAGGTCAACTCGGCGATGGTCGGGCCATTTTGCTGGGTGAAACAGGAGGCCAGGAGGTACAACTCAAAGGCGCCGGACTCACGCCCTTTTCCCGTATGGGAGATGGTCGTGCAGTACTGCGCTCCAGCATTCGTGAATTTTTGTGCAGTGAAGCCATGCATGGTTTGCACATTCCCACATCCCGCGCGTTGTGCGTAACCGGGTCTGACGAACCGGTACGCCGTGAAACCATGGAAACCGCAGCCGTCGTGACGCGCTTGGCGCCCAGTTTCGTCCGCTTTGGCCATTTTGAGCACTTCTGCCACCATGACCAGCACGCGCAACTAAAGCAATTAGCCGACTATGTGATCGAACGTTACTACCCCGAGTGCCGCACCAGCGACGAGTTCAGCAGCAATCCCTACGCCAACTTGTTGCGAGCGGTCACTGAACGCACGGCCCAGATGGTGGCAAAGTGGCAGGCCGTGGGATTTTGTCACGGCGTCATGAACACCGACAACATGAGCATTCTGGGTCTCACCATCGACTATGGCCCGTTCCAGTTTATGGACGGATTCGATCCCGGTCACATTTGCAACCAGTCGGACAACCAGGGCCGGTACGCGTTCAATAAGCAGCCCAACGTCGCGTACTGGAACCTTTACTGCCTGGGTCAGGCGCTGCTGCCACTGATTGGCGAACAAGAACAGGCTATCGACGCGCTGGAGACCTACAAGGCAACGTACCCGGCTGCGTTTGATGCATGCATGTCTGCCAAAATGGGATTTACCGATGCGCAGAGCGGACAACGCGAACTGGCAGCGGAGGTTTTGCAACTCCTCAGCGTCGAGCGGGTGGACTACACGATCTTCTGGCGCCGATTGAGTCATTGGGTCGCAGCCCGCGACAGGGATCCGGGCGAAGTCAATGACTCGGTCAGCGACCTGTTCATGGATCGGACTGGTATTGACCGCTGGTTGCTACAATATTCAGAGCGTCTTACGCATTATCCACGGGCACTGGCGGCCAATTTGATGTTAAGGACAAACCCGAAATACGTGCTGCGCAACCACCTCGGAGAAACCGCCATCCGGGCAGCCCGGGCCAAGGACTTTTCGGTTTTGGCGCAGCTACTGCAGGTGCTCGAGCATCCCTTTGATGAACACCCGCAGCTGGAGTCCTTTGCAGGTTTTCCGCCCGACTGGGCTGGCAGCATTGCCATCAGTTGCAGTTCCTGATCACCCCTGAAAGTGAAGACGATGACCCATCCAGTCCAAAAAACCGAACAGGAATGGAAAGCCCTGCTAGCAGACAAAGGCGCCGAGGCCAAGGCATTTGATGTGACCCGGCATGCCGCCACCGAGCGACCCTTTTCCGGCAAATACGCGGACAACTTCAAAGACGGCACCTACCACTGCATTTGTTGTGACCGGCCATTGTTTACGTCAAGCACCAAGTTCGACGCCGGCTGCGGTTGGCCCAGTTTCGATGAAGCCATTGCCGACAGCGCGGTTCAAACGCGAACCGATCGCGCACATGGCATGGTTCGCACCGAGGCCCTCTGTTCCAACTGCGGCGCGCACCTGGGCCACCTGTTTGATGACGGCCCCACCGATACCGGACTGCGCTATTGCATGAACTCGGCTTCGTTACACTTCACGCCTGCATGAAAATACTGATTGATTTTTTCCCCATCCTGCTATTTGTAGGCGCGTACAAGTTTTACGACATCTACGTCGGCACCGGCGTACTTATGGGCGCGTCCGTGCTTCAGGTTGCCATCATGTATGCGATCGACCGCAAGGTGCCGACCATGTACAAGATTACCTTGGCGTTGGTACTGGTGTTTGGCACACTGACATTGGCGTTGCACGACGACCGATTTATCAAGTGGAAACCCACCGTACTGTATGCGGCAATGGCCATCGCCCTGGGTGTTGCGGTCTGGGTATTGCACAAAAATTTCCTGAAAATGCTGATGGGCCATCAGTTGGATCTACCAGACTCTGTTTGGCACCGTCTCAATGTAGTTTGGATCGCCTACAACGCGTTTATGTCGATTCTGAACGCCTATGTCGTTCTGAACTACACCACCGAGCAATGGGTGACGTTCAAGCTTTGGGGCTACATATTCCCGTTGGCATTCATTATTGGACAGGGCATCTATATTGCACCCCACCTGAGGGGCGGAGATGACAAAGAAAAGGAAGCATCGCCATGAGTAAAGGCCCTACCGCCACCGAACTCGACCATCGCCTGCGCGAGCGTCTGTCCCCAACCCGACTGGAGGTTCTGGACGAGAGCCATCAGCACAACGGACACGCCGGAGCCAACGGAACAGGATTTGGCACGCATTTCCGTGTCAAAGTGGCTTCACATAGTTTTACAGGGCTGTCCCGGGTTGCATGCCACCGCCTTGTGTATGATGCGCTGCAAGATTTCATTGACCAGGGGCTGCATGCACTGGCCATAGAGACCGAAGTAACGCCAACCAAACCTCTGGTTTAAAGCCCCTTATTATTGGCAATTATTTATTTGTATCCCTGAAGGAAAACGCATGAAGAAGCAAATTTTGTCCGTACTCGCAACCGCCACTCTGTTGGCGGCAACACCTGCGGTATGGGCCCAGAACGTGGCCATCGTCAATGGAAAGGCCATTCCAAAGTCACGCGTTGAAGCGCTGGCAGAACAGGTCAAACGCTCGGGACGACCCGTAACGCCCGAAATGCAGGGCCAACTCAAGGATGAAGTGATCGCCCGCGAAATCTTCATGCAAGAAGCCCAAGTGCGCGGCCTGGACGCCACCGAAGACTTCAAGACCCAGATCGAACTGGCCCGCCAGGCTATTCTGATTCGCGAACTGTTTACTGACTACCAGAAGAAGAACCCCGTCACCGACGAAGAAATCAAGGCCGAATACGACAAATTCGCCGCCGCAAACTCGGGCAAGGAATATAAAGCACGCCACATCCTGGTTGAAAAAGAAGATCAGGCCAAGGCCATCATTGCCCAACTAAAAAAGGGCGGCAAGTTTGATGAAATCGCCAAGAAATCATCCAAGGACCCAGGCTCTGGCGCCAAGGGCGGCGATCTGGATTGGGCCAACCCAGGCAACTACGTGAAAGAATTCTCGGAGGCACTGTCGGCATTGACCAAGGGCAAGATGACCGAGACACCGGTAAAAACCCAGTTCGGTTACCACATCATCCGCCTGGACGACGTCCGTGACGCCCAGTTGCCAAAATTTGACGACGTGAAGCCCCAGATTTCCCAGCAACTGCAACAGCAGAAGATTGGAAAGTACCAGGAAGAATTGCGCGCCAAAGCCAAGATCGAATAAGCTGAGGGCATAGCCCTACAGCCCATGAGACTTCTTCGTTTTGGGCCACCCGGCCATGAAAAACCCGGTGTACTGGACGCGCGGGGTCAAGTGCGTGACCTGTCAAGCGTGGTGGCGGACATCGGCGGCGATTTGCTTCTACCAGTCCAACTCGACCGGCTCAAGAAACTGGACCTGACTACTCTGCCTTTGGTGAGCGGCCAGCCGCAAAGAGACCTGCGCCTTGGCCCCTGCGTGGCACGCACTGGCAAACTGATCTGCATTGGACTGAACTACTCCGACCACGCAGCTGAGGCCGGCATGCAGGTTCCTCCGGAGCCCGTGGTATTCAACAAGTGGACCAGTGCCATCGTGGGGCCAGACGATGCCGTGGAGATTCCACGGGGCTCGGTCAAGACCGACTGGGAAGTCGAACTCGGCGTGGTCATTGGCCAAGGTGGGAGCTACATCCCCGAAGCCGATGCCATGCAGCATGTGGCGGGCTATTGCATCGTCAACGATGTGTCCGAGCGTGAATTCCAAATCGAGCGCAGCGGCACCTGGGACAAGGGCAAGGGTTGCGACACCTTTGGCCCCATGGGCCCGTGGTTGGTCACCGCCGACGAAGTGTTCGACCCGCACACGCTGGGATTGTGGTTGGAGGTGGATGGCAGGCGCTACCAGAACGGCTCCACCGCCACCATGGTCTACAAAGTACCATTTTTGATCAGCTATCTGAGTCGCTTCATGAGCCTGCAAAGCGGCGATGTAATTTCCACCGGGACGCCACCCGGCGTGGGCATGGGACAAAAGCCACCGGTGTATTTACGGGCCGGGCAGACCATGCATTTGGGTATCGATGGCCTGGGCACACAGACCCAGCTAGCGGTACAGGCGTAAAGCGCTATTCGCGGCCAACGGGGATAATCAGGGTATGTCCCGGCACGCCCACACCCTGCTCGATTACCAACTCGAATTGTTGGCCCCGGCGCGCGATGCCGACATTGGTATTGAAGCTGTCAACCACGGCGCAGATGCGGTCTACATCGGCGGGCCATCTTTTGGTGCCCGCTCCAGTGCCGACAACAGCGTGAGCCAAATCGCCCGCCTGGCGCGCCACGCCCACCGTTTCAACAGCCGCATTTTTGTCACCCTGAACACCATCCTGCGGGACAACGAACTCGAGGGCGCCCGCAAATTGGCATGGCAACTGTATGAC
>CANNRR010000113.1 GCA_947508055.1 Burkholderiales bacterium
ATTGCCTTGGCCACCGCCATGAAAGACACCCTGCGCGAGGGCGATACGCTGGCGCGCATTGGTGGCGATGAATTTGTGGCGGTGCTGATCGACCTGGAAAGCGTAGAGGGCAGTGTGCCGATGCTGACCCGATTGCTCGAGGCCGCCGCCGCACCGGTGCAGTTGGGCGCGCTGGTGCTGCAAGCCTCGGCCAGCATCGGTGTGACTTTTTACCCGCAACTACAAGGCATTGAAGCCGATCAGCTCTTGCGACAGGCCGACCAGGCCATGTACCAGGCCAAAGTGGCAGGCAAAAACCGCTACAAAATTTTCGATGCCGCGCAGGACAACAGCCTGCGCGTCCACCACGAAAGCCTGGAGCACATCCGCATGGCGCTGACGCAGGGTGAATTCGTGTTGCACTACCAGCCCAAGGTCAATATGCACAGCGGCCAGATCATAGGAGCCGAGGCGCTGATCCGCTGGCAACACCCTGAGAAGGGCCTGCTCGCGCCAGCGGCGTTTCTGCCGGTGATCGAGGACCACCCGCTCGCGGTGGATGTGGGCGAATGGGTGATAGACACCGCCCTGGCCCAGATGCAAGCGTGGCACGCCGTGGGGCTGGACCTGCCGGTCAGCGTCAACATCGGGGCACGCCAGTTGCAACACGGCAACTTTATGGAGCGACTACAAGCCATTTTGGGCAAGCACCCGCACGTCAATCCGGCCAGTCTGGAACTCGAAGTGCTGGAAACCAGTGCCCTGGAAGACATGGCGCAGGTGTCGCAAGTGATCGAGGGCTGCTCACGCATTGGCGTCACGTTTGCGCTGGATGACTTTGGCACCGGTTATTCGTCTCTCACCTACCTTAAACAGCTACGCGTTGCGATGCTCAAGATCGACCAGAGCTTTGTGCGCGATATGCTCGAAGACCCCGACGACCTGGCGATTTTGCAGGGTGTGATCGGCCTGGCAGTTGCCTTCAAGCGCCAGGTGATTGCCGAAGGTGTCGAGACCGTTGCGCACGGCACCGCGCTGTTGCAATTAGGCTGCGAGCTGGCCCAGGGCTACGGCATTGCCCGGCCCATGCCAGCCGAGCAGATGCCGGCCTGGGCCGCCACCTGGCAGCCCGATGCCGCCTGGTGTGCGCTGGCCTGAACGCCAGCTTCGCCAACCAAGCAACACGCGGCATTCTGGAAGAATCTGCGCATGCACCAGATCGATTTCGACTTCAAGTACCTGCCATCAGCGCATCCAGCTCCCGCTCTGCTGCCTCAAAATCAAAGTCATCGACCAACTTGGCCACACGTTTGAAGTGGGCGTGCAGCGCTGTCGCCTGTACCCAGGGCAACAGTTGGGACAGTGTCTCGGCGGCATCCGGGTCACCGTTACGCAGCTGAGCCGCCAACGTAGCAAACAAGGGCTGCATGTGCGCGTGCTCAACACCGGTTGGGGCTGCGCCAGTCGGTACTGACTTTGGAATCCATTCACGAAGGCCGGTCACGAGCGGGCTCAGCGCTTGCACACAGGACGCCAACCGTTCCTTGATCTGCGGGGGTGATTCACCCTCTTTGCAGGCTTGTTCCAACGCCGCGCTGGCGTGCTGGACTTGCAGCGCACCGAGGTTACCGGCTATGCCGCGCAGAGTGTGCGCGGCGCGCAGCGCGGCCCCCTTGTCGGCATCCGACTGCGCGCGGGCAAATTCGGTGGCAAAGTCCGCGTAGGTCTCGACAAAGCGGCGCAGCTGGCGGGCGTACAGATCATGGTTGCCTATCACGGTGGCCAGGCCGCGTGTTGTATCCAAGCCATCCAACTGCGGCAAGGCGATGCTGGCACCCACCTCGGCCTGGGCCGACGCTGAGAACGCGTTGGCATAGGGCTTGGGTGCTATCCAGCGGGCCAGGGTGGCAAACATTTGCCCCACGTTAATAGGCTTGGCGATGTAGTCCACCATGCCGGCTCGGTTGGCTCGGTCTCGGTCGCCGTCCATGACGCTGGCCGTCATGGCAATCACCGGCACGCTCTGCAACTCTGGACGCTGGCGCAACTCGGTGGTGGCCTGGTAACCGTCCATCACCGGCATCTGGCAATCCATCAAGATCGCGTCAAATTCGGTGTCCTGGGCCAGCCTGTCGAGGGCATCCTGGCCGTTGTTGGCCAACACCACGGCCACCCCGGCACTTTGCAACAATTCCACCGCGAGCTCCTGGTTCATGGCGTTGTCTTCCACCAGCAACACGCGAGCCCCTCGCAGTTGGGCCATGGCGCGGTGTACAGACTCGGTGTCCTGCGCTTGCGACTTGCGCCTGGGCGCGGCATCCTTCTGGACTCCCAACGGAATGTGGAAATGAAAGGTGGAGCCCTGCCCCGCTACCGAATCAACCCAGATACGCCCACCCATCAGCTCCACCAACTCCTTGGAGATCGCCAGCCCCAGCCCGGTGCCGCCATACTTGCGTGTGGTGGAAGCATCGGCCTGGCTGAAGGACTGGAACATGCGCCCACATTGCTCTAAAGTCATACCGATACCGGTGTCCTGCACCGTGAAATGCAGCTCGAGTGCATCGCCCGTTTGGGACACCCGTTCCACGCCAACGCGTACTTCTCCACGCTCGGTAAATTTCACGGCGTTATTGCCCAGGTTGGCGAGCACCTGACCCAAACGCAAGGGGTCGCCAAGCAGCGCCATCGGGGTTTGTTCCCCGACGCTGACCCGCAGCGCCAATCCCTTGTCCTGCGCTTTCAATTCAAGCAGGTTGCTCAGATTCTCCAGCACCTCGTCCAGGTAGAAGTGCGTAATCTCCACCGTCAACTTGCCCGCTTCGATTTTCGAAAAATCCAGAATGTCGTTGATGATGCCCAGCAGGTTTTCGGCCGAACGATGCACTTTTTCTATGTAGTTGCGCTGGCGTGGCTGAAGCTCGGTTTGCAGGGCCAGATGCGACATGCCAATAATAGAGTTCATGGGCGTGCGAATTTCGTGCGACATGTTGGCCAAAAAGTGGCTCTTGGCACGGGTAGCGTCTTCGGCACGGTCTTTGGCAGTGCGCAGCTCTTCCTCGGCAAGGTCACGACTTTCTGCCACCAGCACAATCCACCAGGTGGTCAAGCTGGCCAGCACGGCAATACCAAAATAGGCACGTCGCACATAAACATCCAGGTGCGCCATCACCGCAGGGCTGAAATCTTTGGTGGCCGCGGGCAAGGTTGCCCACAGTGCCACTGCGACCACTGCAAGCATGGTGCTCCAGATCAGCGCAAAGTTGGCAGCCCGTTTGGCCGTTTGGCTGGACACCGGGCGCGGCCACAGCGCGCCCAGCAGTGCACTGACGCCAGCGCGATAGTGGTCCAGCGGGCCCTTGATGGCGGGTTTGCAGACATCTTTGCAGTTGGACTCCAGCGTGCAGCACAGCGAACATATCGTGCCATCGTGGTAGGGGCAGTGCGCTGAGTCCGCCTGTGCATATTCCTGCGCACAGACGCTACAGACCACCAGGGTGTGTGGTGTGTGGATGGGGAAGTAACTTTTACGCGCAATGTAGTACTTGCCTTTGGTCCAGTACGCAATGGCCGGGGCCAGTGCAAAACTGAGGGTGGCGGCAATGAGCCATGAGTAGGCTTGGGCGTACTGGCCCATCACACCGCTGAAAGCGATGGTGGAGACCGCCGAGGCCACCGTCATGCTCAGCACGCCAACGGGGTTGACGTTGTACAGATGGGCCCGTTTGAACTCCACGATGGGCGGGCTCAAGCCAAGGGGCTTGTTGATGGCCAGGTCCGCCACCACGGCACAGATCCAGGCAACGGCAATATTGGAATACAAGCCCAGCACGCTGTTCATGGCCTCAAACAGGTCGAGCTCCATCAGCAGCAAGGCGATGCCGCAATTGAAGATCAGCCACACCACCCGTCCAGGGTGGGAGTGTGTCAGGCGCGAGAAAAAGTTGGACCATGCCAAAGAGCCTGCATAGGCATTGGTGACATTGACCTTGAGCTCGGAGACGATCACCAACAGCGCGCTGACCAGTAACGCAGTCTCCGGGTTGGCCAGTGCGAATTGAAATGCGTGGTTGAATATTTGAATCGGCTCCTTCGCATCCGCAATGGCCAGCCCAGCCACCACGGCCACTGCGGCCAACAAAGCGCCACCCAGTTGCTTGATGAATGCAATCACCACCCAGCCCGGCCCACCCGTGAGCATATTTGCCCACCAGCTCCAGCGGTTCTCTTTGGTTCTCTCGGGCATGAACCGCAGGTAATCGACCTGCTCCCCGATCTGCGCCACCAGCGAGAAGGAAATGCCTGCCGCCACACCAAAGTGCAACCAGTCAAACCCGTTGCTCCTGGATACCTCGCCCTGAAAGTTCACCAGCATTTGCAAGGCATCCGGCTGGCGCGTGAACACGTAGTAGAACGGGACGATAAGCAAGACCAGCCAGACCAGTTGCGTCCAGCGGTGAAACCGATTGATGGCGGTTACCCCATAGAAAACAATAGGAATCACCACCACCGAGCACAGGATATAGCCCAACCACAAGGGCACGCCAAAACACAGCTTGACCGCCTGCGCCATGATGGCAGTTTCCAGCGCCAGGAAGATGAAAGTAAATGACGCGTAGATCAGCGAGGTGAACGTGGATCCCACATAACCAAAGCCCGCCGCACGGGTGAGCAAATCCATGTCGATGCTGTGCTTGGCCGAATAGTGGCAAATTGGCAAGCCCACGGCAAAGATGATGATCGCCGCAAACACCATGGCCCAAATGGCGTTGGTATAGCCGTAGTCCAGCAACAGCAACGCCCCTATGGCCTCGTAGGACAGAGCCGAGTTGGTGCCAATCATGGTGGTGCCGATTACTGCTGGCGACCATTTGCGAAAGCTCACGGGTGAGTAGCGCAAGGCGTAGTCCTCGATCGACTCATCAGCCACCCACTTGTTGTATTGGCGCCGGGAAGCGTCTACCGTTGCTTGTGTCATGGCGTAGCGGGCGCTTGGAGGCGCTCCAGTTGCACGGCCTTGGCGGCCAGGTCCTCGTCGTTGTCGACATAGCGCGCCGCAATGGCACGAAACCCGACTTCGAGTTTCAGAAAGGCATCGACCATGTCAGGGTCAAAGTGGCTGCCACGGCCTTCCCGAATAATGGCGACGGCTTTTTCGTGCGGCATGCCCTCTTTGTAAACCCGTCGGCTAATCAAGGCGTCGTACACATCGGCCACCGCCATCAAACGCGCAGAGATCGGAATGGCCTCACCTTGCAGGCCTTCAGGGTAGCCACTGCCGTCCCACTTTTCCTGGTGGTAGTAGGCAATGTCTTTGGCGTGGCGCAAGAATTCAACCTCCATGCCCAGCTGCTTTTCGGCTGCCAATATCGCCGCGCGGCCCAAGGTGGTGTGGGTCTTCATGATCTCGAACTCATCCGGGGTGAAGCGCCCGGGTTTAAGCAAGATGCGGTCCGGTATGCCAACTTTGCCAATGTCATGCAGCGGTGCCGACTTGTACAGTGCATCGATCGTCGGGTCGGTGAGAAAGTAACCAAAGCGCGGATGCGACTGTAATTCTTGCGCCAGCACCCGCACGTAGTGCTGTGTGCGCCGGATGTGGTTTCCGGTGTCGGAGTCCCGCGTTTCGGCGAGTGATGCCATGGCCAGAATGGTTACATCCTGAATAGCTGCCAGCTCTTTTCCGCGTCGGTTGATCTCGTCGTCCAGAAAACTGTTTTGATCGCGCAAAAAATCTGCCGCCGCCTTGTTTTCCAACTGGGTTCGCACCCGCGCCAAAACAATCGGCGGCGAGATCGGCTTGGTAATGTAGTCCGCAGCACCCAGCTCCAAGCCCAGGCGCTCGTCATCGGCTGCGCTCATTGCGGTCAAAAATATCACCGGGATGTGGCGGGTATGACTGTCTGCCTTCAATGCCCGAATGACGTCGTAGCCCGAAAGACCCGGCATCATGATGTCCAGCAAAATAATATCGGGGCGAGGCTCGGCGCGAGCAAGCTGCAAGGCTCGTTCGCCATTGTTGGCGACGCGAACTTTATAGCTGCCCTTGAGCAAAGACGACATCACGGCCAGGTTGTCTGGGGTGTCATCGACCACCAACACAATAGCCTGGCTGGAAAAATCCAATGAATTTGATTCAGTCAATTGTGTCTCTCCAAAAAACCAAACCCCAAAACCGCCAAAGTTGGACACACGCGTGCGGTAGGTCGTGGCCAGTATGGCACCGTTGATCAGCCGTCATCCCGTGTAGAAACCCTTACCCTTTGCGCAGCTTTCCCCTACGATTCAAAGCGCTTTTCCGGTGCATCAATAAACGACAGACGGAGCCTTGAGCGGCAACACCAGGTCAAAGCGTGCCCCACGGCCCTGGACCGATTGAACGGTAACCTGGCCGCCCAGCACCTTGCTGGTTATGCGGTGCGAAATCGAGAGACCCAACCCCGAGCCGCCACGACCCAGCTTGGTGGTAAAAAATGGGTCAAATATCTGGCCCAGATGCTCGTTCGGTATCCCCACTCCATTGTCCTCAATCGACACCCGAACCGTACCCACGGATTGCAGAACTGTAGTGATGCGGATGGTGCCGGCGTCCAATCCGTCAAAGCCGTGATTGACCGCGTTGGTGACCAGATTGATAACCACTTGCCCCAGCGGCCCCGGAAAGCTGTCCATGGACACCCCGTTGCAAAACGCAACTTCCAATTGCAGCCCACTTCGCTTGATGCCCGGACGCAGCGTGTCAAGCACTTCAGTGAGGGTCAGCGCAAGGTCAAATGTGCGCCGCCGCTCGGAGTCCTGGTCTACCGCCACTTGCTTGAAACTGGCAATCAGCGAGACCGACCTTTCAAGGGATCGCAAGGTCAGTTGGGTGCCCTCCTTCATGCGTAGCATGAAGTTCTCAAACGCCGACTTCTTCAAATTTCCCTCGCCCAGACGCTGCTCCATCTGCTCAATGTCATGGGTAATGGTGCTGGCGGACACCAGCGCGTTGCCAAGTGGCGTATTCAATTCATGGGCAACACCTGCCACCAAGCTGCCAAGAGATGCCAGCTTTTCCGAGTTGATCAGTTCGTCCTGCGTGCGCTTCAGGGTGTCCATAGTCACCAACAATTCGCGGTTGGTCTGATCGAGCGCCTGGGTGCGCTCGGACACCCGCAATTCGAGGTCGGTGTTGAGGATTTTCAGGTCGGACTCCATCTGCTTGCGTTCCGTGACGTCGACCGACATGGTCAGCACACAATCTTGATCGCCATAGAAAAACCGCTCGGACGACAACAAGAACACGCGCGGTGTGCCATCGCGCATCAAGAAGGTCACTTCATAGCCACTGACCCGCCCTTCGGTTGAAAACGCGTCAATCCATCCTTGGCGTTGCCGCAGGTCCTGCCAGAACCCCAGGTCAATGGACGTCTTTCCCATCACCTGCGGCTTGGAATACTGGAAAAACCGCTCCCAGGCCGGATTGACATCGACATAAACACCACTGGAAAAGTCTGCCACCGTAATGGGCAGAGGACTGGCATTGAGCAGTTGCACCACCCGTTGTTCGTTGGTCCTGTTCGCTGACTGCTGCATTGCCAACTCGTCAACTTTTTGCTCCAAATGCAAATTGAGCGCCTTGATCTCGGCCATGCTGTTCTGGTGCACGTCAAACACCTGTCGCAAAACC
The DNA here is from genome assembly GCA_947508055.1 of Burkholderiales bacterium. Classification (GTDB taxonomy): domain Bacteria; phylum Pseudomonadota; class Gammaproteobacteria; order Burkholderiales; family Burkholderiaceae_C; genus Allorhodoferax. The sequence continues at coordinate 7,649 of CANNRR010000113.1, forward strand.
AGGTAACCGACAACCCACACGGTGGTCATGGGCAGCCAGTAAGCACCGCCGGTCGCCACGGCAATGGGTATCCAGTCCCCTGTTCCGGCAACAAAAGCCAGCACGGCGATCCAGGAAATGGAAGCAAGCAGCAAAAAAAGGGCCTGGCGCATACCGAGTAGCCATCCACCCATCAGCACCAAAATAACGCAACCGTGCAGGATAGGATTGAGAATGCCGCCGCGATAACCCGACTGCACCGCGATTGCAATCCAGATCGACCAGATGTAGACCGAAAAACCCATGCGGTCGGAAAACCGCTTGCGCAGGACATTGCAAACCGGGCCGCCAAAGCCAATCAAGGCCGGGGCAAACAGGCGGGACCACTCGCCGCCAATGACCAGAATGATCGCAACGTAGGCGGCGCAACTCCAGGTGGTCAGCTGAATGAGCCGGTCAAACAGGCGATTCAACGTCTGCATCTGGAAGCTTTCACTGACTGGGGTTGCGGTTCGCATTGGTTGGGGCATGGTTGCAAGGTTCCATCAAACCATCTTAACTGCCCACTGTGAACCAACCGGCACACCCTGGTAGCGCATACTACTTTGCTACATTAAACATAGCTTGCCACGCAGTGTTTGCGGGGGCTAGAGGCCTATTTGGCACCCAAACCCATGCTGCGGGTGATGACTTCTTTCATGATCTCATTGGTGCCGCCATAGATGCGGGCCACACGCGCATCGGCAAAGCCGCGGGTGATGGGGTATTCCCACATATAACCGTAGCCACCGAATAGCTGCACGCATTCGTCCATCACCTTGCATTGCAGGTCGGTGGTCCAGTACTTGGCCATGCTGGCGGTGGCGGTGTCGAGCTGGTCCTTGCAGATGAGTTCGCAGCACTTGTCGACAAAGACCTGCGCCACCTGCACCTCGGTCTGCAACTCCGCCAGCGTGAAGCGGGTGTTCTGGAACGCGGCCACCGGCTGGCCGAATACCTTGCGCTCTTTCACATAATCGACCGTCCAGTTGATGGCGGCCTGAGCACCGGCCACGGCGCTGACCGCGATTTGCAGGCGCTCCCACGGCAACTGCTCCATCAGGCAGATAAAGCCGCGATTCTCATGCGCCTTGCCGCCCAGCAGGCTTTCTGCGGACAAGCGCACGTTGTCAAAAAACAGCTCGGAGGTGTCCTGCGCTTTGAGGCCCAGCTTTTTCAGGCGCTTGCCCACGCTGAAGCCAGTCATGCCGCGCTCCACCAGCACCAGGCTGGTGCCCTTGCCGCCGGCCGCCGGGTTGGTCTTGGCCACCACGATGACCAGGTCGGCGTGCCAGCCGTTGGTGATAAAGGTCTTGCTGCCATTGAGCAGGTAGCTGCCGTCGGATTGCTCAAGACATGTCGACTTGATGCCCTGCAGGTCCGAACCGGCAGCGGGCTCGCTCATGGCGATGGCGCCAATCATCTCGCCCGTTGCCAGCTTGGGAAGGTATTTGGCCTTTTGCTCGGGCGTACCGTAATGCTGGATGTAGGGGGCCACGATCTCGCTGTGCAGGCTGAAGCCAATGCCGCTCGCCCCGGCGCGCGCCAGTTCTTCAAACTGGATAACCGAGAACAGCTTGTCGGCATCCGACCCACCGTACTCTTCGGGCATGCTCATGCACAAAAAGCCGTTGTCGCCTGCCTTGTTCCAGACCTCACGGGCAACATAGCCCTGCTCTTCCCAATCGGCATGAAAGGGGGCGATCTCTTTGTCAATGAACTTGCGAAAGCTGTCGCGAAAGGATTCGTGGTCGGGGGTGAAGAGCGTTCGTTCGATCATCGGGGTGCCTTGATGGGTGTGTGGTCAGGTATTTTTAGAAAGCAATTGCTTTGTGAAAAGGAATATAGCGCATCCGGTCGGTCACCGCCAAAAGCAAGCAACCAGCGGCTACAAATCTACAGGCACATACAGACGTTTGACAGAACGGCAGCCGAGCATCAAAATACACACAATGTCGTGTGTACAAAGGATTTGGTATGCCACCAGCCATCAGCCGAGTTTTCATGAACGGCAACAGCCAAGCGGTACGAATTCCCCAAGAGTTCCGCTTTGACACCAGCCGGGTCGAGATTTTTCGCAACGCCGATGGTGACTTGGTGCTGCACCCCATCCCTGCAGACCGCGGCGCCGCCCTGCTGAACGCCCTGAGCGGTTTCGATGACGAGTTTGTGTCAGCGCTGGAGAATGGCCGCTGCGAGCAGTTCCCCATGCAGGACCGGGAACCGCTATGAGGTACATGCTCGACACCAATATCCTGATTTACCTGATCAAAAACAAGCCCCCTGCGGTTGCCGAGCGCGTGAACGCACTGGGTAGCGACAGCGCGTTGTATATGTCGTTTTTCACCTTTGCTGAGCTGGCCATGGGCGCCGAGCGCAGCACCCGCAAACCCGAAGTGCTGCGCCGCCTGGATGCCCTCACCCGCGTGGTGCCAGTGCGCTATGCCGTGGACCGCGCCATTTGCGAACACTACGCCACCCAGTTCACCCGCCTGCGCGCCGCAGGCACCCCCATAGGTGCCAACGACCTCTGGATCGCCTGCCATGCCCTCGCGGATGACTGCACGCTGGTGACCAACAACATGCGAGAGTTTGAGCGGGTGGTGGGTTTGAAGCTGGAGAACTGGGCGCAGGGATGAACATTCAGGCGCAGCGGTTTAGTATGAATTTCATAGCGCCTCACGCACATTCCACGGGGACTAGAGCCACAAATGATGCCTAACAATTGCGCCACGAGTGCCAGCGCCATAGAATGACCAATGCGCGTCTACCTTGACAATTGTTGCCTACAGCGTCCGCTGGACAACCAGACACAGCCCAGAATCAGGGTGGAAACGGAGGCGGTGTTTGCCCTCTTGGCAGCAGCGAAGTCCGGCGGAATATCGCTTTGCAACTCCGAGGTACTGCAATATGAAATCGCCCGTATACCCGATGAAGTAAGGCGTTTTGAGGCTTTGTCATTGCTGTCGCTTGCATTCGAGCAATTGGTGGTAACAGACGCCGCGGAAGATTTGGCAATTTCGTTCGAGCGGCATGGCTTGCGTGCCTTGGATGCATTGCACCTGGCCATCGCCTCGCTCGCGAAAGTGGACTATTTTTGCACCAGCGACTACAAACTATTTCGTAAAGCCCAAGATATACCCGGCTTGGGCTGCAAAGTAATTACCCTTCTAAATCTTGTTGTGGAGATATTGCCATGAACGCCGTCATTCAACCCCTCTCTGAAGTCAATCAGCGCGCCAAAAATATCCTGATTCAGGAACTGGGTGCGGTTGATGCGATGCGGTTTCTAAACCAGTTTCAGGTTGGCAATGGTGATTACACGGCAGAGCGTGGGCAATTGTTTAAAGACGATACGGTCAAGACTATCGTTGCGGGGATTCGGGCACAGCGGAGTTGAGGTGTGACATTGAGCGGGTGGAAGGGTTGAAGCTGGAGAACTGGGTGCAGGGCTGATCTTCATAGTGCGTTGGTGTTGATATGATTTTGATAGCGCCTCACGCACATTCCACGAGGGCTGGAGGCACAAATGATGCTTAACAATTGCGCCACGAGTGCCAGCGACATAGGGTTTTTGGGGTCGGATTCCAATATGACCGCGCAGCGCCCGAGGGGCTGCCCAACGGGCAGGGCATTTTGGACTCTGACCCCAATAACCCGGACCGTATTGAATTCGAGCCTGGCCC
>CANNRR010000114.1 GCA_947508055.1 Burkholderiales bacterium
GTTTCTATCATTCCGTAGAGGTCGCGTCCACAGGACACCACTTCGGGCGGATACCACTGTAGCCAGCTCTGACGAGCCGCCACATAGGCACCCGAAAGGGCCAGCATGGTCATCAGCACGCTGCCAGAAATATGCAAGCCTTTTCGGCCGCTAGCCCCCGTACAACCTGCGCATACAGCTACCAAAATGAGAGCGTACCGTTGCACGATGCACATCGGACAGGGGTCCAGCCCCACCACCTGCTGCAGGTACAAGCCAAAGGCCAGCAAGCCCAGGCATGCGGCACAGATGGTCGCTAAAACAAGGCGGGGCGCGGCATCCAATTGAGACAATACGAAGTTTAAAGTCCAGGTTCCTGTCATAAAGTAACGCCACCGATTGGCGTCAGGCGGTGGTTGGGCCGCATTTTGCCGCCGAAGTTCCCCATCATGCCCTGTGGGTTTGCCACCAAAGGACAGCAAACCGAATAAGATTCAGCCTATGGGTTCGGAATGAACCCCATTTCAATCACACAGAGGTTTTTCATGGCACGCACCGTTAACTGTATCAAGCTGGGCAAAGAGGCCGAGGGCATGGACTTCCCGCCCTACCCTGGCGACCTGGGCAAACGCATTTGGGAAAGCGTCAGCAAGGAAGCCTGGGCCGCCTGGCTTAAGCATCAGACCATGCTGGTCAACGAAAACCGCCTGAACCTGGCCGATGCTCGCGCCCGTCAATACCTGGCACGCCAGATGGAGAACCACTTCTTTGGCGCGGGTGCCGATGCAGCCCAGGGTTATGTGCCGCCAACGGCCTGATTAGCCATCCGGGCGCCGCTTGCTAACCAACGATCTGGAGACCAGCGGTTCCTTGCACGAGTGCGGGCTGCCAGCGGCTTGGGCAAACCGAGATGCTTGGACCGTGCTCGACACCGAGTTTCGAGACGGTCAACGTTTCCTGGCGGCGTGGCAGGCCTGGAGAAGAGACCCGCTGCGTCCGCGCATCCTGCATTACGTAGGCGTTGCCATGCCGGAGGGGTTTTCTCCTGTCCCCTCCGAGGCGCTTGAGGCACCCGAACTGCGGCAACTGGCGCAAGAACTGACCGCGCAATGCAAACCCCTCGACCCGGGCTTTCACCGAATCACGCTAGAGCAGGGAGCGGTCTCGCTGACTCTGTGCTTAGGTTCTGTGGACGCCATGCTGCGCGAGCATGTTTTTCAGGCTGATACCTTGTGTGGAAGGACACCAAGCAACAAGTGGGCAACGCAATTGTTGGCCAGACGCTGCAAACGCGGTGCCCGGTTTTACCTCTCGAAGGCGCCTGAAGCACCAGTGGGCGCGACACCTGACCGACGGCTTCCAAGTCTGCTCGGCGGTGCCGGTTTTGAACTGGACGAGACTGTTGCAGACTCTGCTTCGCTGAGTGGGCGCTTCAATCCGCAGTGGGACATACCCAGCAGTCGCAATCCTGCGCGGCAGGTGGCGCCCGCCCCGGCCCGCTGCGCCGTCATTGGAGCCGGTCTTGCAGGCGCCAGCGTTGCCAACGCATTGGCGCTGCGGGGATGGAGGGTGACCGTTTTGGACCAGGAATCTACGCCGGCGGGTGGAGCTTCCGGCCTACCGGCTGGTTTGGCAGTGCCCCACGTGTCAACCGACGACAGCCTCCGCTCACGCCTTACCCGCAATGGCATCCGTTTGATGGCGCAGCACGCCAATCGACTATTGGAAAGCGGGCAAGACTGGGAACAATGTGGCGTGCTGGAACGCCGTCCCGACGGGCCTGCTCTGTGGCATCCACAGGCGGCCTGGGTCAAGCCCTATCGATTGGTGCAGGCCTGGTTGGCTCAAACCGGTATTACGTTTGTCGGCAACACCAAAATTGCCAAACTGCGGTGCGTGGATAGTTTGTGGTTGCTTGGCGATGTGCAGGGTAACGAAATTGGCCCATTTGAAGTCGTGGTGATTGCAAACGCAATGGGTTGCAGTGCGCTGCTAAAGCGCTCCAATGCATTGCCCGAATCCGACCATGTGGCCGGATCAGAGCTATCCGACAAGCTGTCTGCTTTGCAATCCATCCACGGCACACTGAGCCATGGCACCTACGCCGAGGCGATTCCTGATCTGCCAGCAACTCCCCTCAATGGAAATGGCTGCTTCATTCCCCATGTGCCTGATGCGGCTGGTGAGCAGTGGTGTGTCGGTTCGACTTTCGAGCCCGATGCCTTGGCAGCCGCCGACATCTGGACCCAGCACGCATCCAATATGGCGCGGCTGCAGCACCTGCTTGCCGATGTGGGGCTTGAGATTGCAGAGACGCTGGATCGCGGACCGGTATCACAGTGGTCGGCAAGCCGTTGCGTAACCCATGACCGCATGCCCCTGGTGGGACCGGTTGGCACCGAACTGAATGCCGGGCTCTGGCTGTGCATCGGCATGGGTTCACGAGGTTTGAGCTTTTCAGCCCTGTGCGCCGAATTACTGGTTGCACGCGTTTGTGCTGAGCCGTTGCCGATGGAGTTCAGTCTGTCACGCAGTCTGGACGCGAACCGCGTGCGACGCAAACGCCAACCAAAAAACAATGCGCAACGCGCTGCCTAAACTTTTTGCAACATTCCCGAAACTTGAGGCGGGTTAAAGGGTATCTCCAACATACCGATACAACCGGATTGATCCGCATGTTCCATGACTAGCCAGGAAGGTTTTTCGGTGGCCACAATCACAGCCTGGGGCGCTGAGAGCATGCCATTAAAAGCCTGCACCAAGGACCACGGATCCACGTCACCCAATTGCAGACTGATGATCACCACGTCATAGTGGCGCCCGCTGACGTAGGGCCCAGCGCGCTCCGCAGTGTCTGCTTCGTCAACGTCAGTCAAACCAGCCAGTGCCAGGCGTGCACGCAGATACAGACGTTCCTCCGGCTTCATACCCACCAGCAGCGTTGCGCGCATTCCCGGTGGAACAGTGGTTTCACCCAGTTCATGATGCACGGTATCGGCATCCAGACTGACATGGGAAACAAACAAGCCATCCAACACCCGCACAATGACATTCCAATCCACCGGACGCTGAAAACTGTACGCGGCCTGGCTATGTGGCTTGCCGCCGATAGCGATAACCTTGTGGTTTGGATTGAAGGTAGGTGAAGCCATTTCAACTTCAGCCTGATGGCAATCCAGATCAATCAGCGATACATGTGGAGGTGCCGGCGCATCCTGGGTCCACAGACTGTAGGAAGGCGTCTGGCGCACAGACAACCGAAACAGCGTGTTAATCGAGTGCCTCTCCACGCCACTGAACCCTACAACCTTGACCCAAATAGTGGATGGCATACAACAAGCCTTTACTGATTGGCTGCTGCCGGACGGCGATTGCTTACATAACTGTCCTGTGGCTGGTAGTTTTTGCCATCAGCATAGCGCCACTGCACCATCGTACCCTTTTGTCCGCGTAAGTCCAGCTTGCCAACAAATGCGCCCATGGTCGACTGCTGGTCAATCGCGCGAAACTCGGCTGGACCGAAGGGCGTCACAAACTTCAAGCCGCGCATGGCCGCGACCAACTTCTCGTTATCCGTGCTTTTGGCCTTGCTAATGGCAGCAAAAATCGCCTGCATCGTGGCATAGCCCACCACCGACCCAACCTTGGGATTTTCGTTGAATTTCTTGTAGTAATTGGCGACGAACGAGGCGTGCTCTGGCGTGTCGATCTGGTCCCATGGGTAGCCGGTCACAATCCAGCCCTTGGGGGTCTCGTCCTTGAGCACGTCCAGATACTCCGGCTCGCCCGACAGCATGGACACCACCGGCGTCTTGGGGAACACATTGCGCTGGTTGCCCTCACGCACCAGTTTGGCAAGATCGGCACCAAAGGTTACGTTGAAGATGGCATCCGGCTTGGACTGTGTGATGGCCTGTAGCGTAGTACCGGCATCGAGCTTACCAAGTGCAGGCCACTGCTCCGCCACGAACTCGACGTCCGGACGGCGTGCCTTGAGCAGCTCCTTGAAACTGGCCACCGCACTTTGTCCATACTCATAATTGGGCGCAATGGTGGCCCAACGCCTGGCAGGCAGCCTGGCAGCTTCTTCCACCAGCATGGCGGCCTGCATGTAGGTACTGGGGCGCAAACGGAAAGTGTACCGGTTGCCCTTGTCCCACACCAGTGCATCGGTCAATGGCTCACTCGCTACAAACAGCCGCTTGTTCTTCAACGCATGGTCGGCCAGGGCCAAACCCACGTTGGACAAAAAGCCCCCGGCCAAAACGTCCACATGTTCATTCGACGTTAGCTCGATGGCATGGCGCAAGGCCTCTTCGGGTTTACCAGCATCGTCCCTCGCAATAACTTCCACTGTGCGTCCAAGCAGCCCACCCTTGGCATTGATTTCCTCAACCGCCAACTGCCATCCCTGTCTGTAGGGACTGGTGAACTGCGGCATGCTGGAATAGCTGTTGATCTCGCCAATCTTGATGGGCTTTCCCTGTGCGAACGCACCCACGCATAGGGTTACCAGAACTGTCGTCAAAAGTCGCTTCATATTTTCTCCAGGAAGGGCAGAACTCTATCAGCGTTTGCTGCCATGCCACTGACGACTGCTATGGAAATCCGCATCCGCAGATGCGGGCGTTGGCAAAACACGTCGGCTATCGTTCCTTTGTGTAAGGCCGCCCCAAAGCCTGCGGCGCTACGGCCTTGCCAATGAAACCAGCCAGCAAAACAACCGTCAGCGCATAGGGCAAAGCCTGAATGGCCTGCACTGGAACCTCGCCCAACATAGGCAATTGAACACCCTGGAGGCGAATGGCAGCCGCATCGAGCAACCCGAACAACAGGCAGGCCCACACCGCGCCTACTGGGTGCCAGCGGCCAAAAATCAGCGCCGCCAATGCCATGAAGCCACGTCCTGCAGTCATATTGGGGGAAAAGCTGGCACTTTGAGCCAAAACCAGGTAGCTACCCGCCAGTCCGCACAGCAGGCCGTTGAGCGTTAGCGCCGTGTACCGCAGCCCGGTGACCGAAACGCCTGCCGCATCCACCATTTTCGGGTTCTCACCGACAGCCCTCAAGCGCAGCCCAAAGCGGGTTCTGAACAGCAGCCACCATGACAGCGGCACCAGCAGCAACGCCAGGTAGACCAGCACGTTGTGCCCCATCAGTCCTTCGCCCAACAACGCACCCAACCACGGAACACCGGCCATTGCGGCAGATGCTTGCGGAAATATGGGCTGTATCCGAACCTCCGTGGTCACTGGCGGAGTCTGCCCACCCTGCGCAAACCAGGCAACGCCCAACACTACCGTCAAACCCGAGGCAATGATGTTGATGGCAACACCGGACACCACTTGATCGCCCGGGTGGCTGACACAGGCCAGGCCGTGCATCCACGACAGGGCAATGGCCACGCCAATCGCAGCCAGCATGGCCAACGTTGTGGACCCTGAAACAGCACCTGTCGCTCCTGCCGCGAAAGCCGCAAAAAGCATCTTGCCTTCCAAGCCAATATCCACCACGCCCGATCGCTCGGAAAACAGCCCTGCCAGCGCACAAAAAATCAGTGGTGTTGCCAGCCGTAGCGTAGACGCCAACAGGGTTCCCAGCAACGCTTCATCCATGGCTTGCTCCAGGCGGCCCCACTGGTTTTCTCTGTGGCAACAGAAGGCGGGCCACATTCAATGCCCTGGCCACCAGTGGTGCGATGACATAGACCATGGCCCCCGAGAACAGCACGATGAACCCTTGCAGCATGACCACCATGTCGCGGCTAAAACCCCTCACCTCGAACGCCACTTCCGCGCCGCCCTGAAACAGCGCCCCAAACAGAATGCTGGCGAACACAATACCCACCGGGTGGTTGCGGCCCATCAGGGCCACGGCAATCCCGGTAAAGCCTGCGCCACTGACAAACTCCAGCAGCAATTTACCGTGCACACCCGCAATTTCATTCATGCCGACCAGTCCCGCCAGCGCGCCTGAAACCGCCATTGCAACAATAACCTGGCGGCTCGGGCGAATACCCGCGTATTCGGCTGCGCTGGCGCTGGACCCCACCGTGCGCAAGCGGTATCCCGCCCTGGTGCGCCACAAGAACAGGTACACGCCGCCTGCAGCAAAAGCCGCAATGACCACACTCAGATTCAAAGGCGACGTAGGCCAATCCACGCCGATCCACGCCAAAGCCTCATGCATGCCTGGTAATTTGGCCGAATCACCAAACGCCACACTTTCCACCGACATGGCACCCACCGGTCGCAAGTGATTGACCATCAGGTAGACCAGCAAAGTACTGGCAATGAAGTTGAACATGATGGTCGTAATGACCACATGGCTCCCCCGATAAGCCTGCAGATAGCCCGGCACCACAGCCCAGGCCATCCCAAACAATGCGCCGGCGACCACCATCAGCGGCAGCATCAACCACGCCGGCAAAAATGCCGAAAACCACAGGGCAACCAAACCAGTGCCCAAGCCACCCAGAATGGCCTGACCTTCACCGCCAATATTAAATAGGCCCCCATGAAACGCTACCGCCACGGCCAGCCCGGTGAACACAAAAGTAGTGGCGTAGTACAGCGTGTAACTCAGGCCACGGGCCGTGCCAAACGCACCGTGCGTCAGGACCGAAATAACCTCGGCCGGATGCTGCCCAACCAGTGCCACCACGGCGCCCGCCGCCAGCAAGGCAATGGCAAGGCACACCGCTGGCAACAGAACCAGATCAGCCCAACGGGGCAAGGCGCGGGAACCCTGCGACGAGCTCATGCGGCGCCTCCGACCATCAGCAAGCCCAGACTGGCTTCCGTGCAGTCCTCTATTGCCAACTCACCGGCGATGCGCCCCTGATTCATCACAATCACCCGGTTGGACAACGCCAGGATTTCATCCAGCTCACTGGAAACCACCAACACCGCGCACCCCGCGTCGCGCATGGCACGCAATTGAGCATAAATGAATTCAATGGCACCAATGTCCACACCGCGCGTGGGTTGCCCTACCAGCAACACCTTGGGTGACTGACCCAACTCGCGCGCGAGCACCAGCTTTTGCTGGTTACCACCCGAAAAACTGCGGCTGAAAAGCGCCGGATCGCGCGGGCGAACGTCAAAACGCTCCATCATGGTGGCAGTCGCCTGTTTCATGGCGGCATGGTTCATCCAACCGCCCGATGCATATTCCGGCAAACCGTCGTACCCCAGGACGGCTGACTCCCAGGCCCCAAAATCCATCACCATGGCCCTGGCATGGCGGTCTTCGGGTACATGGGCCACGCCCAAGGCGCGTGCCGCGTGCGGGTCCAGCCAGGTGCTGGAACTGAACGCGGTTTCCCCCAACGTCAACTCCCCATGGATTGGTGCCACCATGCCGGACAGCACCTCGAGCAGTTCGCTCTGTCCGTTGCCTGAGACACCGGCAACACCCACAATTTCACCACCGCGCAAACTCAGGCTCACACCATCCAGTCGCACAACGTTCATGCTATCGTGCACCGTCAGCTGACTGGCCCGCAACAAAATGTTGCCAACGGGTCGGGTGTCTTCTGCCAGTCGACCCATCTGGACATTGCGGCCCACCATCGCTTCGGCCAAACCCTCGACCGACGCTTGAGCAATCTGCAAGTCCTGCACCACGCGACCTGCACGCATAACCGTGACCTGGTCACACAGGCGCATGACTTCTTTCAGCTTGTGGGTGATCAGTAGAATCGTCGTGCCCTGCCCGCGCAGCAGTCGCAGAACGCCAAAAAGTTGCTCGGTCTCCTGCGGGGTCAGGACGGCAGTGGGCTCATCCAAAATCAATATTTTCGCGCCCCGGTAAAGGGCTTTCAAAATCTCCAGCCGCTGGCGGTCTCCCACCGGCAAGTCAGCCACTTGGGCACCCAAGTCCACGTGCAAGCCGGTCAACTGCATCAATGCTTCGAGCTTGCTGCGCACCTGCGCGTTGGCGCTTCGCAGGAGCCAATGGGGCTCAGCCCCCAGCATCACATTTTCCAACGCCGTCAGAGTGTCAACCAGCATGAAATGCTGGTGCACCATTCCAATGCCAAGCGCGATGGCATCATCTGCATTGCGAATGTTGGCCGGCTGTCCAAACACGTCGATGGAACCACTATCGGATTGGTAAAAACCATACAGCACCGACATCAGTGTGCTTTTGCCGGCACCGTTTTCACCCACCAGCCCATGCACCGTCCCGGCGTGCACGGTCAGGTTGACGTCCGCATTGGCGGCCACAGCACCAAAGCGTTTGTGAATGCCGGACATGCGCACCGCAATGGCCGCACGCGCGGCAGCGCCGGTCATCAGTATTTGCAGGCGTTGTCGGCCATGTAGTCAGCCGCCTTGATCTTGCCGCTGATGATGTCGGCCTTGATGGCGTCCACTTTCTTCTTCATGTCGGCATTGACCAACTTCGCGTTGTTGTCATCCAAAGCGTAATCCACGCCGCCTTCTTTCAGTCCCAACACCGAAACACCTGCCTTGTGGCCTTTGGCTACGTTGTAGACCGCCACGTCAACCTTCTTGATCATGGACGTGAGCATGGTGCCGGGCTGCAGATGGTTCTGGTTGCTGTCTACACCGATGGCCAGCTTGCCACTGTCTTTGGCGGCCTGGTACACGCCCATACCCGTGCCACCGGCGGCGGCAAACACCACATCAGCGCCCTTGGCAAATTGCGCACGTGCCAGCTCGCCACCGCGTGCGGGGTCGCTCCAGGCAGCACCCGTGGTACCGGTCATGTTCGCAAAGACCTCGGCCTTGGGGTTGGCATATTTAGCGCCCTGCTCGTAGCCGCACTGAAACTTGCGAATCAGCGGAATATCCATGCCACCAACAAAGCCCACCTTGCCGGTCTTGCTGGCCATAGCCGCCATGGCGCCAACAAGGAAGCTGCCTTCGTGCTCCTTGAACACGACCGACTGAACGTTGGGCTGGTTTACCACCATGTCGATGATGGCAAACTGCAGCTTGGGAAACTCCTTGGCAATCTTTTCTATGCTGGAAGCCTGGCCAAAACCAATGCCAATGATGGGGTTGGCGCCTCGCTCAGCCATTCGACGAATGGCTTGCTCACGTTGGGACTCGTTGGAAATCTCAAATTCGAGGTAGGCCTTGCCAGTTTCCTTCTTCCACTGCTCCATGCCACGGTAGGCGGCCTCATTGAAGGACTTGTCAAACTTGCCACCCATATCGAAAACAATAGCCGGTTCGGCAGCCGCCTGAAAGCTTGCGGCTAATGCAGCGGTGAGCAAACACAGGCGCGCGATGTTCTTGAAACTCATATCAACCCTTTATTCATTGCCAGACCAGAAAGCACTTTAGCGTATCGACGCAGCAATTCCCTGCAATCAGGGTGATTCCCTATCGGGATTTCTGCGCACTCTGCGTTTTCCACTACACAATGGAAGCCCACTTCGGACACACGGGACACTTCATGATACTGGTAGCAGGCTCCGCCAACCTGGACTTTGTGGTCCGGGCCCCTCACATCCCCGGCCCAGGGGAAACCGTGCTGGGTCGCGCCTTCGAAACCTTTCCCGGGGGCAAGGGTGCCAACCAGGCCGTTGCCTGCGCCCGTGCGGGTGGCGTACCGACGCAGTTCCTGACCGCCATGGGAGATGATGCGTTTGCACCGCCCATCGAAGCATCGTTGCGCGAAGCCGACGTTGCGCTCAGCGTCGTGCGCGCCCAGGGTCAGCCCACCGGAGTCGCATTTATCTGCGTGTCCGACCAGGCCGAGAACGCCATCACCGTGGCGCCCGGTGCCAACCTGTATCTGCACCCCAAGCATCTGCCAGCGCTGGAAGGCATCGGTCACTTGCTGATGCAGCTAGAAATACCGCTTGCCACGGTCCTTTCCTACGCCCGAACTGCGCGCAAAGGCGGCGTGACGGTCGTACTCAACGCCGCCCCCATGCATGACTTGCCCGCCGAGTTGCTGGACGTGGTGGATGTTCTGATCGTCAATGAGGGTGAACTGGCGGCGCTTGCCCACCACGCGGGCAGCATCGCACAGTGCATGGAGCGCACGCCTGTACCAACCGTTATCGTGACGCTAGGGCACCGGGGTTGCTGCGCCCGCATTCAGGGTGCATTTTTCTTGCAACCGGGCTTCACCATTGACCCGGTGGACACCACCGCAGCGGGCGATACCTTTTGCGGCAGCCTGGTCGCTGCCATGAGCCGTGGCGCGGACCTGCAGCAGGCTTTGCCATTGGCTTGCGCAGCCAGCGCTCTGGCGTGCACCCGGCCGGGCGCACAGGCCAGCATTCCCCAAGCCACCGAAGTCACAGAATTTTTGAGCCGCCAACCGCCAACCGACACCGCTGCAATCGACGCCCTGCGAACTTACTGTGGTTTGCCAGCTAAAAACCTTTCCTGATCAAAACCTGATGGACACACCCACTCCCCGCAAAGTCATTTATGACACCGATCCCGGCGTTGACGACGCCATGGCCCTGTATTTCGCACTGGCCCACCCCGGCATCGACGTGGTGGGTATCACCACCACATTTGGCAACGTCTCGGTCGAGCAGGCGGCCACCAACGCGCTGTACCTGACTGCCATCGCGGGCCGGGACATGCCTGTGACTCGTGGTGTCAAAGCACCTTGGGTCAAGCCCGGTGAGGCACCGCCAGATTTCATACACGGTGCCGATGGTCTGGGCAATCTGAGTAGCCGCGTGCCCACATCCAACGCACTGGATCCGCGTTCGTCGGCCCAGTTCATCGTCGACATGGCCCGTGCACAACCAGGCGACATCACGCTGGTGGCCGTTGGCCCGCTGGGGAACCTGAGCCTGGCACTCAAGCTGGAGCCAGATCTGCACAAGCTGTTGCATGAAGTCATCATCATGGGTGGCACCATCGACGAGCCCGGCAATGTATCCCCCGTGGCAGAGGCCAATATCTGGAACGACCCGCATGCGGCAGACGCTGTGTTTACCGCCCCCTGGAAGCTCACCATGGTCGGGCTGGATGTGACCCACCGTGTGGTGACCGAGTTGGTCCTGTTCAAGAAAATAGCCGACCACCACCACCATGTGGCCACCGATACGCTGCACCATGCAGTTGCGTTCTATGCCACGTTCTACAGCGGTTTACACAAACACCTGGCACTCAACCCAGGCTGTTTTGCGCACGACTTGCTGGCTTTCATCTACTTGGTCAATCCCGAATTATTCAAATTGGAACGTGGCAGCATCCGTGTGGCGACCGACGGCATCGCACAGGGGCAGACGATGATGAACCGCCGTGGCTATATCGACTACCCGCAAGCCGGTTGGGGCCAACACCTGCCCGTGGCCGATGTGTGCATGCAAGTCGATGCGCCGGGCTGCCTGGCGTTGTTGGA
>CANNRR010000115.1 GCA_947508055.1 Burkholderiales bacterium
ACTCCCACTCAATAGTGGCAGGAGGCTTGCTGGAAATGTCGTAGGTGACTCGGTTGATGCCACGCACCTCATTGATGATGCGTCCGGATACCTTTTTGAGTAGCGCATATGGCAGTTCAGCCCAGTCTGCAGTCATAAAGTCGCTGGTTTGGACAGCACGCAGTGCGACCACGTAATCGTAGGTCCGCCCGTCACCCATGACGCCCACGCTCTTCACAGGCAAAAAAACAGTGAATGCCTGACTGGTCAGGTCATACCAGGTCCTCCCTGTGGCGTCGTCTTTGAAGTTGCGCAGCTCTTCAATGAAGATAGCATCGGCGCAACGCAGCAAGTCGGCGTACTCCTTTTTGACCTCGCCCAGAATGCGCACGCCCAAACCCGGCCCAGGAAAGGGATGGCGGTACACCATGTCATGTGGCAAGCCTAAAGCGACACCCAGTTGGCGTACTTCGTCCTTGAACAATTCACGCAATGGCTCCAACAGTTTGAGACCCAGTTGCTCGGGCAAGCCACCGACGTTATGGTGGCTCTTGATCGTGACCGCCTTCTTGTTGCCTGCGCCGCCCGACTCGATCACGTCCGGGTAGATGGTGCCTTGCGCCAGGAAAGCCGCTCCTTTTTTGGTAGCGTCATGCGCAGTTAGCTTGAGGGCTGCAGCCTTAAACACTTCTACAAACTCGCGGCCGATGATCTTGCGCTTGGCTTCCGGCTCTGCCACGCCGGCCAGGTGTCCAAGAAACTGCTCGCTGGCATCGACCCGCATCACTTTCGCATGCAATTTTCCGACGAACATGTCCATCACCATGTCGCCCTCGTTCAGGCGCAGCAAGCCATGGTCTACGAACACGCAGGTAAGTTGATCGCCAATGGCACGGTGAATCAACGCGGCGGCCACGGACGAGTCCACTCCGCCTGAAAGCCCCAGAATCACGTCCTCGTCACCCACTTGTTCTTGAATTCGCTGCACCGCTTCCGCGATGTAGTCACCCATGATCCAATCGGCACGCGTGCCGCAAATGTCCAGCACAAAACGGTTCAGGATGGCCTGCCCCTGTTTGGTGTGGGTTACTTCCGGGTGAAACTGAACCGCGTAAAACTTTCGCGACTCGTCCGCCATGCCCGCTATCGGACAGGCGTCATTGGAAGCCATGAGCGAAAAACCTGGCGGCAATTCGGTAACTTTGTCGCCGTGGCTCATCCACACATCCAGCATGCCGTGGCCATCAGACGTTGCACTGTCCTGAATGCCATCAAAAAGACGGGTATGGCCGCGCGCCCGTATTTGGGCTGAACCAAACTCCCGCGTGTGCCCTGCTTCTACCCTCCCCCCAAGCTGTTGTGCCATGGCTTGCATGCCGTAACAAATTCCCAGGACGGGAATACCCAACTCGAACACCACCTGTGGCGCCTTGTCAGTCGTTTCCTCGTAAATACTGGCATGGCTGCCGGACAAAATGACGCCCTTGAGCTTGCCATTCCTGGCGTATTCACGAATCCAAGATTCGCTCACGTCGCACGAGTGCACTTCACAAAACACGTGGGCCTCGCGCACCCTGCGGGCGATGAGCTGCGTGACTTGTGATCCGAAATCGAGGATAAGAATGCGTTCGTGTGTCATGGTTTGGAAACTGAAGAAATACCAGCGTGAAGGTTGCGCTGGCGTTGAAAATGCCAGACCGCAAGGCCCAGGGCAAGCAATTGAATCACGCCGCCCACAAAAAACGGGAGGCCCAGTCGCATATCACCAACCGGGGCGTGCGCAACCAGTGTCAGCATACCGGCACCGGCCACGGGTGCCAGCACAGCCATCATGCTGTTGAGCGAAGAGACAGCACCCAGCGTGCGACCCTGTATCTTCTCGCCCGCTGCGCTGGATACGATGCTCTGCAGGGTCGAGCCAGTCGCCGCTGATGGCATATTGAGAACAATGATCAGAAACAGCATCCAGGGTTCGGTGGCCAAACCATAGGCAAAATAAGCGAGGCTGGCGCTGCACAGGCCGACTACCGCAAGGCGCTGCGGCGAAATGCGTCTGAGAATATGCTTCAGCAATACTCCCTGCATCATCACACTGACGAGTCCTACTACCATTAGTGACCAGCCTGTTTCACGGGGGCCCCAACCAAACTTGAACGTGGTGTAAAGCACCCAGGTCGAGTGCAACATGAACTGCGCCAAGGTGCTGAGTGCGATGACAGCAATCAACGGACCGACGCCACTCAAATGGATCAAACCGTGCAGCGCCGAAACGGGATTGGCTTTGCGCCATGCAAAGGGTGTACGTCGGTCCTTGGGAAGACTTTCGGGCAGCACAAAGAAACCATAAATCCAGTTGATCACGGCAAGCGAACCTGACGCCACAAAGGGCAAGCGCAAGTCCAAATCACCCAGAATGCCTCCCAATGCGGGGCCCAATATAAATCCCAGTCCCATCATTGCGCCCAACAGGCCAAAGCGCCGGGCACGGTCTGCAGCGGGTGTGATATCGGCCACGTAGGCATTGGCCACGGCAATGTTGGCTTGCATGCCACCGCCTATGAGGCGAACAAAAACCAGCATCCACAGACTGGTCGCCGCTGCTGTCATGAAAAAATTGAACGCCAAGCCGGAAAATCCGATCAGCAATACCGGTCTGCGACCAAACCGGTCTGATAACGCCCCTAAAATTGGTGAGCCAAAGAAGGTTGCAATGCCGAAAGCAAACGAAACTGCACCAAACCAGAACGCCTGATCGGCCTGTGAGTGTGTGAATTGCCCAACCAGATGCGGCAACACCGGAATCATGAGGCCGATCGACATCATGTCAATCAGCACCGCGATC
The DNA here is from genome assembly GCA_947508055.1 of Burkholderiales bacterium. Classification (GTDB taxonomy): domain Bacteria; phylum Pseudomonadota; class Gammaproteobacteria; order Burkholderiales; family Burkholderiaceae_C; genus Allorhodoferax. The sequence continues at coordinate 2,822 of CANNRR010000115.1, forward strand.
ATGATGAAGCGCATCGCAGCCGGTCGCCCACCCAGCGCCATGCCGGATGGATCAGTCAGCACGATAATTGGGTGCCTCTTTGGTGATCTGAACGTCGTGAACGTGACTCTCGCGGATGCCGGCGGTGGTGATTTCCACGAACTCTGCGCGGCTTTGCATGTCGTCAATGGTTGGGCACCCACAGTAACCCATGCTGGCTCGAATGCCGCCTGCCATTTGATAGACGATGGACACCATGGAACCTTTGTACGGCACCCGACCTTCGATACCCTCAGGTACCAGCTTGTCGGCATTCGGGTTCCCAGTGCTCGACTCCTGGAAATAGCGGTCGGCACTACCCTGCTGCATGGCGCCGATGGACCCCATGCCACGGTAGCTCTTGTAGCTGCGCCCCTGGAACAAAATAACTTCGCCAGGTGCTTCTTCAGTTCCCGCAAACATGCCACCCATCATGACACTGCTGGCGCCTGCAGCCAGTGCCTTGGCAATGTCGCCGCTATAACGGATACCGCCGTCTGCGATCAACGGAATACCCGAACCCTTCAGCGCACTAGCGACGCTGTCAATCGCCATGATCTGGGGTACACCCACGCCGGCCACGATGCGCGTGGTGCAAATGGAGCCGGGCCCTATGCCTACCTTGACCGCATCGGCGCCGGCTTCAGCCAAAGCCAGAGCTGCTGCGCCAGTGGCAATGTTGCCTCCGATCACGTCAATATGGGGGTAATTCTTTTTGACCCAGCGGACCCGTTCGATAACACCGTGGCTGTGTCCGTGCGCTGTATCGACCACGATAGCGTCGACTCCGGCACGCACCAGCGCTTCCACGCGCTCTTCTGTGCCTTCGCCCACTCCGACGGCAGCACCAACCCGCAACTTGCCTTGGGCATCCCGTGCGGCATTGGGAAAACTGGTTTGTTTGGTGATGTCCTTGACGGTGATGAGTCCCTTTAGCTCAAACGCGTCATTAATCACTAACAGTCGCTCAATTTTGTATTGATTGAGCAACACCTTGGCCTGGCTGATGGTCGTTCCATCGGGCACGGTCACCAGTTTGTGCTGAGGCGTCATGATCTGGCTGACGGGCAGGTCATACCGGGTCTCAAATCGAAGGTCCCGTCCGGTCACAATGCCGACAACCTTGCCACCATCGCAAACCGGGAAACCTGACACTCCAAGTTGCTCAGAAAGATTCATGACCTGGCGGACGGTGTGCGAAGGGGTGATCACCACCGGGTCGCGAAGTACACCGGACTCATACCGTTTGACCTTGGCGACCTGGGCGGCCTGTTCAGCGGCGGTCAGGTTCTTGTGCACGATGCCAATTCCGCCCTCCTGCGCAATGGCGATGGCTAGGCGGGCCTCGGTTACCGTATCCATGGCGGCCGACACCAATGGCAGGTTGAGTTCAATGTTGCGAGAGAAACGGGTGGCTAGGGAAGTGTCCTTAGGCAGGACTTGGGAGTACGCAGGAACCAACAACACATCGTCGAAGGTGAGCGCTTTGCCGAGGAGGCGCATTTCAAAGCTCCAAATGTCGAAATTGTACCCGTGGCATCGGTTTACCTGCACGAAAGGCCCGTATTAACCCTGGCAAAAACACCACGCTTCGCTCTAGTTACTTCTCATGGGCACCCTTGGACGCTACACTTTGACCATGAAACTGATTCAAACACTCATAATGGCTGCTTTGGCCGGGCTGTGCTTTTCGGCAACTGCACAGTGGCAATGGATTGACAAAGATGGACACAAAGTGTTCAGTGATCGCGCACCGCCTGCTGACATTTTGGACAAGAATATTTTGAAACGCCCACGTGGGCGGACGCCAGCAGTTAGCTTGCCGCCCGATGGCATTGCTGAGTCAGCTTCCGCTCCAGCAGGTGCCGCGTTACCGACTGGCAAACCAACCGGTCTGGATAAGGAGCTCGAGGCCAAAAAGAAGCAGGCTCAAGATGCCGAATTGGCCAAAAAAATGGCTGACGAAGAACGAGTGACCATGGCAAAAATTGAAAATTGTGCCCGTGCAAAGCAGGCCAAAGTAACATATGAGTCTGGTGTCCGCATTGGGCGTACCAATGCATCGGGTGGACAGGAAATCATGGATGACGCTAGCCGTGCACAGGAGATTAGACGCATTCAGGGCATCATCGCCACAGACTGCAAATAGTCGCCGTTGGGATACAAGACGGCGCATTAATAACCGGCTTTGGCACCGATTCGGCGGTTGGCAAACAACCCCGCCGCTTTCTTTGCACCCTGCTTCACAAAGCGCTCGCGGCGAGCCACCTTGGGGTCCACGGTGAGTGCGCGGTAAATTTCCAGTCGGTCATGTTCCTGAAGTACATCGCTCTTGCTGGCTTTGCGGCCCCAAACTCCAAACCCTGCCACTTCGAAGCCAACAGCCAGAGGCTGGGCAAGGAAATCTGCACACTGGAGCACCTGCCCGACCGTGCAGCCTCGCTCCACCTTCAATGGCATTTCGACGACTTCACGCGCACGCGGAGAATAAGCGACCACGATGGAGATCGCCATGTCAGTCTCCGTACACCTGCTGCGCACGTTTGACAAAGGCGTCCACCATGCTGCCCGCGATCTTGTCGAAAACCGGACTTACCAGCGAACTTAATGCGGATCGGTCAAACCCGTAATTAAGCGTCAACTCGACTTTGCAGGCGCGTTGAGAACCGTCCCCCAGCGGAACGAAATTCCATTGGCCTTCTAACTTGGAAAAGGGTCCATCGAGCAGTTGCATGTGGACCTGACTGTCCTGAACATGGACATTGCGTGTGCTGAACGTCTGGCGAACCCCACCAAAGGCGATACCCATTTCAGCCGTCATGCCATCGTCGTGTTCTTCGACCACCCGAGCCCGCTCACACCAAGGGAGAAATTTTGAATATTGATTGACATCGGTCACCAGCATGTACATCTCTTGCGGGCTGTACCAGATCAAAACGGACTTGTGAACGGTTTTCATAGAATGGGGGTCTGCGCGGGATTGTAGACAAGCCCTGAAGCACCTCTACTTTTTCCGTCTGTCGTCCCCAACTGAATCACATGGCCAAGAAACCTGTAATCAACACCCGCATCGCCGATAACAAGAAAGCTGCGTACAACTATTTCTTCGAGGAGCGCTTCGAGGCCGGTCTGGTGCTGGAAGGCTGGGAAGTGAAGTCGTTGCGGGAAGGCAAAGTTCAGCTAACGGATGGCTATGTCGTCATCCGTGGCGGCGAACTGTTCATCATTGGCTTGCAGATCAACCCGCTGCACACGGCCTCCACCCATGTGAACCCGGACAACGTGCGGACCAAGAAGCTGTTGATGCACAAGGAGCAGATCCAGCGGCTCATAACGAAGGTCGAGCAAAAAGGCTACACCCTGGTACCCATAAACCTGCATTGGAAGGACGGCAAGGTCAAATGTGAAGTTGCCCTGGCCAAGGGCAAGGCCGAGCATGACAAGCGTGACACCATCAAGGACCGCCAAGGCAAGCGCGAGGTTGAGCGCGCCATGAAAAGCAAAAGCCGCTAAAGGCTGGGCGCCAGAGCGTTTTGCTCCGTGTCCCCCGCCCGCTGTGCGGGCTCCTCCTTGACCTGCGCAAAACGCTCTGGCGCCCAGCCTCTTCCTAGACTCTACCTATGCCAAATCTTTGAGTGGATGGGTTCCGGCTGGCCACGGGCTGGCAAAGAACGGCGCGACCATGTCCGGTGTCACATCTGCAATGCGTGCTGGGTTCCAGACGGGTTTGTAATCCTTGTCAATGGCCAGGGCGCGAATGCCCTCGACGGTCTCGCTGGCGTGCCCACTGCGCTCCAGATGGGCGGTGTAAAAGCAGTGCTGCACCAGGTCACGCTCCATACGCAAGTCATCCGCCAGCGTCATGCTGCGGGCGCGGCGAATCTGCTCTAGAACCACATGCAACATCAGCGGGCTGCGATGGCGCAGCGTGGCGGCCGTTGAGCGTGCGGGCTTGGTGCCAGTGGCTTCCAGTGCGGCGACGATGGACGAGATACTTCCAAGCCCGAATGAAGCAAAGTTATTTATGTCGAACTGGCCTGTAGCACCCGTGGAATCTGCGTGAGCAGCTATAACATTGGTAGCAATCCAGCGTTTCAAATTTTCCACTGAACCCTGCGTCATGAGGGCCGCCCACAACGCCGGCAACAACTCAGACGGCACGCACACATCAGCCAGGCCCCAGGCCACGGCCTGGTCTCCACCAATGGTGTCACCGGTCAGCGCGAGGTACTCCCCCACGTAGCCGGGGCAGCGGCTCAGGAAATAGCCACCGCCGACATCGGGAAACAGGCCAATCCCGGTCTCCGGCATGGCCATCTTGGTGCGCTCGGTCACGATGCGCAGACTGGCGCCCTGGCTGATACCCATGCCACCACCCATCACGATGCCGTCCATGAAGGCGACATAAGGCTTCGGGTAGTTGTGGATCAGGTGGTTAAGGGTGTATTCCTCCGTGAAGAAGTCATCCAGCGCGGAGTCACCCGCCAGCGCCGCCTGGTGGAAGAATCGGATGTCGCCACCAGCGCAGAAGCCGCCAAACAAGGCCTCGGGGCTACCTGGGCGGCCGATCTTGTTGCTTCCGCGAATCGCGACGGCAAAGACGGCAGGATCATCGCGCCAGGCCTGAAGCGTGGCCAGTAAAGCCTGAACCATGGCCAAGGACAAAGCATTGAGTGCTTTGGGGCGGTTCAATGTAATCAGCCCAACACCGCCGGCGACGGTCGTTTGTATTTCAGTGATTGAGGGGTTCATGCCTTCGCACTCCTATCTTTCCAGCCCAGCAACTCGTTGACAACAAGTGCCCCAATGACCAGTGTTCCACCGACCAGCACCGTGGGCCCTGGCGCTTCGCCGGCCCCCAACCAGGCCAGCACAATGCCAAATACCACCTCCAGCAATGCCAGCAATGAAAGTTCGGGTGCCTTCAACACGCGAGCACAAAGGACCGACAGGACGCATGGAATGGCCAACTGGAAAACGCCAAGGTAGGCCAACAGTTGCAAATCATGCGCAGTCGCCTGAAAAGGGTATGCCAACGGCAATGTAACAACGCAACTGATGACTGCCCCCACAAAAACGGCGGGCACCAGGTCAACATCGTGACCCTGCGCGTGTGCGTTCTGGGTGACCGTCCAGTTGGTGGCCCCGGCAAACGGTACACACAAAGCAACCAAGGTCCCGACCAGTTGGCCACCTGCAAGCTGTGTGCCATACATATACGCAATGCCGGCACCGGCGACGAGGATGGCAACCCAGGTCCGCACGGGAATGCGGTGGCCAATGCATACGCGGGCGATCAGAGCCGTCATCAAGGGGCCCAACGACATCGTGACCAGCACATTGGCCACACTGGTCAGCGTGAGTGCCACCATGTAGGCGGTAAACATCACGCTCCAGCATAGCCCTGAGACCCAGAATGCAGTTCCGGCATGGCGGATGTCGGCAAAGACGCGTGCGCCCCGCAAAACCGGCAGTATGAACAAAAGCGAGAGCGCCGTGAATGCTGCCCGCCAGAAGGTAAGCTCGAAGCTGCGGGCACCATCCAGATGCCGCGTAACCACACCTGCGGTCGACCACATAAAGGCCACCGCGACCATCAGCGCCACTGCCCGGTTGTGTGTGAGTTTCATGGCAAAAAAGTTGACTCCATCGGAGAGCGTGCCTTTCATTCAGGGCTACCGTGGAACCGGCTCTGCCGGGCCGCCGGTAGCGCCCCCTTGGGGGAGGCGGCCGAAGGCCGCATGGGGGAACCTTTATCTTCCAGCGCGCTTGCGTTCGCTTTCCGTGAGGTGGCGCTTGCGCAAGCGAACCGACTTGGGCGTGATTTCGACCAGTTCGTCATCCTCGATAAACTCGACGCCGTATTCCAGCGTCAGCTCAATCGGTGGCGTGATCTTGATCGTGTCTTCCTTGCCCGATACACGGAAGTTGGTCAACTGCTTGGTGCGGGTCGCATTGACAACCAAATCGTTGTCACGGCTGTGGATACCCACAATCATGCCTTCATAGACCGGATCATTGGCGCGCACGAACATGCGGCCACGGTCGTCGAGCTTGCCCAAGGCGTAGGTAAAAATTTCACCCGCATCCATGGAGATCAACACGCCGTTTTTGCGACCTCCAATTTCACCCTTATGCGCCTCGTAGCTGTCGAAAATATTGGAAATCAGACCAGAGCCACGCGTCAAATTCATGAATTCGTTGGTGAAACCTATCAAGCCCCGTGCCGGGATGCGGTACTCCAGACGCACACGGCCACGGCCATCGGACTCCATATTCACCAGGTCACCCTTGCGTTCGCCCAAGGCCTGCATCACGCCACCCTGGTGCTGCTCTTCAATATCAGCGGTGACCATTTCGATGGGCTCATGTTTTTCACCATCTACTTCTTTAAACACCACGCGCGGCTTGCTCACAGCCATTTCAAAACCCTCGCGACGCATGTTTTCTAGCAGAATGGTCAAGTGCAGTTCGCCGCGACCCATGACTTCGAAGATACCTTCTTCGCCGGTCTCCTTGACGCGCAAGGCCACGTTGTGTTGAAGTTCCTTTTGCAACCGATCCCAGATCTGGCGGCTGGTGACGTACTTGCCTTCACGCCCGGCCAGCGGACTGGTGTTGACGCAAAAGTTCATCGTCAGGGTTGGCTCGTCGACCTTCAGCATGGGTAAAGGCATTGGATTGACGGGGTCGGTAATGGTGACGCCAATGCCGATCTCGGTCAAACCGTTAATCAACACGATTTCGCCAGGACCTGCTTCTGTCGTCTGCATCCGCTCCAGACCCTCGAATGTCAGAACCTGATTGACACGACCCTTGACCGGCTTGCCGTCTGGTCCTTCCATCACGACAACATCCATCATTGGGCGAATCGTGCCCTGACTGATGCGTCCGACACCGATTCGACCAACAAAGGTTGAAAAGTCGAGTGCGGAAATTTGCAATTGCAAGGGAGCGTTTGGGTCCCCCTCCTGGTGCGGTACGTGTTTGAGAATGGTGTTAAACAAGGCCGACATGTCGGGGCCCCATTGTTCGCCTTGCCCGCCCTCCTCCATCGACGACCAACCGTTGATGCCTGACGCGTAGACCACTGGAAAATCCAGTTGCTCGTCTGTAGCACCGAGTTTGTCGAACAGATCAAACGCAGCGTTGACGACCCAGTCGGGGCGTGCGCCGGGCTTATCCACCTTGTTTACCACCAGAATCGGCTTCAAGCCCAATGCCAACGCCTTCTTGGTCACAAAACGGGTCTGAGGCATGGGGCCTTCCTGCGCGTCAATCAGCAGCACCACACCGTCTACCATAGACAGCGCGCGCTCCACTTCCCCGCCGAAGTCAGCGTGCCCGGGAGTGTCGACGATGTTGATATGGGTACCTTCCCATGTCACGGCACAGTTTTTGGCCAGAATCGTGATGCCACGCTCTTTCTCAATCGCGTTGTTGTCCATCACGGTGTCAACCACCTTCTCGTGGCTGGCAAAAGTACCGGATTGGCGGAGCAATTGGTCCACCATGGTGGTCTTGCCATGGTCAACGTGGGCGATGATCGCGATATTGCGGATTTGTTTATTGCTCATGGTTCACTTTCTCTTGAATCTGTTGTGCCGCACGCCACTGGCGTTCAGGCTGGTTCCTGGTTCCGTGCTTGCTGGGTTTGAGACTGTGCAACCTCAAGCGGGCTCAGCAAGCGCCCCGGTATCAACTCCCCCGCTTTGGTGTGGGCAGTGCCCAGCAATGCGGATGGCTCGGTGCCATACACCGATACCATATCTTCATCAGGCCAATTCCCCCTGCGGCGCATGCCGCTCAGAAACCGCCCTGCATTCTCCCTATCCAATGTGACCGCCGTGTGGCGCTCCAACAGCGCATCCACCGGCAACAGGCACGCTAGTCGCTCTTCTTCCGTCATCACTTGCAGGGCCTCCAATGTCACACATTGGGACACCGTGAAGTTACCCGTCGCCACGCGTCGCAACCGGGTCAGGTGCGCACCGCATCCGAGGGCCTCGCCAATGTCTTCGCCCAGCGTGCGGATGTAGGTTCCCTTGCTGCATTTCACTATTATTTCGATAGCTGCTTGCGCAATATCCACGGGGGCAATAGCCACTTCCAGCTTATGAATCGTGACAGCACGAGCTTCCCGCTCCACTTCGATACCTGCACGTGCGTATTCGTACAGGGCCTTGCCATCTTTCTTCAAGGCGCTGTGCATGGGAGGTGTTTGTAGTATCTGTCCGGTAAACACCGCAACGACCCGCGCTACATCCTGTGCCGTCACTTGAACGGGACGTACCGCAATCACGTCACCTTCTGCATCGCCTGTACTGGTCTTGACTCCCAGCAGCGC